>DATMNB010000192.1:0-46611 GCA_035569435.1 Gemmatimonadaceae bacterium
ACGACGATCGTCATGGTGAAAGCGAGTGCCGCCGAGTAGCTATGCAACATGGATCGGCACCCGATGAATCGAGTTGTTGCCGAAGCCACCGGGATTGGGGACAGCCTGCATGGGCTGCACGTTTCCCGAGCGGTCGGTGGCCCGGGCCATGAGCACGACGTCACCACGCTGCACGGCGACGTCCGCTTCCCACCCGCGCCACGCGCCGGGCACCTCGGCGCCGACGAGGCGGCCGGCGCTCCACGTCTGGCCGCCGTCCATGGAGACATCGACGCCGCGAATGCCACCCGATCCCGCGCCGCTCCAGGCCTGACCGCGCATGGTGAGCCGTCCCGGCGGGACGCGCGCATCGGCCGACGGCGTGACGATGATGGACTTGGTCTGCATGACGCTGACCGGGCGCTTATCGGCGTAGCGATAGCCTGTCCGCATGAAGTAGTTGTCCGATTCGTTTGGCATGGCGTGGATATGGGTGAGCCACTTGGTGGACGCCATGCCAAACCAACCGGGCATAATGAGGCGGACCGGGCCGCCGTGGAGGAGCGGGATGGGCCGGCCGTTCATCTCGTAGGCGATGTACGCGCCGTCGAGGGCCACATCGCGGGGCAGGCTGCGGAGGAACTTGGGGACGGTCGGGAGCGGCGCGTGATCCTGCCCCTCCATCCATAGATAGCGCGCCGACGGCCTGAGGCCCACGCGTGCGAGCACCGCGCCCAACGGCACGCCTGTCCAGTCAGCGGTGCTCACAGCGCCATACGCCCACTGGACGCCGGATGTGACCGGGAGCGCATAGATCCCACGACTGTTGCCAGCACATTCGAGTGTGGTGGTGTACGACTGGGGGCCGAGGGCCCGGATGTCGTCGAGCGAGAGGGTCGCCGGCTGACTCACCAGGCCATCGATGGTCAATGTCCACGCGAGTGGGAGCTGCACGGGCGGGCCAAAGTGGCTGCGGACGAAGAAGTGTTCGACCGGTGTGCGCGGCGTGGCCAGGGCGCTGAGCGGCGCCTCGGCGTCGAGGGCGCGCGGATTGTGGATGACAAGGCCGCCCGATGAGTCTGGGCCGAGGACGCGGTGCGCGCCGAAGACGCGCTGAGCAGCGATCCCGCCGCTCGCGGCGAGACTAAGGACGAGCCAGTCGCGGCGAGAAATGCCAGTGTCGATGTCGCGCATCGGTCATGGTCTCGGTATCCGGGGCTCTTAACATGCCTCTCTCGCCTGAGCCTCGGTAGGGCCGCGTACTCGCACCCCGCGTACACCCCCCTTTTTGGTCCAGTTGGCAGAGATTTCGCTGACACGCACTCAGCACGGCACACGCGTGCCACGCCTGGCGGGTGAGGGAGGAGGATTCTCCATGGCCGACCGAAGCGTCAACGGCGTATCTCGTCCGCAGCCTACAAAGCGAACGCGACTGGTTCTTGCAGCGGCAATCATAAGCAGCGCCACGATGTGGTTGCCTGGTTGCGGTGCCTACAACAACGCTCCTGAACAGTCTGACGAGGAGCAGGCGCCGCAGTACGCGCCGACTCCGCAAGGAGACCCACTAGCTCGTCCCCGATCCCTTCGCCAGCCTGGCCTCCCAGTAGCTGCAACTCAGGCAGCGATACCGCCGGACAACCCGCAAACACCGGAGAAAATCGCACTCGGACAGAAATTGTTCTTCGACGGCCGTTTGTCGGCGGACGGTACCATCGCCTGCAGCACGTGCCACGATCCCGCGCATGCCTTCACGGACGGGCGGCCCACCTCGGTTGGGATCAAAGGCCACGTTGGCCAGCGCAACGCTCCAACGATTCTTAACGCCCTCTACAATAAGACGCAGTTCTGGGACGGGCGTGCGATGACGCTCGAGGAACAGGCCGCGCTCCCGATCGCGAATCCGATGGAAATGGGCCAGCCCAGCCTTGAGGCTGCCGTCAGCCGCATCGAGGCCATTAATGAATATCAAGTGGCGTTTCGGAGCGTGTTCGGCCGCCCGACCAGCGGCGCCGACCTGGTGCGCGCCATCGCGTCCTACGAGCGGACTCTCTACTCCTTTAACTCGCCTTTCGATCGCTTCGTCGCCGGCGACCCGAATGCCATTGACGCTGCCAGCGCGCGCGGATGGGAGATCTTCAACACCCGCGGTCGCTGCAATAAGTGTCACGCACTCTCGGAACAACGTCGAGACGTCACCTTTTTTACGGATAACAATTTTCACAACATCGGAATCGGGATCACGGGGCGCAATGTCGGGCAATTGGCATGCGACGCCGAACAGCGCATCAATTCGGGCAGTACTGCCGCCATCGATCAGGCCGCCATCCAGACCGACCTGTCCGTGCTTGGCCGCTTTCTCATCACGAGGAAAGAGTCCGCGATTGCCGCCTTCAAGACACCGGACCTCCGCAACGTGCTCGTGACGGGGCCCTATTTCCACGACGGTTCGCAGGCAACGCTGTATGACGTTTTGGACCACTACAACAAGGGGGACGGACTACACGACGCGTATCTCGATGTGGACATCCAGCCCCTCGGCCTGACGGAAGCGGACATCGACGACGTGGTCGCCTTTCTGGCGTCGCTCACAAGCGCGGAGTACCACGATCTGGGAGTGCAGGAACTGGCGCGTCAGCGCGCGCTGTCACGGACCAATCGTCCGCAGCGCGATACGGCGCAGGCATTCGGTCCGAAAGCGCCCCTGCCGTCACCCCTCAGGTCCTGCCCCTGACTGGCTGCTACAGCACCGCCAACCAGCTCACGATGGCGGCCTGTCTGCCGTCGTCAGATGTCGCATCATGAGCAGGTCCCGCTGAGTCTCCGATCCGAACTGGAACGTCGTGACACCCGTCTCGGCAAATCCCACCTTGCGATAGAACGCGATCGCGCGGGGGTTGCGCTCCCACACGCTCAGCCACAACGCTCCGGCGCCGCGCGCGGCTGCGCTACGGACCGCGGCGTCCATGAGCACCTGCGCGACGCCGCATCCGTGCCGCGACGGTGCGATGTAGAAGCGCTTGATCTCGAGCGCTCCGTTCCCTGGCGCGATCTGGGCATACCCCACGATTGCCGCTTCCTCAACGGCCAGCAGCACGACCCACAACGGATCCTCGATCTCGCCGCGCTGCCGTTCGGGGCTGAACGCCGCGTCAATGTACGCCGCCATGTTCTCCGCGGTGTTGAACGCCGCGTACGTCGCATGAAACGTCTCGGCCGCAAACGCCGACAGCGCCGCCGCATCACCGGCCGTGGCCGGACGGATCTGTACCGACATACGGCAAAGCTATCGCCGAAGCGCCCCAGGCGGCGGGGCGCCCGCGGCTAAAAAGTCGCCCTGAGCTCCACGATCACCCGCCGCGGCGGCCCTGTGAACGCATACAGCGGTGCCGTGATCTCCCCGTCGACAAAGTTGACCCGATTCAGAATGTTCTCGACCCCCACCGCCGCCGTGTACTTCCGCCACCGGTAGCTCAACCGGCCATTCAGCGTGAAGCTCGGCGGCAGGATATACACGTTCTGCGGATCCAGCGCCTTATCGCCCTCGTACAACCCCGCCACGGTGAGACCAACCGGACCGACCGTGTACGTCCCGTCCACGTTGATCATGTCATGCGGCGACAGATTCACGCGCAACCCCCGAAGATCCACCAGGGTGTTGCCCTGCTGGAACGTAAATCGGCCATACTCTCCATCGTATTTCGCGTAGAAGGCGTGCAGCGAGAGATGCGTCGTCGGCTGCACGTCGATCTCCGTCTCGATCCCCCTGAACTTCTCCTGCCCACCCGGCGACGTCAGGAACGTGTTGGGGTGTGGTCCCGGCAGCAGAATCTCGATCCCGTCCCGCAACATGCTGAACGCCGACACATCAAACCCAATCAGCGAGTTGAACGCACTGCCTTTGATCCCCCCCTCATAGTTCGTGATGTTCTCGGGCGCCAGCGGGTTGCTGGGGTTGGGCGCCACCGTGATGTCCGTCGGCACCGTCCCTGGCCGAAACGCCGTCGCGTACTCCGCGTAGACGCTGAGCTCCGGGCCACGGGACGCGGGCGGATCGAGCACGCGGATGCTCACCCCCGCCTTGGGACTGAACTTGTGCCCGGCCGCGGCATACCGCGTCGTCGGCGACCCTGGAATCTCATTCGCAGCGTCGACGGCATCGTGGTCGTACCGGAGACCGGCGTTCAGGCGAATCCGATCCAGGATCACGATCTCATCTTGCGCGTACGCGCTCAAGAACGTGCCCTGGTACACGACCGTCCCGTTGTCGATCGTCAGCAGCTCGGACGCGTTCGGATAAATCGGGTTATGGTAGTTGATCGGGACGCCCTGGCTGACGGGATCGGAGTAGTTCGTCTGCGTCCCCTCGGTCCCGGTGTTCCGGTCGAACGTCCCACCGACCAGGATGCGGTTCTGAAACACCGGCGGACCAAACCGAAGCTCCGCCCGCGCGTCATCATACCACGCGTCTTCCTGCCGCAGCCGTGAAAACGGAAACAGGGTCACGGTGTCGCCGCCCGGCGCCGACGGCCCCGTCAGGAAATCGCCGTCGTTCACGAAATTCCACAGATCGTGCCGATACCCAAACACGTCGGCCACGTTCGCCGCCGGAGAAAAGTCGTGCCGGACGCTGGCCATCGTCCGCACGTGCTCCTCGTTGTACTGCGCGGTTGGCAGGTTCAGGTTCGTGTACGGCGAGAACCCCCGGTCGATCGACGACAGCAGGTGCGTGCCTTGGACGAGGGGATCGCCCGTCGGCGTCCCGCCTCGGTTCAAGGCATAGTTCACTTCTGTGACGAGCCGCGTCGCGCTGTCGAGCGGCGTCGTGACCTTGGCGAACAGCGACGCCGCGTGCTTATGGTAGGGCGCCACGTCGTGGAAGCTCTGATGCTCGTCCCCCGACATCGATAAGACATAGCCGGCCGGGCTCCCGGTCTCGATCGGTCCCGACGCGGTGAACGCCCCGCGAACGAGTCCCCACTGACCGGTCTGCAGGTCGGCCGTGAAATGGTGCTCCGGCGTCGGGTTCTGCGTGAAGATGCTGACCACGCCGGCGATCGCCGTTCGGCCATAGAGGGCCGAGTTGGGACCCTTCACGATCTCGATATGGTCGATGTTGTCGATCGGCAGGGTCAGGATCTGCGCACTGTTCCGGGAGTCGGTCTGCGGCACGCCGTCGAGCAGGATCAACGTGCCTTCGTTCTCGTTGCCAAACCGCGGAACGCCCCGCATCTGGATCGAGTTGAAGTTTTCACCAAAGGATCCGACGGACACGCCAGGGACCGTCTTGATCGCCTCGGTAAAGTTGGTGGCGGTGGCCTGGAGGATCGCGCTGTCAGTGAGGACGTTCACCGCGGCCGGCACGTCGCGGATCTGCGTGGCCGTGCGTGACGCCGTGACGACGACCCCGCTGAGTCCCGTCACAACGTGCTGCATCGTGACGTCGACCACCGCCGACTGCCCGGGCGCGAGCGCGACCGGTCGCTCAACGCGCACGTGGCCGATCGCCACCACGATGAGGGTATAGGTGCCCGCTGGCACGGCGGAGAACGCGTACGATCCGACGTCCGACGTCCGCGTCCTGTCGCCGCTTTCCTTGAGCGTCACGCTCGCGCCGCGGATCGGCGCCAGCGACTCCTTGTCGATCACCGTGCCGCGCACGCTCCCCGTCGCTTGCGCCCCCAGGGACGCCGCGAGGCCCATCGTCATCGACAGCCAGAGCGCGAGCACCGTGGTGGACCCGGACCGAACGTCGTGTGACATGCGTGGTCTCCCTGGGGTCAGCAGAAACGGCTGCGTCCACCCCCCGGGGTAGGGGTGGCGTCCCGTGACAGCAACGGGATACCAGGACTACGACCCAACCCGTCTCAACCCTTCACATGTGCGTGAAAAATCCCTACCCAGACCCCCTCCCCCCCGGGGTGGGTTGACGACGCCCCAAACGCGGTGTACCTATGTCGCCATGCTAACCATCGACGGCCATTCGCTCACGCTCGATCAGGTCGCCCGCGTCGCCGACGGGCGCGAACACGAGGTCCGCCTCACCGACGACTCCCGCGCGCGTGTCGCCGCCGCGCGCGACTACGTCGACCAACTCGTCACCCGCAATGAGCGCGTCTACGGCATCTCTACCGGCTTCGGCCGGCTGGCCGAGGTGTTCATCGCGCCCGCCCGTCTCGACGAGCTGCAACTGAACCTGGTCCGCAGCCATTCCAGTGGATTCGGCCCGCCCCTCTGCGCCGCCGAGGTGCGCACGATCATGCTCCTCCGCGCCAACGCCCTGGCACGCGGCAACTCCGGATGCCGGCTCGTGGTCATCGAGCGCCTGCTCGACTTCATACGACTCCGCATCCACCCCATCGTGCCGGAGATCGGCTCCGTCGGCGCCAGTGGCGACTTGGCGCCACTGGCCCACGTCGCCC
This sequence comes from Gemmatimonadaceae bacterium, assembly GCA_035569435.1. Classification (GTDB taxonomy): domain Bacteria; phylum Gemmatimonadota; class Gemmatimonadetes; order Gemmatimonadales; family Gemmatimonadaceae; genus DASRDS01. The sequence continues at coordinate 6,399 of DATMNB010000192.1, forward strand.
TCGCATTGATCGGCGAAGGGCACGTCGAGCACGACGGGCTGATCGAGCCCTCGGCGACGGCCCTGCGGCGCGCAGGCATCGAACCGCTGCGCCTCGTCGCAAAGGAGGGCCTCGCCCTCATTAACGGCACGCAGGCCACGACCGGCCTCGGGCTCCTCAGTCTCCTCGCCGCCGAGCGAGCCACTGACAGCGTCGACGTCGCCGGCGCCATGAGCCTGGAAGGGCTGCGCGGAACGCCCGACCCGTTCCGTCCGGAGATCCACGCCACGCGCGCCCATGCCGGCCAAGCCGTGAGCGCCGCCCGCCTCTGGGCGCTCCTAGAGCAATCCGAGATTCGCGAGTCGCACCGCTACAACGATCCGCGCGTGCACGATGCCTACTCCCTGCGATGCATGCCACAGGTCCACGGCGCGGCGCGCGAGGTCATGGGCTACGTCCGTCGGGTCATCGAGACGGAAATCAACAGCTCGACCGATAACCCACTGATCTTCCCCGAGCAGGAGCTCGTCGTCAGCGCGGGCAACTTCCACGCGCAGATCGTGTCCCAGGCGCTCGACTTCCTCGCCATTGCCGTCGCCGATCTGGCCAGCATCAGCGAGCGCCGCGTCGAGCGGCTGTTGAACCCTGACCTGTCGGAGCTCCCGGCGTTCCTCGCCCGCGACCCGGGCGTGCAGACGGGCTTCATGATCGCCCAGGTAGCGGTGGCCGACCTCCTCTCCGAAATGCGCGTCCTCTCCCACCCGGCGAGCGTCGACTCCGTCCCGACGAGCGGCAGCAAGGAGGATCACGTCTCGATGGGCATGGCGGCGGCGCGCAAGGCGAAACGCACCGTCGGCCACCTCGAGTACGTCGTAGCCGTGGAGCTCATGTGCGCGGCCCAAGCACTCGAGTTCCGCAAGCCGCTCCAGCCAGGACTCGGCGTCCGGGAGGCCTACGCCCGCGTCCGCGAGCGCGTCCTGCCGCTCGACGGCGACCGGGTCCTGACGCCCGACATCGAGAACCTCCGCGCCGCCGTGCACGACGGCACGTTCGCGGCCATCGGCCAGCCCGAGCTCATGCCCTCACATGCCTCGTGAGATTCGGGCGCCACGCGGCGCGGTGCTCTCCTGTAAAGGCTGGCAACAGGAGGCGGCCTTACGGATGCTCATGAACAATCTCGACCCCGATGTCGCCGAGCGACCCGATGACCTGGTCGTCTACGGCGGCACCGGCAAGGCGGCGCGAAACTGGGAATGCTTCGACGCCATCGTCCGATCGCTGCGCGCGCTCGAGGACGACGAAACCCTCGTCGTCCAGAGCGGCAAACCCGTCGCCGTGTTCCGCACGCACGCGTCCGCGCCGCGCGTGATCATCGCCAACAGCAACCTCGTCGGCCGATGGGCAACCTGGGACGAGTTTCGCCGGCTCGAGCACCTCGGCCTCACCATGTATGGCCAGATGACCGCCGGCTCATGGATCTACATCGGATCGCAAGGCATTCTGCAGGGCACGTACGAGACATTCGGCGCCGTCGCGCGCCAGCACTTCGGTGGATCCCTGGCCGGCCGGCTCGTCGTGAGCGCGGGCCTCGGCGGGATGGGTGGCGCCCAACCGCTCGCCGCCACCATGAACGACGCCGTCTTTCTCGGCATCGACGTCGATCGCGCCCGCATCGCCAAGCGCGTCGCCACCGGCTACTGCGACCGCATCACCGACCGTCTCGACGAGGCACTGCAGTGGGTCCACGACGCGCGCGCCGCGCGGCGCGGCGTGTCCATCGGCCTAGTGGGCAACGCCGCCGATGTCCTCCCCGAGCTGGTGCGGCGTGAGATCGTGCCCGACGTGTTGACCGATCAGACCAGCGCCCACGACATGCTCAACGGATACGTCCCGGCGGGCATGTCCTTGGAGGCGGCCGTCGCGCTCCGAGCGTCCGATCCGAGCACGTACATCCGACGCAGCACCGCCTCGGTCGTCGAGCACGTACGCGCTATGCTGGAACTCCAACGTCGCGGCGCGGTGACCTTCGACTACGGCAACAATATTCGGACCGTGGCCCTCGACGCGGGACTCACCAACGCGTTCGATTTCCCCGGCTTTGTCCCAGCGTACGTGCGCCCGCTGTTCTGCGAAGGAAAAGGCCCCTTCCGCTGGGTCGCGCTGTCCGGCGATCCCCGCGATATCTATCGCACCGACGAGTTGGTCCTCGATCTCTTCCGGCAGGATGCGCACCTCCGCCGCTGGATCACACTCGCCCAGGAGAAAGTGCACTTCCAGGGCCTCCCGGCGCGCATCTGCTGGCTCGGCCAGGGCGAGCGCGCCCGATTCGGCGTGGCGCTCAACGACCTCGTGGCGTCCGGCGAGCTCTCCGCGCCGATCGTCATCGGCCGCGATCACCTCGACGCGGGAAGCGTCGCCTCGCCCTTTCGTGAAACCGAGGCCATGCGGGACGGCAGCGATGCCATCGCCGACTGGCCAATTCTCAACGCCTTGCTCAACGTGGCCAGCGGAGCCTCGTGGGTCTCCTTCCACCACGGAGGCGGCGTTGGCATCGGCAACTCGCTGCACGCGGGCCAGGTCATCGTCGCCGACGGTTCCAAGGAAATGCGGGTCCGCCTGCAGCGCGTCCTGACCAACGACCCCGGCATCGGTGTCGCACGCCACGCCGACGCGGGCTACGAGATCGCCCTGGAGACCGCGGCAACGCACGGCCTGCACCTACCGATGCCGTCAGCGTAGCGCACCGTGCCGGTCCTCCGAAACATTGGCATGCTCGCGGCTTGTCGCGCCGAGGGCGGGCAGGCCGACGTCCATCCCATCCCACGCGCCGCCCTCGTGTGGATCGACGATACGGTGCGGTGGCTCGGCCCCGAGCGCGACCTCCCGACACGCCACGCCTCGCTCGAGTCGATCGATGCGGGCGGACGGTTGGTGGTGCCCGGGCTCGTCGACTGCCACACCCACCTCGCGTTCGGCGGGTGGCGCGCGGATGAATTCGAGCAGCGCGTCCTGGGTCGCAGTTATGAGGCGATCGCCGCCGCCGGCGGCGGCATCCAGTCGACGGTCCGCGCGACGCGCGCCTCGACCCAGGAGACGCTGGTCGCCCGAGCGATGCAGTTCCTCGAGGCCATGGCAGCCCTCGGCATCACGACCGTCGAGTGCAAGAGCGGGTACGGACTCAGCGTCGACGACGAGGTGGCCTTGCTGCGCGTCTATCGCGCCGCAGCCCATCAATCGTTGGTCGCACTCTCGCCAACGCTCCTGGCGGCGCATGCCCTCCCACCAGAATACGCCGATCGACGAGGCGAGTACATCGACCTCGTAACCGAGGAATTGATCCCCACCGTCGCCCAGGCCCGCCTCGCCGAGTCCTGCGACGTGTTCGTCGAGCGCGGCGCATTCACCATCGCCGAGGGCCGACGCATCCTCGACGCCGGACGCCTCGCCGGCATGGCCGCCCGCGTGCACGCCGATCAACTGAGCCCCATGGGCGGGGCGGAGCTCGCGGCCGACGTCGGCGCCTGGTCCGCGGACCACCTGGAGCACATCACCGACCGCGGCATCCGCGCGCTGGCCGCGGCACACGTCGTCGCCGTCAGCCTCCCCATCGCCACCCTCTACCTCGGCCAACCGCCGCTCCCGGCGCGCGCGCTCATCGACGCTGGCGTGCACGTGGCCGTGGCGACCGACTTCAACCCTGGCTCTGCACCCAGCTACCACCTCCCCCTGGCCATGCTCCTCGCCTGCACCCTGCAACACATGTCGCCAGCCGAGGCCCTCAAGGGCGCCACCATCTACGCCGCCCAGGCCCTCGGCCGCGCCAATCGCATCGGATCCCTCGAGCCTGGCAAAGAGGCGACCTTCGCGGTCATGGACGCTGACGACGTCACGCAGTGGATTTACCACTTCAGACCCAACGCGTGCGTCACGACCGTGATCGGTGGCCAGGTCGCATGGCGCGCACCCTGAGCGGCGTGCCGCACCGACCTGACAGCCTCGGCGCCCGCATTGGCGCCGCGCTCACGCCTGGCGATCCACCGCGCGCCGTGCTCGTCGGATTTCCGTGCGATATCGGAGTCCAGAGAAACGGCGGCCGCCCAGGCGCGGCATCCGCACCGGATGCGATCCGCCAGGCACTGCATAGCATGCTCCCCGATCCAGCGATCTACGACGTCCACGCGGCGCTGCTCGAGCACACGCTCGATGTCGGCGACCTGCCGACCACCGGAGACCTGGCGCACGATCAACTCCGTCTCGGACGCCTCCTCCAACCCCACATCGACGCCGGTGCGTTCGTCGTCGTCCTCGGCGGCGGCCACGAGACGACCTACGGACATTTCCTGGCCTACGCCAACGAGCGGCGGCCCGTCTCGCTGCTCAACTGGGACGCGCACCCAGACGTCCGCGAGCTGGTGGACGACCAGGGACACTCCGGTTCACCGTTTCGCCAGGCGCTACTCCATCCGTCGCAGGTAGCGGAGTCGTACACCGTCGCTGGCCTCCAACCGTACGTCGTCTCGCGCGACCACCTGCAGTTCATCGCCGCCCACGGTGGCACGTGGATCTGGCGACAGACCCTGACCCTCGACCGTGTCGCGGCGCTCTACGACGCCCTCCAACCGGCATCGGCCGCATTGGTGAGCTTCGATCTCGATGCCGTCGATCAATCGTCGGCGCCCGGCGTCAGCGCGCCGACGGTCGATGGCCTCACCACGGAGGTCTGGTTACGCGCCGCGTTTCTCGCTGGCCGCACCCCGGCCGTGACATCGATTGATGTGGTCGAAGTCAACCCGCGATTCGACGTCGGCGGGCAGACCGCGCGCCTCGCCGCCCTCACCGTGTGGAGCGCCCTGCGCGGCCGAGCGCTCGCGGACGCCCGGACGAGGAACTATCGTTCACCGACGACCAACGGATGGAATCCATGAGCACGAGCCTGGGCAGCAAGCGCCAACTCATACACCGCGTCGCGGGCATCGAAGGACACGTCGGCTCGCTCAAGAAAATGCTGGCCGAGGACCGCGACAGTCTGGAGATCCTCATGCAGATCTCCGCCATCCGGTCCGCGATCGAACGCCTGTCGCACGTGATCTTCGAGGAGTTTGTCGAGGCAACCCTGTCTGAGCTGCCGTTGAGCGACCAACGACCGGCGGCGATCGCGGACATCCGCGCGGCCATCGAGACGCTGATGTAGGGTCGCCCTACAACGTGCGTCGCACGCGGCGCACGAGCAACCAAGCCCCGGTAATGGCCGACATCGCCCCACCCAGGAGCAGCGGCAGTACCACCAAGTCCCACCACGGCCGTTTGTTGTTCAGCGCGGGGTAGTCGAACGTGTGCACCGCGTCGCGCGCCCAGCGCCACACCCGCGCCTCGTGGTCCGCGAACCCGACGGGGACGCCGGTCACGGCGTCCAGATAGAGCATCGTCTGCGGCCCATCATCGAATGTGACGCGCCACACCGGCAGGTGCCGCTCTCGGGCATGTCGCGCGTAGTAATAGCTATCGTATCGCGCGAGGCGGTCCACGTGGGCCACCGCCGCACCGGGTCCGATGATACGCCCCGCGGTGCGTGCGGCGTCGGCGGCCGTGAGCTCCTCACGTGTCGCCCCGGTCGTGGCGTCGATCCACGCCTCTCGCCCGTCGACGAGATGCACGTCATACCCGGGCCGGCCATCGAGCTGCACGAGATCGATCGCCACAGGTCGCGCGCTGCCGCCGAGGCGCTCGAGCGCGCCCTTTTCACTGAGGCGGATCGCATCCCAGGATACCGGTCCGCCCCGCGCCGACTCCAGCTCGCCATCTCGCGGCGAGGTGCCCGGACCGAGATTCTGGAGAATACCGGTGAACGTCCAGGTGAGCACGAGCAGGCCAAACACGACACCAGCCAGATGGTGCCACTTCGACACCCCCCGGTAGGCGGTGGGACGCCACAGGCCACGCCGTCGGTTGGGGAACAACTGCACGAGCCCAAGCGTGATCCCCGTCAGCGCAATGAAGACAGTCACCGACGGCAGCCCAATGCTGACCAGGATCCACAACCACTCGCGATCTTGGAGCAGCCACTGGAAATACAGCCAGTGCGGGACGGTGCCGAGCCATGTCGTGATCCGTGTGCGCGTCGTCGCTCGACCGAAGGCCGTGCCGCTCTGCGCACTCACGTAGATCGCCGTCGCCGCCGCGTCCCCGAACCGCACGCGATACGCCGGGAACTGCCGCGCATAGTCCCGGTACATGAGATAGTGATCACCACGCTGGAGCAGCTCGACGCGCACGACCGGACTCCCGGCCGGTACGCGTTGCGTGGCGACCGCGGTGGCGGCCGCGGGCGAGATCGGGGAGAGCACGGCGCCGGACCTCGCGTCGACCAGCCCACCTGGAACAGGCCGACCCGCTGCCTCGCCCCACATTTGATACACGAGCCGGTCAGGCCATTGGAGCAAGCGGCCCGTCACGGGAGCGGAGCCAACCGCACGCGCCGCCGCGGCAAATCCCACGAGCGAATCCGGCGGATCAAACGGGACGCGCTGGCGCAGCATTACGGAATCCGTGTAAGCCGGCCAGTCATAGTACATCATGACGATGCCGCTCAGGAACCACACGAGCACCATGGTCCCCAGCGTGACACCGATCCACCGATGCGCCAGATACAACCATCGCTTCCACACCTAGCACACCTCTCTAGTACGCCGCGGTGAACTCACACACCACGCGACGCGGCGCGCCGGGAAACGCGAACTGTGCGGTGCTCAGATCGCCGTCCGTCAGATACCGCTGGTCAAAGATGTTGCTCACGGCCACCGCCACCGTGTACCGGAGAAATCGCCAGCTGACCCGTCCGTTCGTGACGAAGTACGATCCAAGGAGAAACGTGTTGGCGTAGTCGAGATACCGCGACCCCTCGAAGTGACCCGCGAGATAGAGGCCCAGCCCTGCCGGGCCGTTGAAGGTCCCACCGACATCGTAGACGTCTTTGGGCGCGAGGGCGATGCGATTCCCGGTATAGCTGACGTCCGTTGTCGTGCCGTTGTTGAAGGCATACGGGCCAAAGTGCGCGCCGTAGTAGGCGTACTTGGCAAACAACGACACGGCGGAGCCAATCTGACTATTGAGTCCAACCTCGACGCCGGGAAAGTCTTGGACCCCACCGTTGGTGATCGCAAACGTGTTGCCGCTCGTCCGGAGCTGGAGCGCGATCCCGTCGCGCTTGAGATAGAACGCCGACGCGTCGACGCCGAGCAATCCGCCAAGGATGCTCCCCTTGAACCCGGCCTCGTAGTTGGTGATCGTCTCCGGCTTTTCACTGGGCGCCTGCGTCGACTGCGGGTCGATCGAGGACGCCGGCGGCAGGAATCCCTGTGAATACTGCGCGAAGACGCTGAGTTGCGGGTCCCTGGCGGCGCGCCCATCGAGGAGTCGGTAGCTCACCCCAACACGCGGGGTGAACTTTCTGAAGGTGCCGGTGATCGTGGTGTGAGTGGTCGGCCCGATCGGGGTCGCCGAAATCTCGTTCAGATCGAACCGGCCGCCGAGCGAGATGCGGAGTCGATCCAGAATGTCGATCTCATCCTGCAGGTAGGCCGAGTAGAACGTCGTGTAATACGCGCTCCCGCCGATATCGACGCCACGCAGATCATACAGCCCTGGGTACTGCGGATTCCGGTAATTCACAGTGACCCCGCCGGCGAGCGAATCCGCGGTCGTCGGCCCATACGGCAGAATCGAACTGCGATTCCCCGTGTTGCGCTCGAAATCAAGCCCCGTGATCAGCCGGTGGCGCATCACCCGCGGCCCGAACGTCCCCTCCAGCTGCAGGTCATTGAAGTACGCGTCCTCCTCGCGATGCGAGGTGAACGGAAACAGCACCACGGTGGCCGAGTCCGGCGACGAGGGCGGCGACAACACATCGCCGTCATTGAGAAAATCGTACCGGCTATGGCGATACGCCGCGGTGTTGCTGACGGTGAAGGCCGATGAGAGCTCGCGCGTCACCTTGATGGTCCCGCGCAGGTCCTCTTGGTTGTATTGCGCGTACGGCAGGTTGAGGTTCCGATAGTACGGAAATGCCGGATCGACGTTCGAGAGGAGCCGCCCGTTCTCGATCGGGATCGGCGACGGCGTGCCGCCCAGGTTCGTGACGTAGTTCGCCGTCATCATCAATTGCGTCTTGTCGTCGAGATGCGACGTGAACTTCCCAAACAGCGCCTCCAACTGCCGTTGAATCGGAGGAAACTGGAATCCGTCATGGCGATCCCCCTGCCAGGACAGGACATAGCCGCTCCGGTCGCCAAGCGGCCCGCTCGCCGTCGCCGTTCCACGCACATACCCGAGATCACCCACCTGGAGATCGGCGGTGAATCGCTGCGTCGGCGTGGGCTGCGGTGTGAGGATGTTGATCGTCCCCCCGATCGCCGTTCGACCATAGAGCGCGGAGCTCGGTCCGCGCACGACCTCGATCTGGTCGATCATGTTGACCGGGATGTCGTTGATCTGCGCGCTGTTCCGCGCGTCGGTCTGCGGCACCCCGTCGATCAGGATCAGCACCGTCTCGTTTTCGTTCTCGAGACGCGGCAACCCGCGCAGCTGAATGGACTGAAAGTTCTCGCCAAACTGCGCGGCGGTCACACCGGTCGTCGTCTGCAGCGCCTGCATGAGATTTTGGGCGCCGCTCACCTGGATCGTCTTGCTCGTGACCACCTCGACGGCGGCCGGCACGTCTCGAATCTCGGTCGGTGCCTTCGAGGCCGTCACCACCACTTGCGACAGCGCGCGCGGCGAGGTGGCTAACGCAAAATCCAATCGTGTCGGTTGCCCCGGTCCGATCGTCACCGATTGCACCGACGGCAGAAACCCAATGCGTTGCGCGGTCGCCTGGTACGTCCCGGGCGGGACGTCGGGAATGTGATAGGCGCCACTATCGTCCGTCGTGCCGTGCGCTTTCGACGGAGTGAGAAACACCGTCGCGGATGCGACGGCCTCCCCGGTGGCACGCGCGGTGACCCGACCGACCAGCGCCCCGGTTGGTGCCGGCGGCTCGACCTCCGCCACGTGCCGCACGAGCACGATGTCCCCACTCGGTGTGACGACCGCGCGCAGCGGGACGCCGGCGAGCAGCGCGGTCAAGGCGTCGCCGATCGTCACGTTCGACCGCCGCAGCGTCACGCGCCGGCCCATCCCGCCCACGTCGTTTGAGTACGTGATACCGATCCGCCCGCGACGGGCGACCTCCTTGAGCGCCACGCTGAGGGCCACATTCGCGACGTCAATGTCGATCCGGCGCTGGAGCACGGCCATCGCCCGCGTATCGTCTTGCGGCGACGAGAGGACGAGCGTCGACGCCACCAGGCGCGATGCCCCCCCGGAGTCGGGCGACTGCGCCCGCACCGGCACCGTACTCAGCGCAGCGCACACACCCGCCCACGCCACCCCGTGCACCCGCCGACCAATGCGAACGTTCATCTACGGCGCCGGCGCGATCGTGATGGTCCGACCGTGACGTTCGGAGGTCGCGTGCAGCGCCAACGCGAGTGAGCCGAACACGCGAGACGTATCCGGGGTCGGGAACGTGATCGTCACACGTCGCGCCGCCAGCGCCGAATCGGCAATGCGGATGTCGAGATCGTACGACCGGCCAAGATCGGCAGCCACCTCGCTGAGCGGCGTGTTATCAAACGCCAGCTCACCGCGGGTCCACGACGTGTAGTGTTCGACGTCGATGCCCCGCGTGACGTCTACACCGGCAGCGCTCACCCGCGCCAACTCGCCCGCGTGCAGCCGCGACACGGCGACCGACGCCCGACGATCGCCTGCCGCACCAACAGCGACTTCCCCGGCCGCCACCACGACCTGCGTGCGCGTCTCACTGGGATAGGCACGCACGGTGAATTCGGTGCCGATATCGCGGGCGACCGCCGTCCCGGCATACGTAGTGAACGGATGCGAGGGGTCGTGATGCACGATGAAGTACCCCTCGCCCTCGAGATACACGTTGCGGACGCCGCTCGCATAGGCCGTCGGGACGCGGAGTCGGCTGTCGGGGCCGAGCACCACGTGTGTCCCATCGGCGAGATCGACCTGGGCCCGCTGGCCCCGCATCGCCACATACGTTCGCGCATCGTCGCCAACAGGGGCTCGGTGGACAAGCCGGCCCGATGCGGAATGCCACAGCAGCACGCCGCTCACCCCAATCACCAGCACCGCCGCCGCCCGTGCGACGTGCGGCCACCATCGCCCGACGTGCCCCGTTGGTCGGTCGCGAGGGATGGTGCCGACCGGCTCGCCGGCGTCGATCCGGGCCCGAAGTTTCTGCCACGCCACGCCCGAGTCGAACCGAGGGGCGTCCTGTGCGACGGCGTCCCAGACCGCACGAACGGTGGCCAGCACTTCACGATTCTCAGGACTTGCGTCAACCCACCGTCGGATCGCCGCCGCCTCCGCCGGCGCGCATTCACCCGCCAGATACCGCTCCAATAGTCGCCAGTCAGGCTCAGCGGGCGGACCAGGCGGCGTCGGATCGTCAGAGTCAGTTGTCGTCACAACCCTACTACGACCAAATGCCTTCGAACCCTTCACGCCGCACCCAAGCGGCCTCCGTCAACAACAGGTGCAGCTGCCGTTGCGGTATTGTGACTCGGCGATCTCGGCATTATGGTGGCACCAATGACGCTTCCCGTCCGCGAGACCGCTGAACGTCACCACAGTCGCCTATCCAGCGTCCCGCCCGACGACGCCCTGGTCGCACGGACACGGGCCGGCGACACCGCGGCCTTCGAGACGCTGTTTCACACGTACTACGCGCCGCTCTGCCAGCTCGTCGATAGCTATGTCCGGTCATCCGGCACCGCGGAAGAGATCGTGCAAAGCCTCTTCTTGCGCCTCTGGGAGCAGCGGGCCACGTGGACGGTGCGCGACACCGTGCGCGTGTATCTCTACGGCGCCGCCCGCCGCCGCGCGCTCGACTTCCTCAAGCACGAGCGCGTCGTGCAGCGGTTCGAGCGCGCGGCGGCGGGCGATCTCATCGGACGCGGGGTCTCGGAGATCGACGAGGACGAACGGTTGGACGCGGTCGAACGGTCGCGGCGGCTGCGCCAGGCCATCGCTGGGCTCCCTGAGCACTATCGCGCGGTGCTGACGCTCCGCGCCCAACACCATCTGACCATCCCCGCCATCGCGCGCATCCTCGGCATTCCCATTAAGACCGCCGAGACCCGCGCTGCTCGCGCCATCAAGGCGGTTCGCGATACGTTGTTCGGCTGAGGCGCCGGGCAGGGCGGTCCCAGGGCCCTTCCATCGGATAGTATAGGGGGCTATACTACCGTCCATGTCCCACATCATCAAGAACAAAACCAAGCTGACCCAACGCGTCGCGCGCATTCGCGGACAGATCGACGCCATCGCCCGCGCGTTGGACGACGAGGTCGAGTGTGGCGACATGCTGCGTCTCATCGCCAGCGCCCGCGGCGCGATGAACGGCCTCATGTCCGAGGTGCTCGAGGATCACATTCGCCATCATGCCTTCCGCGGTGCCCGGTCGGGCTCCGAGGACGCGCAGGCCGCGGACGAAGTGATCGACGTGATTCGGTCGTATCTGAAATAGCACGCACGGTTCACGAGGGACTCATGTCGGGACACGATCAGGACGAACACCACGACGACCGCGACGACCACGAGCACGAACACGCCGGCACCCTCGACCGGCGCGAGCTCGCTCGCATCGCATTGGTCGCCCTCGCCGCAGCAGCCGTCTGGTTCCACGTATGGGAGCCGTTCCCGCACGTCAGCGTCATCGGCCTCATCGGCGTCGCCATCGGCGGGTATCCGATCTTCAAGGAAGCCTGGGAGAACATCCGCGAACGCCGGATGACGATGGAGCTGTCGATGACCCTGGCGCTCGTCTCGGCGCTCCTCATCGGCGAGTTCTTCACGGCCCTCATCATCACCGTCTTCGTACTCATCGCCGAGGTGCTCGAAGGCCTGACCGTCGGGCGCGGCCGCAAGGCGATCCGCGATCTCCTGGACTTCCTGCCCCACACGGCCGTCGTGCGCCGGACGGGCGGCCCGCGTGAGATCCCCGCGAGTGAGATCCGCGTTGGCGAGGTCGTGCTCGTGTCACCAGGCGAACGACTGGCGGTCGACGGCATGGTCGTCACCGGACACTCGTACGTCGATCAGGCCACGATCACTGGGGAGTCGGTCCCGGTCGAAAAAGCGCCCGGCGCATCCGTCTACGCGGGCACGATCAACCAATCGGGCACCCTCGATGTGCGCGCCGAGCGACTCGGCCGAGATACAAGCTTCGGCAAGATCGTCGACGCCGTCGAGCGCGCCGAGCGCTCGCGGGCGCCGATTCAGAAGACCGCCGACCGCTACGCGGGCTACCTCGTGTACTTCGCCCTGGCGTGCGCGCTCCTGACCTTCGTGCTCACTCATAACGTGCGGTCGACGATCTCGGTGATCATTGTGGCCGGCGCCTGCGGTATCGCGGCCGGCACGCCCCTCGCCGTCCTCGGCGCGATCGGCCGGTCGGCCCGGGCTGGCGCCATCATTAAGGGCGGCCGCTATCTCGAGGCGCTCTGGGCGGTCGACACGGTGGCGTTCGATAAGACAGGGACGGTAACCATCGGTGTGCCGGAAGTACGCGCGATTCGACCAGTGCGAGTTCCCGAGCGCGACGTGCTCGAGGCCGCCGCACTCGCCGAGCGCCGGTCCGAACATCCCTTGGCCAAGGCGATCATCGCTCGCGCGGATGCCGCGGGCCTGGCCGCCACCGAGCCAGAGACATTCGACTACGAGCCGGGAAGCGGCGTGCGCGCGACCACCTCTGGCGGGGACCAGATCCTCGCTGGGACGGCGGCGTTTCTGACGCGACACCGCGTCGAGGTGCCACCGCCACGAAAGAATGGGACCAAGGCGCTCTCGTCCGTCCTGGTCGCTCGCGGCGGTCGCTTCCTCGGCGTCATTGATATCGCCGACGCGATTCGCCCCGAAGCCCCCGCGGCCATCCGCGAGTTGCGGTCGATGGGACTCCGCACGGTGCTCCTCACCGGTGACAGTCAGGCGGTCGCGGCCGCGGTGGCCAATGACGTCCGCATCCATGATGTGCGCGCCGCACTGCTCCCGTCTGACAAAGCGACCGCGGTGCACGACCTCGTCGCCGCTGGCGCGCGCGTCGCAATGGTCGGCGACGGCGTCAACGACGCTCCGGCACTGATGCAGGCCACGGTCGGTGTGGCCATGGGCTCGGGCACCGACGTGGCACGCGAAAGCGCGGACGTCGTGCTCCTGGGGAGTGACCTCGGCGCCTTCGTCGAAACCCTGCGTATCGCCAGGCGCTGCCACCGCATCATTCAGTTCAATTTCATCGGAACACTCGCCGTCGACGCCGTGGGCGTTGCCCTCGCCGCGTTCGGCTACTTGAACCCACTCCTCGCCGCCTTCATCCACGTGGCCTCGGAGCTCACCTTCATCCTGAACTCGGCGCGACTCCTGCCCGCGACATCCCGATCGGCACCAAGCGCCCCGCCAGTGCCTGACGCTACTGTGGGCACGGACGTAGTAATCGAGGTTAGGCCTTGACGGCGCCCTGCAAGACTTCACGGAGCCGGCGGCCGACGATGGCGTCTTCGCCCGGGCGCATCATCCATGGCCCGACGACGATCGTGTGCTCGTCCGAATGGAGGCCGGCCGCGCCGGAGGCATGGCCAGTGCCGGGATTCAGCTCGATAGACGGAGACCCCTGACGCAGCGCCTGCGCGACATCGATTGGCGAGAGCCCAACGCGGCTCTGGTCATAGCGGATCATGAGGTGCGACACGTGATTGGCAATGGGCGGCGTGAAGAGCTCGGTCGTCAGCGTCGGAATGCCGTGCAGCGCCGCGGCGATCCGTTCGCACCGATCCCGAGCCTCCGCCTCGAATGCCGCGTCCGACTGGTGGTCGAGCAGCCAGTCGAGGGCGGCGACCATACCGACGATCTGTTCCTTCGACACCTTCATCCCGCGCCCGATGGACCGGTCATTGGGGTTGTTATTGGCGGCCGCGCCGGCGATGAGGTCCTTGCGACCGAGTAGCAAACCCGCGTTCTGCGGGCCGCGGATGGCCTTGCCACCGGAGAAGGTGACGAGATCGAACCCCATCGCGGTAAAGTTCCACAGGTTGGCGATCGGTGGGACGTCGGCGGCGGCATCGATGAAGGTGGGCACATTGTGCGCCCGCGCGACCCGCACCCAATCCTCGCGCGAGATCTGCCCGACCTCGGCCGTGTTCAAAAAGAACGCCATCGCGGTGCGCGGCGAGAACGCCCGCTCGTAGTCATCGAGCGTGGTCACGTTGACGAGCGTGACGCCGCACATCTCGATCGAGTGCTCGTGTTCATAGCGATGCCCCACCTGGATGAGCACCTCGTGCGGGAACTCGCTCGTCCGGGCCGGCACGTCCCGGGCGGCGTCGTCCGGGCGTCCGCGCGTCATGCAGGCCGCCGTGCCGAGGGACAGGGCCGCCGCGGCGCCGGCTGAGACGAGGGCCGCCTCGCACTTGAGTCGCGCCGCGATGTGGGCGCCCGCCGCCGCCTGCAGATCGCGCAGACGCACCGCATGCTGCGACGCCACGGTGATCGCCGCCGCCACTTCGGCCGGCATGATCGATCCGGTCAGGTACGTATACGTCCCGGCGGCGTTGATGATCTTTGCGACACCCAGCTTGTCGTAGTAGTCCGGCGCTGCAGCGGGGTGAGACACCGTCGCGTCTTGGAGCAGTGGGCGTGGGAGTCCAAGTGCTGCCGCCGCCGCGACCGTCTCCTGCACGAATCCCCGGCGCGATGTCATGACGCACCTCCGGCGTGGTGGTGCACCGCGACCGACGTGATCTCGATCCGGGCATCGTTGACGAGCCGTGCGACCTGCACCGTCGTGCGTGTCGGCTTGGGATCGGGAAAGAACGCCGCGTATACAGCGTTCATACGAGGAAAGTCGTTGATATCCTTGAGGTAAACCGTCACCTGCACGACGTCGCCGACCTGATACCCGGCCGCGTCGAGGACCTTCTTGATGTTCTCGAGCGCGGTGCGCGTCTCGGCCTCGATGTCGCCGGTAACGACCCCCTCGGTGCCGGCGATCCACAGCTGGTCGCCGACCTGCATGCCGTTGCTGAACGGCAGGTTGCTCGGGAGACCCGGCGGGTTGAAGACATGGCGTTCTTGCGCCTGGAGCCCAGCGCTCCACGACAGCGACACCAGCGAGAGCATCGACAGCAGCACGACAGTCCGACGCACGTGTTCCTCCGGGGGAAAAGCAACGCCGAGGCGCGCGAGCGAATATGCGGCATGTCGCCACATGCGACAAGACGCTATCATCGTCGTTCCTCCGACTGTGGATCGGCATGACGAGTTTTCTGCGTGTCCGCTGGGTGCTCATCGCGTGGTTGTTCGTGTTGAGCGTCGTCGCCTACCTCGATCGCGTCAACATCTCGATCGCCGGTACGGCGATCGCGCACGCCTACACACTCGACCATCAGCAGCTGGGCTGGGTGTTCAGCGCCTTCGTGCTCGGCTACATGCTCCTGCAGGCCCCCGCCGGCCGCCTCGCCGACCGGTTTGGCGCGCGGCGGACGCTGACGTTCGCCGTGTGGTGGTGGGCCATCTTCAGCGTGCTGACCGCGTCGGTGCCGGTGTTCCGCTACGCGCTCCCGACGATGCTCGGGATCCGATTGCTGCTGGGCGCCGGCGAAGCGGTGATGTATCCGGCCGCCAATCGGATCCTGGCCACCTGGATCCCGGTCGCCGAACGCGGCCTAGCGAGCGGGATCATCTTCATGGGTGTCGGGATCGGAGCCGGCATCGCGCCACTGCTCATCACCGCCGTGTTGGTGCGGGATGGATGGCGCGCGTCGTTTTTCGTCTGCGCGTGCATCGGACTCGTGGTCGGCGCCGTCTGGCTCGTCATCGCGCGGGATGCGCCGGCGGCGCACCGCTGGGTCTCGGAGCGCGAGCGCGCCGTGATCCGCGCCGGACTGCCGGCCGAGAGCGTCGCGACCCCGCTGCCGTGGCTTACCATCCTCGGCAACCGCACGGTCGCGCTGCTCACGCTGAGTTATTTCTGCTACGGCTACGCTGCGTACATCTTCTTCACCTGGTTTTACATCTACCTGTCGACCGTCCGCGGCATGGATCTCAAGGCCAGCGCGTTGTACGCGGCGTGGCCGTTCGTCGCCATGGCCCTCGGATCGGGCGTGGGCGGCATTGTCAGCGACTGGCTGTCTCGGCGCTACGGCCGTCGCGTAGGACGGTGCGGCGTGGCGGCGGCCGGGATCGCCGTGGCCGCGGTCTGCATCGGCGCCGGCACGCACCTGACGGGCGCCCGGGCCGCGAGCCTCCTGCTAGCCCTCGGCGCCGGCACGCTCTATCTAGCGCAGAGCGCGTTCTGGTCGGTGAGCGCGGATATCGCGGGGCCATCGGCTGGTGCCGTATCGGGGGTCATGAACATGGGAGCGCAGTTTGGCGGCGTGGTGACCGCGTCGCTCACGCCGTGGATCGCCGATCACTACGGATGGCCGGCATCGTTTACCGTCGCCGCGGCGCTGTGCGTCGTCGGGGCGGCGGCATGGCTCCTCATCCGACCCGACCGGGTCATCACCGTGGCCGCCGCGATCGGGCTGGCAACAGTCGTGACGGCATGCTCCGGGGCGCCGCGGCACTTTGCGCTCGAGGGGTCGACGCCACGATTCTGGCAGTTGATCCCGCACGATGCGGCGTTGTCGACCGTTGCCACCGGTTTCGGCTTCACCGAGGGGCCGGTCTGGGATACGAGCAACGTGCTGTACGTCAGTGACGAGATCCAGGATTCGATCTACCGGGTGTCGATGGACGGCCACAAGCAGGGTGTGATCCACCTGGGCGATCCTGATGGCAACACGTTCGACGCCGACCACCGATTGCTCGACGGGGCGAGCGCGCTGCGGGCGGTGATCGCGGTGTCCCCCGATGGTCACTATACGACGCTCGCCGACCGGTACGAGGGCAAGCGCTTCAACAGTCCAAACGACATCATCGTCGGACCCGACGGCGCGCTCTACTTCACCGATCCGACGCTGGATTTGCCCAAGGGCGCGACCCAGGAGATTCCGTTCCAGGGTGTGTACCGGCTGGATGACAAGGGCGGCGTCCAGCTACTGACCAAAGAGCTGGCGCAGCCAAACGGGCTGGCGTTCTCGCCCGACGGCAAGACCTTCTACGTCGACGACACCGAGCGGCGCGACATCCGCGCCTACGACGTCGGCGCCAACGGCACGCTGAGCAACGGTCGTCTCTTTGGCCAGGAGCCGGGAGGCGCGGACGATGGGAAGCCAGACGGCATGCGCGTCGATGTCGACGGCAACCTGTACGTCACCGGGCCGCGAGGCATCTGGGTGTGGGATGCCCAGGGCCATCACCTCGGCACGATCGCGATGCCCGAGCAGCCCGCCAACCTGACGTGGGGCGATCCCGACTACGGCACGCTGTACATCACCGCCACGACGTCGGTGTATCGGCTGCGGACCGCGACGCATGGATTTGTCCCGTATCGGTCGCGGCCGACCGCCTTGGCCAGTCCGTGCGCAGTGGACGGGCCGACGGAGATCCTGTCCGTGCCTCACGTCGCGGCGCCGCCGGGGCTGACGACAGATCCTGGGGCGGCCGCCTGGTCCCAGGCGGCAGTGGTGCGCATGGACAAGGACTGCTCCCGCCTGACGGAATATCCGTACCTGGCGACGCAGATTCGAGGATTCTGGACCGACTCCGCGCTGTACCTGCTGTTCATCTGCCCGTATCGGTCGCTCAACCTCTGGCTCCCGGCGGCGAACTCGCGCCCGCGGCCCAACCTGTGGGACCGCGACGTGATCGAGGTGTTCCTCGGCGCTGATTGGAACCATATCCGTCAGTACCGCGAGTTTGAGATCGCGCCGACCGCGGACTGGATCGATCTGGCGATCGATCTCGATCATCCCGCCGAGGACTACGCGTGGCGATCCGGTTGGCAGAGGATGGCACGGATCGATCGGCAAGCGCGCGTATGGTATGCGGCGGCGCGGATTCCATTGCGGGCGATCAGTGCCGCGCCCGTGGCGGCAGGCACGCGGTGGCGCATGAATCTGTATCGGATCGATGGGCAGGGGTCCGATCCGGAGCGGCACTTCCTGTGTTGGCAGCCGACGTGTGTCGTCAACCATGATCCGAACCATGTGCCGGAGCACTTCGGCACACTGGTGTTTGCGAAATGAGTCGACACGACATGCATCGACTGCTCGTGGTGATCGCGAGTAGTCTCGTCGTGGGCCGGCTTGGGGCGCAGGCCACGGCGAGCGGGGCGGTGATTTTCAACGCCCACTGCGCCGGCTGCCATGGTGCGGAGGGGAAGGGCGGCGAGCTTGGCCCCAACATCACCGATGGCGTGGATGACACGCTGTTCACGCAGCCGTTGGGCACATTCATTCGACACGGGATGCCGGACGCGGGTATGCCGGCGTTCGGTGGCACGTTGCCCGAGCGGGAGCTCGATGCCATCGTCGCCTACATCACGGCGCTCCGCGCGCCGGCGTCCGCCCATCCCCCGGCCGGCGACGTGCAGGCTGGGGCGCGATTCTACTTTGGCGCGGGTGGATGCGCCGCGTGCCACGCGATCCAGGGGCAGGGCGGCGTCTTGGGGCCCGATCTCACCAGTATCGGCGCGCAGCGCCGGCTGTCACGCATCGCGCAGTCGCTCACGCACCCCGGGTCGCCGCCGCGGGCGAGCTACCACGTCGTCGTCGTCCGGTTGCGAGATGGACAGACGCTGCGCGGGCTGGCAAAGAATGAGAGCAACTATGACCTCCAGCTGCAGGACCTGACCGGCGAGTTGCACTATCTGTCGCGGGAGGAGATCGCCGAGGAACATAGGGATAGCGTGTCGCTCATGCCGGCGGTCACGGCGGGGGCGGACACGGTGCGCGACCTGCTCGCGTTTCTGAGCCGGCTCACCGGTGGTGCTGGTCGCGTGCCTGGGGCGTCAGTGGCACCGGCCGTGGCGGTGGCGTCGGCGTCGACAACTGCGCCGTCCGCGCCCGGGGATTGGCCGACGTACAACGGGAACGTGAGTGGCAACCGCCATAGCGCGCTCCGGCAGATCGACACCCTCACGGTCGCGCGGCTGGCGCCGGCGTGGATGTTCCCGATCCCCAATGCGCGGCACCTGGAAGGCACGCCCGTGGTGGTGCACGGTACGATGTTCGTGACGACGGCCAACGAGGCGTACGCCCTCGACGCGCGGACCGGCCGCCCGGTGTGGCATTACGCCCGACCGCTGACGCGCGGGGTCATCGGCGATGCGTCCGGCGCGATCAACCGCGGCGTCGCGGTGCTCGGCGATCGCGTGTTCATGGTCACCGATCACGCGCACCTGATCGCGCTCTCGCGCACGAGCGGCACGTTGTTGTGGGATGTCGCCATGGCCGACTATCACCAGCACTACGGCGCCACGGGCGCGCCGCTGGTGGTGGGCGATCTGGTGCTGTCCGGCACGTCGGGTGGCGATGAGGGGGACCGCGGGTTCGTGGCCGCGTATGACGCGCGCACCGGGGCGCGGGTCTGGCGCCGGTGGACGCTGCCGGCGCGCACGGATTCGGCGGCGGTGACGTGGCGTGGCCGAGCGTTGGAGCATGGGTGCGCAGCGGCATGGCTCACGGGGACGTACGATGCATCGACCGATGTCGTGTACTGGCCGACGGGCAACCCGTGCCCTGACTACAACGGCGATGAGCGGAGGGGCGACAACCTGTTCTCGAGCTCCGTGCTCGCGCTCGAGGCTCGAACAGGACGTCTCCGGTGGTATTACCAGTTCACGCCGCACAACCTGCACGACTGGGATGCGACGCAGACGCCGATGCTCGTCGACGCGGCGGTCGATGGCCAGCCTCGCCACCTGCTCATGCAGGCGAATCGGAATGGATTTTTCTACGTGCTGGATCGGGTGACCGGGCAGGTGATGGCGAGCCACCCGTTCGTGCACAAGCTCACGTGGGCGAGTGGCATCGGCGCCGACGGTCGGCCTGTGCTTGTGCCGGGCGCGGATCCAACGCCATTAGGCACCAGGGCGTGCCCATCGCTCGACGGGGCGACAAACTGGATGTCGGCAGCGTTCGACTCATCGACGCATCTGTTCTACGTCATGGCGTTGGAGGCGTGCACCATTTTCACCAAGTCGTCGGCGTGGTGGCAGCGCGGCCAATCCTTCTATGGCGGCGCGACGCGGCCCGTGCCCGGCGAGCAGCGCCAGAAGGTGTTGCGGGCGATCGACGCGCGGACGGGGACGATCGCGTGGGAGGTGCCACAGATCGGCGCGGGCGAGAGTTGGGGCGGGGTGTTGAGCACCGATGGCGGTCTGGTCTTCTACGGCGACGACAGCGGCGCGCTGGCCGCGGTGAACGCGGCCACGGGCGCGCCGCTCTGGCACTTCCACACCAATGCGGTCTGGAAGGCGTCGCCCATGACGTACGCCGTGGATAGCACGCAGTACGTCGCGGTCGCGGCGGGGTCGGTGATTATCGGGTTCGCGCTGTCTGGCCGATAGCCGCGACGACGGCGGTCACGAGAGCCGTGGCTTTGGCGGCGACGGTGGCCGCGGTGTCGCCGGGGCGATAGAGCGCCGACCCTATCCCAAAGCCACCGGCGCCGGCGGCGAGCCACGGTCCGAACGTGTCGGCCGCGATGCCGCCGACCGGGAGAACGATTGCGCTGGCGGGAAGCACGGCCCGCATGGACCTGAGGACCGCCGGACTCGTCCCCTCGGCGGGGAACAGTTTGAGGCCATCGGCGCCAGCGTCGAGCATGGCGAAGGCTTCGGTCGGCGTGAAGACACCGGGGATGGCCAGCATGCCCGCGGCCTTAGCCGCGCGCACGACCGACGCGTCGGCGTGGGGCAGCACGATGAGTTGGCCGCCGGCGTCGGCCACGCGGGTGACCTGCGACGGATGCATGACGGTGCCGGCGCCGACGAGGGCGTGGGGCGCCAAGCGGCGCGCCAGGCGAGCGATGCTCTCGTATGGCTCGGGAGAGTTGAGCGGCACTTCGACGATCCGGATGCCGGCACGCACCAGCGCGTCGCCGACCGACTCGGCGTCGTCCGGGGTGATGCCGCGGAGCACCGCCACCAGCGGGCAGCGGGCCAGCCAGGTGTTCAGGTCGTCCATGTTGCTCGTGCCCCGATCGTGGCGAGTCCGCGGGCGGCGGCATCGGTATCGGCCAGACGGGCACGATCGCCGATCGCGCGCGCATAGAGCGCGGCGAGGCCAGGCGCGCCGACGATGGCCACCGGGTCGGCGGACGCAGGGAGCGCGGCGCGGACCTCGTGGCCGATCAGGAGGCCGGAGAGATATGAGGCCGGGTCGGAACCGGTCAGCCGTCCCGTAAGCCCGAGTGTGCGGACGCCGAAGAGATGGTGGAGCAGGCCGCCGGCGTCGGCCGCGCGTGCCACGCCAGCGTCGAAGGCGGCGCCGGGCTCGGGCGAGGCGGATCCGATCACCGGTGCCAGCAATGTGTGCGCGCCAAGCGCGGCGAACGACTCACCTGTGAGGTACGTCGTAAACTCGACGATCGTGCCACGCTCGACCCGCGCCCACTTGCTGTGGGATCCGGGCAGACAGACGATCCCGGTGTCGAGCGCGGTGCCCATGATTTGGGTCTCTTCGCCGCGCATGACTTCGGGGACCCCCGCGGCGTCAGTGCAGGCGACGCCGGGCACGAGCCGAACGCACGCATCGGGAAACGGCACGTCGATAAGCGCCGCGAGGATGTCGTCGAGTCCCGCAGGGCAAGGGACCGGGCGCGTCTCTGTCCACCCCTGTCGGCTGCCGACCACACCGGAGAGCAGGATCCGGCGCTCCCCTTGGGCGAGCCAGGGCGCAACGAGTGCTCGTAAAACGTCGCCAAACCGCCCGCGCTCGACGGAGCGCACCCCGTCCGACGAGTGGCGCCGATCGATGGGCTCCGGCGCGCCGTCGTCGCGGAGCAGGAAGGCGCGGAGGTGAGTGGTGCCCCAGTCGACTCCGATCACGCGGGGAAGGTAAGTCGGCATGCGCCCATCGGCGAGTCGACCGATGGGCTTACGCCGCCGCCGGTGCGTTAGGCCTTCGCCTGCTCGAACCCCGTGACGACCTTCGCCAACGCGCGCACGCGCGGTCCGGACAAACGGTCCGGTCTCGGTCGCGAGGTGGGCATCGGCGTCCGCTCCCGCCATTGGAATTGTCCAGAATCGTCCGGCAAGCGGGCGCGCTCCACGGAGCGCGGCCTTGCCCCGACGCAACGGCGCACCCATCGTAGGCCCATGCAGATGGCCTCGCGCATCGTCCAAGCCGTCGGGTGGCGCTCCACGCCGCCGTTCGACAGGCAGATGATTATTGGGTCCTTTGCGTTTGCCATCGTGTTCTTCTCAATCGTCGCACTGTCACCAGCGCGGTTCTTTCGTGCGTTAGGCAGACGCGAACTGATGTCGCCGGCAGCCATCTGGTTCTTTCGACTCGGCGGCATTTTCTGCGCTCTCGGCGTTGCCTGGAAGCTGCTGCAGGCACTGCAGCCCAATGGCGCCCCCTGAGGACGGTCATGGCCTCCGACCGGTCGGTGGATGTCCACGTACACTGGCTCTCGGCCGAGGAGGGCGTTCGAACCGTGGCACTCGTAAAATCGCGCTGGCCCGCGCTCAGCCGATTTCCGGAGCAACACGATCACTGGCCTGACGGATCGTGGACCGTCGTGGTGGAGTTCGAGCCCGTGACCGTCGGCGACGTCCCCACGCGGGGGACTGCTCGTTTCCTGATGCCCGACGCTCCGCACGCCTGGCTGTACTCGGGCCAAAGGTTCGGACTCTATCAAGGTCTACGAAAAGTGGCCGATGTCGACGTGGCGTCGGAGTGAGCGCTGTCAAAGCGTGTTCGCATGCAGATAGGAGCATGCAATGACACCTCGAGAGATCCCGCGGTCGATGGCGCCGCTCGGCCTGATTGCGGCGTGGCTGTTCATGTTTTGGGCGTGGTATGAATGCGGACTCTGGCTGAGCGTTCGCGCTGCTCGCGCCATGAGCGTACCGCATCTGGCCGAGGACCAGATGATGGCGCTCGTGATGCGATTCGATGCACTGCGGTCAGCGCTGGCGCTCGTGGCGTTCCCACTCTCCTGCGTCGGACTGCTATGGCTGATATCGCGTGCTCGGGTGTGGACATGGGGCGCCCTACGCACCGGCGGCTTCGTTCTGATGTCGATGCTGGTCGCGGCCTGCTCGTGGTACCTCGCACGGCGTCTTGCCCCAATGCACATGATCAGCATTGTCGTCTCGGCAGGCACACCGAGTGCGCGTGAGTACACAGGGAATCCACTCGGTGACCTGCTAGCCTATGGGGCCATTCCCTTGATGCTATTGACCGCGCTCGCAACGCAATGGTGGTTTCGCCGACGCGTCCGCCGCGGTATGTCGCCGATGCCGGCCAGCCCCAGCCGCTGGACCGGTCGGGACGTCAGAATACTCTGGCTCGCCGTCCTCGGAATCGAGGTGGCAATGGTTGTTGGGTCTCAACTCGGACTCACGACGTTCGCGGCGAAGTGGATGCCTCGAGCGCTGGAGTTGTTGGCGCTCATGATCGTCAGTGTGCCCGCGCTCGCAGCCATCGTGACAGTCTGGTGGGTGGTTGGGAAACGTCACACTCCCGCCGTTTCGTCGTCGCCAACGGGTAGTACACCAAGCACGAGCTGATACGCTTTAAGCTGCTTCGTGGCCGACATGTGGCAGCCGGCTCTAACGCTGCCAACTTGCACCAAAATCCCTGAATAGTATTTACTGTCTATACCGAAGCAGGAGATCGCCCGTGGCTCGCACCAAGACCGCCACACACGCCAACGCCCGCTTGGCGTCCGATCAAGAACCCGAAGGCAGCGTAGATGAGCCAGGACCCCACAGTAGCGTAGCGGTAGGAGAATCCGGTAGTTCGAGACGCGACAGAGGCCACGAGATCAAAGGCGATGATAACGAGTGCGCCCAACATGACGAGCGTTGTTGGCATGTTAGTGGCTCTCGGAAAACGCCGATGTCGCGGTGGTTGACGCCAACCGCATCGGACCTATCCAATCTTGTGTTTTGTAAGGAAATCGTGCGTGGACCGCAGTAAGAACATATCGTCGGCGATCGCCGCAATCTCCCCCGCGGCGCGCCATGCTGCCTCCAACTCGGTAAGCTCTCCGGCAAGCGCGCGGCGCTCGGCCTCCTCAGGACCCACGGAGACGCGCAACTCGACTCCTTTTGACAAGCCCTGAATTCCGCCACATGAAACGTGACACGCTCCGGCACGCAATGCTGTATTGTCGAAGTCGCAGACTGTAACCAGGCGCAGCGTGACTGCACCCTCCCTCGAACCGACGAAACGGCCCGTGAACGAAACACTCGACCCCAAGACGGCCGATCAGTGGGCCGCGTTTGCCGACCTCGCGCATCGCATGGTCGACGATATGCTGACGCATTTCGCCACGCTCCGAGATCGCCCGGTATGGCAGCCGATGCCAGAGGCCGTGCGCCTCGCGCTCGCCGAGTCCGCACCGCGCACGGGAATCGGGGCTGAGGCTGCCTATCAGGCGTTCGTCGACCATGTGTTGCCGTATCCGAACGGCAACCTGCACCCTCAGTTCTTCGGTTGGGTCCAGGGCAACGGCACTCCGCTTGGCATGATGGCGGACATGCTGGCCGCGGGTCTGAACCCGCACATGGCTGGCTTCAACCAAGCCCCGGCGCTGGTTGAACAACAAGTGATCGACTGGTTGTCCGAGCTGCTCGGCATCCCTGGCGCCGGCGGTGTCCTCGTCAGCGGCGGTACCATGGCGAGCACGCTCGGACTGGCGGTCGCCCGCTTTGCCAAGACGCGGGAGACCGACCGTGACGTCCGAGCGGATGGCCTGCAGGCGTGGCCCGACCGCGAGCGTCCCACCCCGCTCGTGTTCTACGGCTCGTCCGAGACCCACGGGTGGGCGCTCAGAGCCGCCGAGTTCCTGGGCCTCGGCGCGCGCGCGTTCCGCCGTGTCCCTGTGGACGCCGCCTACCGCATCGACCTCGCCGCGCTCGCTGGAATGGTCGCCGCGGATCGCGCCGCAGGCGTGCGCCCGTTCTGCGTCATCGGCACCGCGGGCACCGTGAATACCGGAGCGTCCGACGATCTCCGGGCGCTCGCGGCATTCTGCCGTGGCGAAGGACTGTGGTTTCACGTCGATGGCGCGTTTGGGGCCCTCGCGTTTCTCTCCGAGACCCTTCGGCCGCAGGTCGCGGGACTCGAGTTGGCGGACTCGCTTGGCTTCGACCTGCACAAGTGGGGCTATTTGCCGTTCGAGTGTGCGTGCGTGCTCGTTCGCGACCCGGTAGTGCACCGGGCGGCGTTTGCATACGACACCACATCCGCGCACTACCTCGCCGTGCAGACGCGTGGGGTGATCGCCGGGGGACTCCCGTTTGCCGAGCGCGGGCTCGATCTGACCCGTGGATTCAAGGCGCTCAAAGTATGGTTGTCGCTCAAAGCGCACGGCGTCGATGCACTGGTTCGTCTCATCGAGCAAAACGTCGCGCAGACGGGCTACCTCGTGCGCCGTATTACTGCGCACGCGGACCTCGAGCTCCTCGCCCCGGCGCCGTTGAACATCGTGTGCTTTCGGTACGCGCCGCCGGGCGCGCCCGACGATGTGCTCAACGCCGTGAACGAAGAAGTGTTACTCCGCCTCCAGGAACAAGGTATCGCCGTCCCATCGAGCACCATGCTCGGCGGCCGCGTCGCGTTACGCGTCGCTAACGTAAACCACCGCACGCGGCAAGCCGATCTCGACTCGCTCATCGACAACACCGTGCGCCTCGGACGCCAGGTAGTGGAGGAACGCGGAGCGTGAGCACCTCCGCGCCCGGTACATGCATGTGAGAGACGCCGACAAGGTGCCGGCGTCTCATGCACCTTACCGCCCTTCGGCCGTGGGATCAAGCGGACCCGCGACGACCCCTGCCTGGCCCGACACCCCGCACCGCCCCAGCAACGCACACGCGCCATCCACCGGACCGCTCCCGACAGCGACGACGCCGTCCGCACCCGATGGCCACGGAATGCGCTGCCCGAGCAGCGCTCTCGCCCCATCGATGTCACCGGATTCAATCGACGCCCAGCGATAGACCACCACCGGCGTTGCGGCGCCGTCCACCTCACCAAACGCTGGCGTTCCGGCGGTCTGTGCCGCGGCGGCGCTCGCTGCCGTCGCCATGGCTAGCGCACCCACGATTAGTTTGATACCCAACATATAACTACCCTCTCAACGGTCGTGCTCGACAATGTGGACGTGCCTCTTTCGCGATGCTCGGTAGAATGCTCGGCTGGCGTCCGCAGTTCCCCAGATACACCGACGCTTATACGAAGGTATCAACCACACCATCCTCCGATCGATCGCCCGATCGCATTCGGCGATGGTGATGCCATGCTGGGGCCGGCTAGTCCGGCACGGTTAGAGTCGCCCGCATCGCGCGGGCATCCTCACGGGCCGTTCACTCGCGTCCACGCAGTTGATAGCTGGTGAGCCATGTATTGATGTCCCTCCGCCCGCCAGCAGCTGCAACCCCCTGCTGCGCCGTCAAATGAAGAGATCGCCAATCCTACTTTGCATCGAAATAGGTGCCTCGGGAGAGTTGCGGAACATCGATGTTTTGAAACCTGAACGGCAGCGACTGGTACTGAAAAAGCTGTGGGCCTGACTGCAGTTGATAATGCAAGTGTGGCCCGAATGCGTCTCCCGAATTCCCCAACCGTCCAATGACGTGGCCCGTCGCGACCCGGTCGCCCACTTTGACCGTGACGGAGCCTGGTTGCATGTGCATCATGACGCTGTATTCGGAGTTGCCATGGTCGATGATCACGCAATTTCCGGCATACGCCATCACCGGGTCATGTAGCGGCAGGTACCAACTATTGAAGTCAGGCTCCTCTCCCGGGTGCGGGTTCGTAGGGACATCGTTGCGGGCGTAGACCACCGTTCCAGCCGCGGGCGCAAGGATCTCGCGACCCCAGCCCGCATCCGACGCATTCTCGTTGGCGTCGTTGAGCTGCCCTGCATAGTTCTGATCCAAGCCGTCCAGGTCTACGGCAAAGGCATTCCAAAAGCCGCCGTGGCCGCCGTTCGTGATCCAGTCCTGCCCAATAATCCCCTTGCCACGAAAGGGAAAAGTGAGTGATGTCTTCTGTTGGTAGTATCGAATCGGGATCCTCAACGTCTGTTCCTCCCGACGGCCCTTCGCATCTGCGACTGTGAGCCGGACAGCTGCGGAGTCAATCGCCAATGCTTGGGGATGGCGAAAGTAAAAACGAACGTCAAATGCTTCGGGCAGCGTAAACGCACGCGTTGGCGACGCGAGCGGGGTGTTCGGCTCGATCCGATAGCTGACGCGTTTGATCTTTGCCAGTTGTTCAGTCGTCCAATCCTGCCGCTCGACGGTGGATCCGGCACTCGAGAGTTCCACGCGGGCGGAGATCGGGGTGAGCTCGCAATCCGTCGAACAAATCAGCGCGATATTGAACACGAATGATGAAGTGCTAGCACCCCCTGGATCGTCGACTTTGTACACAAGTGCCGGAACGACCTGCAGACGAAAATCGGGTTGATTGGCCCACCAAGGTTGGACGGCGACGAAGCACCCACACGTCGCCAAGAACAGCGTACGTACCTGGCTGGCGCTACCGTGATACACGCCCGCTGGTAATCTCCTGATGCCGGTACCCGGGAGGAACATCAGTTCAATCTCCTTGCAGGAAAGCCAGACTTCTTCTCCGAATGGGATTAGACAAAAGAGAGGCATCGAAGGTTCGGATTCGGCGACCGACAGTGACACCATGCAAGCGGTCGCGGATCTCGCGCCAATTCCGGAGCCATATGCGCACGCCTTCACAACGGATACTTTTCACCCTGGCATTACGGGCGCACCGCTCTATTGTTCCCCATGGTTCGCGGCCTGTTTGGGAAGTCCTGCACGCGCTATTATTGATCAGGACCGGTATCGAGTTCGGAGGAGATGGCGCCTCTACGCGCGGCCTAGAGCCACTGGACGCGCGTCGCGCCGCGTTACTCCAGGACCACGTTGATGACCACGGACCACGCACTCGTAGCGCGAGTTCTACTGACGGTACCGCGCGCCATCGTGTCGACGACGTCGATATCGTTGGCGCATACCCGCTCGCCCATGTCATGGAGAACTGCTCATGTCGAGATGTCTCTGGACCATTGCGCTACTCGTCGCCCTGCCCGCCGCTCGTGCGCAATCAACCGACACGACGCACACGCTCTCCCCGGCCAAGACGCGCGCCCTGATCGCCAGCGCGCTCTCCGCCGCGCCGCACCGAATCGCGGCGCACGCGACGGTCATGGCTCCCGGTCCCGACGGCAAAATGATCGTGCTGCGCCGAGGCACCAACGGATTCACCTGCACCCCCGACGACCCGTCGACGCCGGGACCGGACCCGGTCTGCATGGATGAGCAAGCCATGAAGTGGACCGAGTCGTATAGCGCCCACGCCGCCAAGCCCGCCAACACGTCACCCGGCGTCATGTACATGCTGGCCGGCGGCAGTGATGCCAGCAACACGGATCCCTATGCGACGACGTCGACGCACTGGATCACCTCTGGCCCGCACTGGATGCTCATGTGGGCGTTCGACTCGACGAGCGGGTTTTCCACGGTGCCGTCGACGAAGGGCACCTATATCATGTGGGCCGGGACGCCATGGGCGCACCTCATGATTAACCAGGCGCCCTAGCGACGTAGGTGCCGGCACCCCGGACGTAGCCTCCCACGAAGATTCCGAGCCGCGAGACGTGCACGCTGGCGTCCGTCGTCGCCAGCTCGGACAAGACGCGGTGCCGACACTGTCGATATTGTCTCGCTGGCAGACCTCCGCGACACGCGTGATCTCCGGCGGGCGATCGGCCCACGCCCGTGTGCGATGCCGTCGATGCGCGAGGCGCAGGAACGTCACTCCGAGAACGACATGTCGGTCTTTATGCGTTCTTTGTGGCCAGTGGCACCGTGTTTATGCGCCGCTTACACCGTCGCCCGTACATTCGGTCCGCCGACGCGACTAATGACGCTTCGCCAATTCACCAGGTCGGAGCACGCGCGGTTGACATCGACGCGGAGCGGCGCATGCTGCGCATTTTGCACGATACGCACTACGATTTCATCAAATGGTGGCGGCCCAGCCTCATCATCCGTGTCCTCTTCATCGGAACGGGCCTGCTCCTCCTGGCGCTCAACGGGATTCGTTGGAGCGTTGAATTCACCGGCGGCACCGTGATGCAGGTGCATTTCACGTCCGCGCCGGGAGTGGACGCCGTCCGTGACGCGCTGGCGACCTCGCATGTGCCCGCGACACAGCTACAGCAGTTCGGCTCGGCCACCGACTACCTCATTCGTGCGCAGGAGCAGCCCGACGACGCGAGCGGCCGGGATCCTCACACGCGCGCAATCATCGAGCAGCGGCTGCACGAGCGGTTCGGCGACGACACGCACGTGCAGGTCGTGCGCGCCGAGCATATCGGCCCAACGATCGGCGCCGAGCTACGGCGGAATGTCGCGATCGCGATGCTCATCGCGTTCGTGCTCACGCTGACATACCTCGCGATGCGCTTCGAGTGGCGCTTTGGGCTCGCGGCTGTCGTGGCGAACATGCACGAGGTGCTCGCGACCTTCGCGTTCATTTCGATCATGCGGCTGGAATTCTCGCCGACGGTGCTCGCCGCGATCCTCACCGTGATCGGCTACTCATTGAACGACACGATCATCATCTTCGATCGTGTGCGCGAGAACGTGAAACGGCGGCACCGGGAACGGCTGTACGACGTCGTGAACCGCGCGATCAACGAGACGCTCCCGCGGTCCGTGATGACGCATGCCACGGTGCTCGCGACCGCGCTGGCGTTGCTACTATTCGCCGGCCCGATCCTGCGGCCGTTTGCGTGGATCATGACATTCGGTGTGATCACGGCGACCTTCACGTCCATCTACGTGTCGGGCGGCCTGTTGTTGTGGATCAATCACACATGGCCCGCGCGCACGGACGAGCGAAGCACGATCCTGGCGTCCGTCCCCAAGCCGCCAGCCCCGCGGACCCAGAGGTCCGCCGCTCGCAAGTGAAGGCGTCGTCCGGTGCCCTTCGCGGACAGGCGCTATTGGATTCGCGCCACGCCGTTCCCTGGCGTGGGGAATCGGATGAAGACGTCTGGATCGTGGCCCGGCACGATCAGCCGCGGACTGGTCGCGATCCGGCCCATGCGTTCCAGCGCCTGGCGGTTCATCGTCGTGTCACCAGGGCTGAACGTCACGCCGATGGGCGTATGGGTCGCGAGGTTCGTATAGAGGTACGCGTTGTCCGACGCCAACACGACCGCGCCGGCCGCCGTCGTCACGCCGACGTACTGCGACGCAAAGGTGTGCCGGCCGCCCGTATAGACAGTGATACCGGGAATGATCTCCCGCGCATCGCCGTCGACGAGCGTCACGCGACCGGCGCGGTAGAGACGGGCCAGCATGTCCGCGTCCGCGGTGTCGATTCCCCGATCGAGCGGCTCGCCATTGGCGCCGACGTAATGACGGTACTCGTCGCGTTGGATCCACACGTGCGCGTTGGGAAACAGGTCCGCGCCGTCGAGGTGATCCGAGTGGACATGCGAGATGATGACGTCGGTGACGTCCTCTGGCCGGACGCCGAGCTTGGCCAGGGCTGTCGATGGCTTCTCGAAGTCGCTCGGCGAAAAAAACCGCTGCACCTTCTCGCGATAAAAGCCGGCATCGAGGAGGACGTTGCGTCCGTTTGGGCCCTTCATCAGCCAGACCATGAACGCCAGATCCTGCCGTCGCGCGGTGTCCGCTCCCTTCACAAGCACGGCCAACGGGGCCCCATGGGCTTCGGCGAACCGTACGGCGTACACCTCGTAGCTCGGCGCGGGCGGCGGCGCGAACGCCGCGACGCCGAAGGCGAGCGCAGCCAGAAGTCGCATGCCCGAAATACTAGCACGCCAGCGACCAGCAGCGGAAGTACCCACGTACATCGTCAGCGTCGGTGACGAACGTTACTAGCGGTAGTTGCTGAATGTCGGTGGTTCATAGGCGTACGTCGTCATGATGACGCCAGTCGACGTCACTTCACTCGCCAGCACCTTCATCTCGACTGGATGCGTGGTGCTTCCAAAGAGCTTTTTACCCTTGCCGAGCGTCAAGGGAAATGTCAGCAGCAGAAGGCGGTCGATGAGATTGGCCTCCAACAGCTGCGGATAGAGGGTCGAACTGCCCCACAGGACAATGTCAGGCCCGCTGCCAGCTTTGACCGTCTTCAATTCGTCAATGCCGCGCAGCTGGTGGCTATTGGCCCAGGTAAAGCTCCCCGCGCCGCGTGTCGTCACATACTTGTTGGCCTTTGTAAGCACAGGCCCAAGGGGATCGTCCGCAGGAACATGCGGCCAAATGCTGGCCCAGATGTCGTACGTCTTGCGCCCGAGCAGCACGTCATTTGGCTTGGCGAGGGTGCCTATCATCGTACGTACGGCGGCACCGGATTTCTCATCCGAGTATTTCACGACCCATCCGCCAAGATCGAACCCGCCGCTCGGATCTTCTGTTGCGCCGCCAGGAGCTTGCATCACGCCATCGAGCGACACAAATGCAATAGCGATGATCCTTCTCATTACGGTCTCCCAGTTCCAGATTCGCTCGCCGGGAAAGGTTCGCCGGGGTGCTATCCTGCCGTTGCTTTCTCCACGACGAGCAAAGCTCGTGATGGAACGCGCGCCGGTCCCGTCCCAACTGTCACACGAACTGTCACACCGCAGCAGGAAAGCAAACGGCACCACCTCGATAAATCGAGAGCATTGCGGTCGCCACCCGCAGCTCGGCGCCACCAGGCGCTCGCGACGCGCGCGACGTGTACTGGACCCCGCGGTCGGAGTGATGGACGAGTCCAGCGGCCGGGCGTCCGTGGGCCAGGGCCGCGTCCAGTGCGGCCAACGGCAGCCGGGCGTCCGTCGCGCCCGGGTGTATGGCATCTGGGCAGGCGGTGGACGAGTCCGCTCATTTAAGCGTGGCGCGAACGTCCTTGCGAGCGGTGTACAGGTCCCAATACTTCTCGGCGACGGTCTTGCCATCGATGGTCGCCTGGCCCTGGTCGAAGGGGGTGCCTTTGATGCTGCCCGAGATCATGATCTCGCCGACGTAGATCCCATCGGCCTCGAGCTTCTTCGCAAGCAGGCCCACCAGCTTGTGCTTCGCTGCGTTGGCGACGCCGAGGCCCATCATGCCGTACTGAACCATCATCGCGTCCACGCCCGGGTCGACGAAGCCGGCGCCGCCGTTGGTGACGAGGATCGCGCCCTTCTGGCTCTTGAGGTCGGCGTGCGCGGCTTGCACGACGGCGACGAGACCGACGACCGCGACGTCGAACAGCGAGCGAAGCTCCCCGGGACTCGCCGTGAGCAGGTCGGCGGCGACCGTGGGCGATTCGAACGCGGTCCACTCGACGACCGAGATGGGACCGAGGCTGGCGCGGACCTTCTCGATCATGCCGTGAACCGCGGCGGGGTCGCCCAGGTTGGCGGTGAAGGCAGCGGCTTTGACCCGCTTGCTCGCGAGGGCCTTCACCCCCGCCGCGAGCTTCTCGGCGCTGCGTCCGACGATGGCCACCTGAAATCCTTCGGAGCCGAACTTCTCCGCAACCGCGGCCGAGATGCCCGGACCGTAACCCGCGACGACGATAGTCTTTGACATTGCGCAACTCCAATTGTTGATTGATGAATCCAGAATTGACCAAAGGAAAGACGCCGCGCGAGGACCTTCGGTCGGTCCGTCCGTCAGCGCGGGCGCAAGCTTTGAACGGCGAAGGCAGCGACGTCGCGGAGCGCCTCCGGCGAGGCCCCGCCCTTCTGCTGGACCTTCATCCCGGCCAGCGTGGCGGCGAGGAAGCGAGCGGCGGCGCGCGCGTCGATCCCCCTTCGGATCTCGCCCTTCGCCCTCCCGTCTTCGACGACGTCGATGAGACTCCGCTCGAGGACCACCGCGCTCGTCTCGGTGGCGACGCGCACGCCCTCGTCGTCTTTGCCGAACTCGCAGATGGCGTTGACGCCCATGCAGCCGAGGGCGCGCCGCTTCGGCGGCTCTTCGGCGAGCTCGACGAGCACACGCTCGATCGCCGCGAGCGCGGTCGGCCCGGTCCGGAGCCGCTTTGACGTCGCGGTGATGCTGTCGGCGCTGTAGGCGCGGAGGGCTTCGAGGAAGAGCCCGCGCTTGTCGCCGAAGGTGTCGTACAGGCTTTGGCGGCCGATGCCCATGGCGCGGACGAGATCGTCGGTCGACGTGCCCGCGTAGCCCTTCTCCCAGAAGACGGGGATGGACTTGCGAAGCACGTCCTCGCGATCGAACTCCTTCGGTCTGGCCACACCAGGAAGATGGGTTATCTGGAACGCCTAGTCAATAACCAAAGCGCCCAGCGGCCTGGCACGTAGTCCTACGGCACGTCATCGGCCGCGATGTGATACGTGCGCATCGTGGACGCTGTAGCGGGCGCGCCCAGGTGACTATCGGTTGATCGCGGGGTAATGCGTGCGGGGTACGTTGGCGCGCATGTCAAACATGGCGACTGGGACTTCCGTGTTCCCGCAAGTCAGCGTTCCAGCCGGGACAGACGAGGAACTGGCGGGACCGCCGCGCCAGTTGGCGCCGACGGGGCGGCAGGAGCGGATCAGCAGCGTGGACGTGCTGCGCGGGGTTGCCCTCTTGGGCATCCTGCTCGCGAACGTGACGAGCTTTGGCCTGCCTGACTGGGCGTATTGGATTCCACTCAGCACGCCGCGGCCGGTGTTCGAGGGGCCCCACGCGCACCTCAATACCGTCGCGTGGTTCGCGCGGTGGATTGTGATGGAAGGGAAGATGCGGGCGCTGTTCTCCATGCTGTTCGGGGCGGGGGTCGTGCTGCTCACGAGCCGCGCCGAGGAGCGTGGGGTAAGCGAGCGGATGGCCGACATTTTTCTCAGACGGAACATGTGGCTCGTGCTGTTCGGGGTCCTGCATGCGTACTTCGTCTGGTTTGGGGACATTCTGTACTTTTATGGGTTGGACGCGCTCATCTTCCTCTATCCCTGCCGCCGGTTGAAGGCCAGAACGCTGATCCTGGCGGGGATCGCGGTGCTCATCGTCGACATGGCCGGGCCGCTCACGGGTGGCCCAGCGCTCCTGGACTCCGCTCTGAGCCGGCGTGCGGCGGAGGCCAAGGCGGCGGCAAGCGCCGGCACGCCGCTGACCGACGCGCAGCAGGCCGATGTCACCGCGTGGAACACGCGGCTCGAGCAGTGGAAGCCCGGACAGAAGACGATCGACGAGGATCTGGCCGCCACGCGGCGCGGCTACGTCTCGGCGCAGCGCAAGGACGTGCCGGCGGTCGTGCAGTTCGAGCGGGATTGGTTCTACGCCTTCGGCTTCTGCGACATGCTCGGCCTGATGCTGATCGGCATGGGGTTGTTCAAGAACGGGTTCCTGACTGCCCGGATGTCGGCGCGGGTCTATGCGGTGACGGCGCTCGTCTGTGCATCCATCTCGGTGCCGGTGGTGGCCCTGGGTGCGTGGAAGGCGTGGGCCAGCGGCTTCGACTTGTTGACGAGCGAATGGTGGTTGGGTCTGCCGTACGATCTCGGGCGCGCGACGGGGGCCGTGGCGATTGCGGCGGCGACCTTACTGCTCATCAAGACGGGCGCCGTGCGCCGCGTGACCCGGCGGCTGGCGGCCGTGGGGCAGTTGGCGTTGAGCAACTATCTCGGCACAAGCGTGATCTGCAAGCTCCTCTTCGTCTGGGGGCCGTGGAAGCTGTACGGACAGCTCGAGTACTATCAGCTGTACTACGTCGTGGCGGCGGTGTGGTGCGTGAATCTGGTGTGGAGTCCGATCTGGCTCCGGCACTTCGAGTTCGGCCCCGCCGAGTGGGTGTGGCGGTCGCTCACGTATTGGAAGCGGCAGCCGATGCGATTGGCGGCTGGGGGTGCGTGAGGAGGCCTTGCGTGAGGAGGCGTTACGGATCCTTGGCTCTCCTCAGATTCCGGGGTTGCGGAGCTCGCATTGCGGACAAGCTGACCCGCGCCCGTGTGAGTGGATACATACGCTCACGGCGAGCGGGACAGGTTGGGGAGCGATCCGTTCGTGCGCGCACGGTGCGAGCCGATCTGACCTTTCTAAGATCGGCGCTCACTTGCGCCTGCGGATCAGCCGACGACACGTCGCCGCGACGCGTCCGGGGAGCCGGTCGTTCGGTCGTTGACGACGCGCGGCGAGCCGGTGTATCGTGGAGCCCCGGTGAGCCCGCGCCGTGGGGGCCGAGACGCCAGTCGCTATCCTGCTGCGGTTGCGTATGTGACCAACCTCCGTCGCCTCGATCGCATCGGAGTCGCCGCGGGCTTCGTGATCGCGGCTGGCGTGGCGATCCGGCTCATCACCTACGTCTTGCGCTACGGCCTCTGGCAGGACGAGACGCTGTTGTCGCTCGACATCGGCGTGCGCTCGCCGGCGGCCCTGATGCGGCCCCTCGATTACGACCAGACCGCGCCCATCGGATTTCTTTGGGGCGAGTGGTTGGTGACGCGCGTGGCAGGGATGTCGGTATGGGCGCTCCACGCGCTGCCCCTGGTCGCCGGGATCGCGCTCGTCGTCGCCACGTGGTTCGTCGGTCGCCGACTCGTCGGCCGGGAGGCCGCGCTCATCGCGACGGCAATGGCGGCCGTCTCGGGTCTCCTTTTGTCGTACGCGAATCTGGTGAAGCCCTACGGGAGCGACGCGCTGGTCACGCTCGCGCTGATCGGCGCCACGGTCCCCGTGCTCCGCTCGCCGCGCTCGCGCGTCGCCTGGACATGGTTCGCCGTGACCGCCATCCTGGCGCCCTGGTTCTCCACCCCGTCGGTCCTCGTGCTCGCGGCAGTGACACTGGCCATCCTGACCGAGGTTCCGGTCCGGAGCGACCCGCGCGTCCGCCGCTTCTTCATGATGGCCACCGCTGCGTGGGTCGCGATGGCAGCCGCGCTCTACCGGCTTATCTACGCCGAGACAGCCTCCAATGCCTATCTGCGTCGCTATTGGGAATTCGGGTTCCTCCAGCCCGGCGCACCACATTACTCGGAACGGGTACGGCGCGCGGCGTTGGCATTCGTGCAGCCGCTGGGCCGAGGCACCCTCCGCTCACCCGAAGCGCTGTTGGCGATCGCGCTGGCCATCGCCGGGCTGGTTGTTGTCGCCCGCCGGAGGGGACGCGGTACGCTGACGTTGCTGCTCGCGCCGTACGTGGCGGTGGTCGCCGCCGCCATCATCGGCGTCTATCCGATCCATTCACGACTCGTGCTGTTCCTCGCGCCGCTGCTTTTCTTCGCCGCGGGCTCGGCATGCGCCGCGCTGGCGCAATTGGCCCCCCCGTCCGTGAGACCGGTCGCGCTCGCCGTCATCCTCAGCGTCCCGCCGATCTTGCAGCGCTCGGACCTCGCGCTCCTCGGCCATCCGACGGGCAACGACGGTACGCTGATCATGATCGAGCACGTGGAGTGGCGGCGCGGCGACGCGCCAATCTATCTCGTGCGCAATGCCGTGCCGGGGTGGATCTACTATACCACGAATTGGCATGCGCCGGACACCGCACGCCTCAATTGGATCGCACACCTCATCAGCTCTGGCGGCCCGGCGTTCACCGCCGTGGCCCATCGCGGCCGGCGCGTATACGACGAAGGCGACGCGTTCTGCGAGATTGTGAACGGGAGCCTGGAGCTGATCGGTCTCGGCAGCGGTGAGGAGGATATTAAGTTTGGGCTTACCACGACCGACGTCGATGACGGATGGGCGGACAACGAGGCGAGACGCATCGCCGCCATCGCGCGCCCCGACGTGTGGGTGCTGGCCAACTACACCGACGAGAAGGAACTGGGCCCTCTCCGCGCCGCACTCCGCGCCAGGGGCGCCACGATCACGTGGTCCGGTTCGCGGGCTCCGCTCGGCGCGGCGTTCCTCGTGCGCTTCGATTCGCCTGCCTCGGGCGAGGCCCCTCGGTGCGATGGACCCCCGAGTCCGCGAGACGTTCGCGTGGGCTAGCCCTTCCGACGGCCGGATTTTGACGAGGTGGCCCAGGGCTTGGTAATGGGCGGGCGCTGGACCTGCGGCTTGCTGGGTTTGATCGGAGCGGGCTTGCGAGGCGAGGGCCGGCGTTTGCGGGGCATCACAGAAAGCTAGCTCGCGGAAACTCGACCCAAAACGCCGTCGAGGCGCCGGGCTCCGACTCGACGCCGATGCGCCCGCCGTGCTGCTCGACGATCGCCTTGGCGCTACCAACGTAGCGAACAGGCGCTCGTCCTCGCTTTGATCGAGATGCACGTCCCTGGATCACACCGCGGCGCTGACTCGGTGACCGCGTTGACGGGTTAGGTGCGCTGGAGCCACCAGGCGCTGCCCGCCCGGGACCATGACCTCAAAGGCCGCGATGCTGCCAGTCGAGTTGTCCCCG
Organism: Gemmatimonadaceae bacterium; assembly: GCA_035569435.1. GTDB lineage: Bacteria > Gemmatimonadota > Gemmatimonadetes > Gemmatimonadales > Gemmatimonadaceae > DASRDS01. Next base: position 43,937 of record DATMNB010000192.1, read on the forward strand.
GTGAGCAAGAAACGCACGGCGAGCGGCCCGAGACGGATGGTCTCGTCGGAAGGATTGACGTGGAGGTCGATGGTCTGCTGTCTCATGTGGGTCCCCTCAGGCGCTGGTCGAGAAGCACGAGATTTCGCCCTCGGATCACGACGCTCGCAAGACGGAGGCGACTGCGGCGGCCCAGACCGTCGAGGCCGATCGCGCAGCGGTTACTGCGACGGAAAAGATCGCCGAAGTGCGCAGTCTTGTGGTTCTGTTGGGTTCCGTACGGACAGTTCTGTCTCAGCGGTTACCGACTCCTCCGTCAGGCACAAAGGGGACAGTACCCGTCAAGGCAACGCGATCCCCCTCGTGAAATCGCTGCTGATCGCTGGCGGATCGCAGGATGAACGCGAATATGTCGCGCCGCTGATTCCCGTTGGCATCCCAGGCGAGTTTAGTCGTACTCCGTGCAGTCTCCCGGCACACTCTTACACAACACCAAGTTGTGTGTGTCGACTTGCCAGCGTTCCGGCGCGGTGCGCCGGTCTTTGCTGGGGAAACGTACACAGAAACGTACACACAACGTGTTGGACGGACCCACTACCTCTGTAGCCACACCCGGACGTGTGCTGGCGCAGAACCGGCGGCTGGCCGGTCGCCAGTGTATTGGGCGCCGATGGAATACGGCCGCTTCTACATCAACTTTCGACCTGTGGTTGTCGACGACGAGCACACGGCCGAGTACGGAATGGGGTCACGAGTCGAACAGAGCAATACTGGCATGGTTTGCAACTACTCGAACAACGAGACGTTGGTAGTCGGGACAAATGGCTCCGGGCACAATGTCAGGACGCATGGTTGGACTCCTTGATGGATACCCTAGGCCAACTTGTCTTGCTATGCGGCGACGAACTGCTCGCCACACACAACTGGACGATCGAGGATCTCGAGAGCGAATGCTTGGGTTCTCCGATGGTTGGACCGATGTCTTCCCCGACCACGAAGATCGGTTGACCGAGCGGCTCGCTATGCTCCGAGTTCATGTCCACGTCGAAGACTTAGGGTCGTACTTATCGAAGTATCTGATCAACCCAACGAATGAACCGAGGAGGCAATGTCCATGAAGGCAATCGTTGCGACGAACCAAGCGTCGGGAACGGCCGGGATGAAGCTGGTCGAGCGGCCCGAGCCGGCGGCGGCGATAAACGACGCTATCGTTCAGATTCATGCGTCGGGATACGTCCCGACTGAGCTGGAGTGGCCCTCGACCTGGACGGATCGCCGCGACCGTGACCGAACACCGCCGATCCCCGGCCACGAGTTGGCCGGAGTGGTCACCGCCCTCGGGTACGGCACGACGGGACTGTCGGTAGGACAGCGAGTGTTCGGCCTCGCGGACTGGTATCGCGACGGCACCCTGGCCGAGTACGTGGCGATCGAGGCACGCAACCTCGCGCCGCTGCCAGGCGACGTTGACTTCACAGTGGGCGCGAGCTTGCCAATCTCGGGCCTCACCGCCTGGCAAGGACTGTTCGAGCACGGCCGCCTTCGCGCGGGGCAAAGCGTAATCGCGCACGGCGCGGCCGGCGCAGTCGGGTCGATGGTGACGCAACTCGCACGAGAGGCTGGCGCCCACGTCATCGGCACGGGACGCGCCGCTGACCGTCAGAAGGCGCTCGACTTCGGCGCGCAGGAGTTTATCGATCTCGACAGCGAGACGCTGGAAGACGTCGGCAGAGTGGATCTGGTGTTCGATGTCATCGGCGGCGACATCGGGAAGCGGTCCGCGCGCCTGATTCGACCCGGGGGAACGTTGGTGTCCATCGTCGGGCCGTCTGAGGCGCGGCCCGTTGACGGCCTTGCGCTCGACTTCGTTGTCGAGTCCGATCGTGCCCAACTGAGTGAGATCGTCCAGCGGGTGCGGGACGGACGACTGCGGACGAACATCGGGACCGTCGCGCCCCTCGACGATGCCGTCGCCGCCTTCAACTCGACCGAGCGGCGCGCGGGGAAGACGGTCATTCGCGTTCGTCCGTGAGGACTCGGGGAGGGCGAGCGGTTCTGCCCTCCCACATGGATTGTCGCCACCTTCCCGCCGGCCGAGATCGTACTCGAAACCGGCCGGCATTGAAGGCTTGTACCGTGCAAGACTTGTGGGCGTCGGGAGGGAAGGGCGGAATCCTACGCAAAGGTGTTGTCAGGATTCGGGCCAAGACAGTAGTGCGGCGCGCACAACCCGGCGGGCAGTCTCCCGCGAGACGCCGGCTTTCGCCTGGGCGGCCAGGCCCTGGATTAGCGAGATGATGAGCGAGGCAGCATCGTCGCTGGTCATGCCCGGTGGCAGCGGAGCCATTGCCACCGTCTCTTCAAACCGGTCGCGTAGCCGCAGCCTGAAGCGCTCGCGGCTGCGTATGAGTTTCTGCCTGATTAGCTCAGAGTCCGTGGAACCGGCCAGCGCAGTGTTGAGTTCGAGGCAGCCCACGGGGTTCACCCGGCCGCCATGCAACTCAGTTATTCCGTCGAGCAACCGCTCGGCGATGCGACGCGGCGTCGGCTCTGCGAGCGTGCCCGCTAATACTGCCGATACCCCCACGGACGGGTGGCTGTCAACCCTAATTAGTGGACGTTAATCGACGTCGGATTAGATAGTAACACCCTGGAAATACGGGGAATTATTGTCACTCTCTGGCGGTTACTGGACG
>DATMNB010000193.1:0-3813 GCA_035569435.1 Gemmatimonadaceae bacterium
GCCACCCCTGACGCGCCAAGCAGGGCCAGGAGCTCAGGGCCGGTCTCCGTCACATCGCCGGCACCGACCGTGAGCACGACGTCGCCCTGCTGGACCATCCCGGCGAGCGCCCGCGCCATCTCCGACCGCGGCCCCTGCCACGCGACCGTCCGCCCGGCGCGCGCCGCCTGCTCGGCGATCAACGCCGACGTCACCCCGGGGATCGGCTGCTCGCGCGCGGGATAGATGTCGGCGAGCAGCACCACGTCGGCCATCGCCAGCGCCTCCCCAAATGCTTGGGCAAAGTCCCGCGTCCGCGAGAAGAGATGCGGCTGGAACGCCACCACTAAACGGCGCGCCGGATACGCCGCGCGCGCGGCCTCGATCGTCGCCCGGATCTTGGTCGGATGGTGCGCGTAGTCATCGACGACGACCGCCCCACGCGCTTCACCCAATCGCTGAAACCGCCGCTCGACCCCTCGAAACGCCGCCAGCCCCGGCGCCAACGCGTCGAGCGGCACCCCGATGGCGATCCCGACGCCAATCGCCGCCAACGCATTCCGCACGTTGTGCAATCCCGGAGTCTGCAACTGCACCTGGCCGAGCGGCTTGCGGTCGTAGACGACGTCAAACGTGCTCCCCACCGGCGTGACGCGGATATCGCGCGCCACGAGCCGCGCGTCAGTCGACCCCGTGCCAAACGCGGTACCAAAGCGCACGACCTCACAACTGCTCGGCGTCGGCAGCGTGTTGGCCTCCGCATCATCAGCGCCCAGGATGATCCACTTGGCCGGCCGGACGAACGTCGCGAATGCATCGCGAATATCCGCCAGATCCCGGTAGATGTCGAGATGGTCGGCCTCGATGTTCGTCACGACCGCCACGGTCGGCGTGAGCGCGAGAAACGATCGATCGTACTCGTCGGCCTCCACGACGAAGAGCCGATCCGACCCGAATCGAAGATTGCCATGCCACGCGCTCACGCGCCCACCGGCCACGCCAGTCGGCGCCCGTCCCGCCGCTGTCAACGCCTCTGTGGTCATGACAGTCGTCGTCGTCTTCCCCGCCGTCCCCGCGATGGCAATCAGCTCATCCCCGCCCGCCGTCGCCTCCGCGAGCGCCTCGGCGCGACGAATCACCGGCAGCCCGAGCTCGCGCGCTCGCACCACTTCGGGAAGCTCGCGCGGGATCGCCGACGAGACCACGACAGCCCGTACGCCGTCCAAGTGCGCCGGATCATGCCCGAGCGCCACGGGGATCCCAAGCCGGTCGAGATCGTCACTCGTCACCGCGTGCGCATCACACCCGGTGACCGCCGCCCCACGCCGCCGGCACAGCTCGGCCAGAGCGCTCATGCCCGCACCGGCAATGCCGATGAAATGAATCGGGCGGCTGTCGCTGTCGTCGAGGAGAGGCATGAGGGGCGCGGGCAATATAGACCGCGCCCAGCGCCCTCTCAAGACGCGGCGGCCTCGTGGCCCAACAGTGTAAGTATCCGCGCGGCAATGGTCTCCGCCGCCCGCGGCCGCCCGCGCGCCAGCGCGGCCGCGGCGACCGTCGCCCGCACGTGCGGGTCCATTACCACCTCGCGCACGACCCGGTCGAGTGACTCGATCGTCAATGTCATCTGCGCAACATGAACCGCCGCCCCGGCAGCTGCGAGGGCCAATGCATTGGCTGTCTGATGGTCAGCCGCGGCCGTCGGCAACGGCACGAGAATCATTGGCAGCCCCCACGCGCACAGCTCGGCCGTCGTCACGGCGCCCGCCCGCGCCACGGCCGCATCACTCGCGGCATACGCATCCGCGATCGGTGCGAGATAGGGCCGCACGCGCACCCGCGGCCCCTCACGATGTGCGTGCGTCTCGTAGTTCGACCGCCCCGTCCCCCAAATCACGGAGAGCCCGTCGGGGAGCCCGCGCGCCACCCACGCATCGACGACCGCGTTGAGCGCCCTCGCGCCCTGGCTCCCGCCAAACACGAGCAGCACGGGCCCGCCATCCTCGGGTAGTCCCCACGCGGCGCGCGCCGCTCGGCGATCAGGCCGCGGCGTCGGCGGCGGCTCGATCGGACACCCGGTATCGACCACGGTCCCACCCCGGGGGAGCTGGCTCGCGGCCTCCGGATAGCCCAAGTACAGCTCCCGCGAATACCGCGCAAAGAGTCGCGCCGTGAGCCCCGGATGACTGTCGGCGATCTGCTCCACGATCGGAATGCCCGCCCGCACGCCGTACGCGAGCGACAGCGCCGACGCATAGCCACCCGTGCCGACAATCACGCCCGGCCGTTCCTGCGCCACCAGCCGCCCGAGCTGTCGCCACGCCCCAACCGCCCCGACCACGGTCTTCCAGTTGTTCCACACGCGCGGCCGATAGAGCGGATGCAGGTCGAGCAACGTGTACGGAAACGGCTCACGCGCCAAGACCTCGCGCTCGATTCCGCGCCGCGCCCCGATGAAGTACGGCCGCACACCCCCGCCGAGTGCCCTCGCGATCGCTAATCCCGGATAGAGATGCCCGCCTGTCCCACCCCCCGCAAAAAAGACAGTCTTCATGGCGCCGTCGGATCGGTGGCCTGCGCCCCGATCACGCGCTCCCGCACACTCCCGATGTTGACCAGAATGCCCGTCATGAGGAGCGACAGCACAAGATTCGACCGCCCGTACGAGATGAACGGCAGCGTCAACCCCGTCGTCGGGAGCAGTCCGATGACGACCCCAATGTGCAGGTACGCCGTAATGAGCGTTGTGATCGTCAGTCCAACCGCCACGAGTTGCTGAAACGGCGTCCGTGCCACGCGGGCAATACGAAACCCGAGCCACCCATACGCGGCAAAGGCGACGACGATCAGCAACAGGCCCAAGAACCCCCATTCTTCTCCGATCACGCTCCCCACGAAATCATCGTACGGAAACGGCACGAACCCATACTGCTGTCGCCCGTTCCCAAGGCCGACGCCAACGAGGCCTCCCGAGCCGACGGCAATCAACGACTGCAGGAGCTGATAGTTGATCGTCCGCGCCGCGCTGGTCAGATGCCGGAATGCCGCCACGCGCTCGGCCACATACCTGAGCCGCCCCCCCTCGTGCCATAGCACCGGCACCGACAACACGCCGAGCACGATGAAGTGCCCGATCCGCACCCCACCCGCGAACAGGACGACCGCCATCACGAACGTGTAGATCATGGCAACCGATAAATCCGGCTCGACCGCGGCCAGCACATCGAGCGCCCCAACGACGACAAGGAATGGAAAAAACCCGGTCGTGAGATGCCGCAGCTGGTCGCCTTTCTTGACGATGAGCGCCGCCGTCCACATGACGACCGCGAGCTTGGCGATCTCCGACGGCTGGATCGATGCGCCAAAGAGAAATCGCCGCGCGCCATGAATGCGCGGGGCCAGCGAGACCGTGAATGGCAGAATCGTCACCACCATCAGCGCCAATGTCACCAGCATCAGCGGCCACGCCCATTTCGTCCATCGCTCGGTGTCCGTCTTGGCGGCCACCGCGAACACGATGATGCCGAGCAGCACCCCTTCCAGCTGTCGCGTGAAGTAGTACGAGCTCCCCAGATGATGCTCGGCGGCCAGCACGAAGCTGGCGCTGTAGACGACCACCAACCCAAAGGCCAGCAACACGCCGGTCACCAGGACCAGCGCCCGGGCCTCGACGCTCATGCGCCATCGCACCCGCTCGCTCACCCGCTCGCTTACCCTCGGGCCAGTCGCGCGAACGTGTCCCCCCGCTCCCCGTAGTTCTTGAACATGTCAAAGCTCGAGCACGCTGGCGCGAGCAACACGGCGTCCCCTTCCACCGCCAGCGCCCGCGCCCGC
>DATMNB010000194.1:0-4530 GCA_035569435.1 Gemmatimonadaceae bacterium
CGTGTTCGACCATAAGGGGACGCGAGCGTTTGTGACCGCCGAACAGGGCGGCAGCATCACCGTCGTCGACGCGCCCGTCAACGCGGTGCTCAAGATCGTGCCCGTCGGCGATAGCACCAAGCCCACTGGCGTGGCTGTCTCGCCCAACGGGAAGACAGTGTACTTCGCCAACGGACGCGCCAACTACGTCGCGGTGTTCAGCACCGCGGCCATGACGGTGACGGACACGATCCCGGTCGGCAAGCGGCCGTGGGGTGTAGCACTCAGCCCCGATGGCTCGACGCTCTACACGGCCGACGGCCGGTCAAACCAGGTGTCGGTCGTCGATGTCATCCACAAGAAAGTCGTGACGACCATCCCCGTGGGTGAAAGACCTTACGGCACGCTTTACTTGGCCACGGCCAAGTAAAGCCAGCTTATACGAACGTAGGGGCGTAGCGCCTACTTGAAAGCGCCCGCGTCGTAAGCGCGGGCGTACTCGGCAAAGTCGCGGAGCGTATTGGCCCGCGCGCGCCGGGCGTGGGAGAGCACGGCCCGCATCCAGCGCGGGTCGTGGGCAAAGGCCACCCATTGGTCGGCCGTCGCCGAGCCGTCGCGGCCGCCCGAGCGGAGGTGGCTCCAGGCCGTGACCGAGGCCATCGTCGTGAGCGCGCCGGCCAGTGACCGCTCGGTCGTGCGCTTATCGATGACGAGACGGTCGGTGACCGGCTGGAGCTCCTTGAGCACGTAGGGCCGCCCCTGGATCGTGAAGTAATCCAGTAACGAAGGCGCGATCGCTTCGGCGCGGTGTTGCACGCTGACGACCCGCGCGGCCTCGGACGGCCAGATCGGCTGCGGGAGCGGCACGTAGGGCGCGAGGCACGAGACCCGCGCTTCCTTGACGTCGAGGAGAAAGTTGCCGTCGGGCCCACCCCGCCCCTCGACGAGCACGATGTACCGCTGGAGCCCCAAGCTCCCCGTCCCCGCGACGCGACGCGCCACATCGAGGACGCGAAAGAATGCGCGCGGATAGTGTGCCGGGCGGCGCTCCGACGCCGCGAACGCGCGGATCGCGCTCGCGACAGCGAGGCGGTCGGCGCGGCGCACGCCCAGGCGGTGCGTGCCGTCGAGCGTGAGGGCGCGACCGTTCCGACGGCCGGTCGTCGCGCGGTCCAGGAGCGCGCGGCGGGTCCGGTCCTTCACCGCACGGAGCAGCCGTCGCACCATGCCGGTCGCCGTCGCGCGCTCGACCCACCGCGCCTTGCCATCACGGAGCGCCGCGCAGTAGGCGCCGAGGAGGGTGTCGGCCAGGAGGCCGACCGTTTGTTCGGCGACATCGATTTCTTCGGCGGCGTGGTAGAGACTCGTGACGAGCCGCGTCAGCTCCCAGCTGGCCGGCGCCAGGCACGCCTCGTCGAAATCGTTGAGATCGAAGTAGGTGAGGCGATTGTCGCCCTTGTACACGCCAAAGTTCTCGAGGTGCAGATCCCCCGAGATCCAGGCCGGCGGCGATGCATCGAGCGCCGACCCTTTCGGCAGGTCGGCGTAGAACAGGTGATCGGTCCCACGAAAGAACGCGAACGGCCCGGCGCGCATGGCGCGGTACTTCATCGCGAGTCGTTCGGGCTCGCGATCGCTGTTGAACGCTTTGAGACGATCGACGAGATCGGTCATGCCTCGATCATTCCTCGCGCTCGATCCACACCCGGGCGCCGGTGTGGCTGAAGGCCGATTCGTACACGAGCCCCTGATCCCCGAGCGCCGCCCGCGCCCGCTCGGCGAGTCGCGCGCTCGCCGCCGCGTCTCCAACGACGCCGTAGACGGCAGGTCCCCACGAGCTCTGCCCGACGCCGGCCGCGCCCCACTCGAGCATGTCGCTGATCAGCCGCTCGCCGGGCCCCGGGGCGAACGCACCGCCCTGGGCTGGCGCGAACCAGCCGCCGGTAATGTGCTGTACTTCCGTGAGGGCCGCACCAAACGCGGTCAGATCGCCCTCGACGAGGGCCGGCAGGAGTGCCATCAGCACGACGTGGGAGACGCGTTCGGTCTCGCTCAGTGGCGGCGCCGGGAGCTGGGCGAAGGCCGCGACCTCGGCCTCGCCGCTGATCCCCGGATCGGAGTGGGGGACCGCCACGACGCACCGCCAGTCGGCCGGGATCGAGAGGCGCGCGAGGAGCGGGGCCGGCCGCTCGGGCGCGTCGCCCGCGCCCGAGCGGCGGCCGCCCTCGAGCACGAACCCCCCTTGGGCAAAGGTCCACGTGCCGATCGCCGACCGTCTGGCGCGACCGACCGCTCCGGCCAGCACACGCACGTCGGTATCCTGGCCATAGAGCTCGGCCAGGGCGCGAGCGACGGAGAGGGCCAGCTGCGTGCCGGATCCCAACCCGTTGTGCGCGGGGATCATGCGGTCGATCTGGAAATGGGCACCGGCCACGGCCGCGGCATGGCGCTCGGCGTAGCGCTCGGCGTAGCGCCTGGCAAAGACCAGGGTGCGTTCGACCGCGGCCGGCGGGCCCTCAGCCGAGAAGACGTCGGCGCGCGACGCCGAGAGGTGGAGCGAGGGGGCGAGCACGGCGGCACCGATCCCGCCGAAACGGCGGCCGAGGGAGCCGCCCAGGTCGAGCATGCCAAAGTGGAGACGGGCGTGCGCTTCGATATGTATAGTAGTAACGGTCACGTGCGAGCGGCTATGTAGTCAGTAAGAAGGGTCCAGGCCTCGCGCTCGCGCACGCCGGCCGTCTTGTCGACCAGCACCTGCAGCCGGCGCACCTCGGCGCGGATCTCGTCGTGCGGCACGAGGTGCAGGCGGGTGGCCAGGATGGCCGCCTCGAGGACGGCGTGGCGGGCACGGTTGAACCCGAGGAACTCGCGCCGCGTGCCGTGGTGGACGACGCGGGTCTCGATACGGGATCTGGGCGGTGTGGCATCGACGCTCGCCACTTGGACCTCGTACCACGTGCAGGTGTCCGCCAGCACGACGCCCGCCACGGTTGTCGCCGGGACCGTTGGCTCGGCCGGGTTGCCGATGGCGGCGCGGGCAAAGACCCGCACGTCATCAGTGAGATTGACGACGGCGACACCGGTCGTCTGGAGATTCCGAAACGTGGTGGTCTCGAGGAATGGCTTGAGGGTCAGGGTCGTCGCGGGCGTGGCGACGCTCACACGACTGTCATCAGGCCAGTCGACGCCCATCGGCGCCACGTTGATAGATCCATCCGGTGCGCGTGTCGTTACTATAACCTCGATGATCACCTGACGCACTCTTGCAGCACTCGCGCCGCATAGGCATCCATCACGGCGCGGGTGATGGGCCCCGGGAGCCCAAGCGATCGGCCGTCGATCGATGCGACCGGCGCGATGCCGCGCAGCGATGAGGTGAGAAAGACCTCATCGGTGGTCGCGAGCTCGGCGGCGCTGATCGGCCGCTCGAACGTCAGGATCCCGCGTTCCGCGAGCAGCTCGAGCACGACGGCGCGTGTGATCCCCGGCAACGCGCCACAACTGAGGGGTGGCGTCAGCACGGTACCGCCACTCACGAGAAAGACGTTGCTGGCGCTCGCCTCGGAGACGTGCCCCGCGGTGTCGAGGAGCAGCGCCTCGTCGGTCCCATGCCGCCTGGCTTCGATCAACGCCATGACCGCATCGGTGTAGGCCAGCGTTTTGATGCCGGCGGTCATGGCAAACTCGTTGCGGCGCCCCGAGGCGACATGCACGGAGAGGCCCGTGCGGTAGATCTCCGGCGCAAAGTGGGGGATGGGCTGCACGAGGAGCACCACGGTGACGGACCGCGCATCGGCGGGTGGCGCGAGGCCAGGCAGCGCGCCGCGTGTCACCGTGAGACGGATCGCCGCATCCGCGCCGCTGGCATCGAGCTGCTGCACCATCTCTGCGATGACGTTGGGCAGTCGCTCCGGGCACACGAGCTCCATGCGGTCCGCCGATGCCGCCAGGCGTTCCAGGTGGGCCTGCAACCGGAAGATCACGCCGCGGAATGCGCGCATGGTCTCGAACAGGCCGTCGGCGAAGACGAAGCCACGCTCGGTGACGAGCAGGTGGCTCGTCTCGGGATCGACGCGGCGGCCGTTGACCCAGCACAATGGGATCATTGCGCGTGCAGAAAACGATCGATCATCTGATAGCCGAATTCGGTGAGCGCGGACTCTGGGTGAAACTGCACGCCGGTGACGGGATACTCGCGATGGACGACGCCCATGATCTCGCCGTCCTCGGAGGTGGCGGTGACGCGCAACGCGTCGGGGACGGTCTCGGGGTCGATCACGAGGGAGTGGTAGCGCGTGGCGTTGAATGGCGACGGCAGGCCGGCAAAGACACCGGTGGAGTCGTGGGTGATTGCCGACACCTTGCCGTGCATGGGTCGTCCCGCGCGCACGATGGTCCCGCCGTAGGCGGCGCCGATGCACTGGTGGCCGAGGCACACGCCCAGGATGGGGACGGTCGGACCCAACTGTCGGACGACGTCGGTGGAGATCCCGGACTCGGTGGGCGTGCAGGGGCCAGGGGAGATGATGATGTGTGACGGCGCCATCGCAG
>DATMNB010000195.1:0-69242 GCA_035569435.1 Gemmatimonadaceae bacterium
CGCTCGGCGCCGGCGATCGACGTCCCGAACGGCGGGCGCTCACCGGGATGTTCCACGTGAAACATCGGCGGCGGAAGATGGACCGCGGAAGGTCGTTGGCCACGGCGCTGGCGCCCCGCGGTGCCGGCGGGAGCACGCCCGCGACCCCAGCGGGATGTTCCACGTGGAACATCGGACGATGGGACGGACCGGCGATGCCCGTAGGCTGCCGCGGACGCGGGGTGGCGCCGCCGTCTCGTCCATTACTGGGTCCCTCTCGTCGATTACTGTAGAACGCCTGCCGGCAGAATGCCTTCCGTCCAGATGGCCGGGATGGGGCTGAGCCGGCTTTCCTGCGAATCTGGACGAACCGCCCCAGTGTCTTGACCGTGCAGTGCGCGGGGGTAAGCCGGGTGCTCGGCGGCGCGATCGGCATCCACGAACGGTGGGAGCACGTCCGCGACCCCCGATGCGATGTTCCACGTGGAACATCGGGCGGTGGGCAGCTGGAGCTGGGAAGTCGCCGCGCCGGCCGTGGCGCTGGCGCGGGGTGCGCCGTCTCATCGATCACTTGAAATCGCCTACTGTCTCGATGGCCGGAATAGGCTTGGCCGGCTGTCCGTGCGGATCCGAATACCGTCCATACCGGTTGACGGTAACAGCCACGCGCTACCCGTGATCACCCTCGCGGAAGATCGATCGACATCCGCGAAGCGCGGACGCGCGCCCTACGCGTGCTGCCGTGCCCCCGCGTGGGCTGCGATGTTCCACGTGGAACATCAGGGGGTCGTCGCCGCGATCGGGAGCCATGCCTTGCGCGCAGCAGGGTGCCCGGACGCATGCCGGTAACCGTGCCGTCTCGAGACCTTCCGAGAGGGACCGAGTCGAGGCCGCCCCGTGCTACCGGGCGGGGATCGTCCGGGCGGGGATCGTCCGGGCGGGAATCGTCCGGGCGGGAATCGTCACCACTGGAAGGGGTCCTCATCCCGCACGGATTCCATCGACCCCGCCCCATCCGCCTGCGTCGCGGGATCCGGGACCTGCGCCTCTTCGATGGCGTCAGCCCGCGCGAGCGACCCGGCAGGCAGGTGATATCGCGCCAACAGCTCCTTCGCGGCCGCGATGTACGACTGCGCCCCGACCGAGGCGACGTCGTACAGAATGATCGGCTTCCCATGACTCGGCGCCTCGGCCAGCCGAATATTCCGCGGGATGGCCGTCGCGAGAACCCGATCGCCAAAGTACTCCCGCGCATCGAGCGCCACCTGCCGCGACAGATTGAGCCGCACGTCATACATGGTGAGCAACACCGCATCGACCGTGAGCCCTGGATTGAGCCCGCGCTGAACGATCTGAATCGTGTTCAGGAGCTGCGACAGACCCTCGAGCGCGTAGTACTCACACTGCACCGGAATCAACACCGCGTCAGCCGCAGCCAGCATGTTGATCGTGATCAGCCCGAGCGACGGCGGACAGTCGATGAGAATCAAATCGTACGCATCGCGAATCGGCTCGAGCGCGTCCCGCATGGCCCGGTCGCGATTCGGTCGATCGACCAACTCGACTTCCGCCCCCGCCAGGTCCGGCGTCGCCGGCAACACGTCGAGCTGCTTGAACTGCACGCTCCGATGCCGGACGCTTTCGGCCGACGCGCGTCCGATGAGCGCGTCATAGACCGTGTCGCCGAGGGCACTGCGATCGATGCCAACACCACTCGTCGCGTTCGCCTGAGGATCGCCGTCGACGAGGAGCGTCCGCTGCTCCGCCACCGCGAAACTGGCCGCCAAGTTGACGGCACTCGTCGTCTTCCCAACCCCGCCCTTCTGATTCGCGATGGCGAGCACTCGACCCACGGCCCCTCTCCACGATTGAGGACGACACGATACGGAGGACACCCTCGATCCGCCACTGCTATGCGGAGGGATCTTCGTTCGAGGGACACCGACACCAGGACCCATGGTGGCGCTAGGGTCCAACGCGATGCTCGACAACCGACGCGTGCGCACGGAGTGACGCACACGCTCGAACATCGCCGCAACAGTCTAACGATGTGCGAGAGGATCAACGTCGCGGCGGCCTAAGATAACCCAACCGGGCGATGTTCCACGTGGAACATCGGACGTCGACGCGGCCGCAGTGTCGAAGCAGCCAGATTCGAAGCAGCTAGACGTAAACGCGCTCCTCGGAGCCTCTGAGTCCCTGTCCCCGCTGTCGAGCAGTAGTGCCTCACTGTCGGCCCACTGTCGCGTCGTTAGCTGCAGGCCGCGTTGCCACGTGTTCGCGCGGCGGCAGGTCGGCGCCGAAGCCAATGTCGTTGGCCTCACACGGTAAGAGCGCTGCGGCGGCGCTGGTCGTGGACGGCGCCGGGACGTTCCGCGTATCGCGCTCATGTAGTTCTTGAACTGTCGCGCCAACATCGCGACAGTCGGGCGCTGGTGTCGTGACGTGAGGCGCCAGACCGCTAGCGACGCACCGCCACCGCCGCCTCCCGCAACAACGTCCACGCCGTCGCCACATGCCGCGGCTCCGTCCGCAGGTTCCCGATCGCGAGCCGCAGCACGATGCGCCCCCCGAGCCGATTGTGCGAGAGATACACCTGCCCACCCGCATTCACGCGCGCGAGCAGCGCCAGATTGAGCGCGTCGGCCGCGGCGTCATCGACGCCCGCGGGCGCATAGCGAAAGCACACGAGCGACAACGGCACCGGCGCCACCCGCTCCCACTCGGGATCCGCGTCGACCCACCCGGCAAACTCCCGCGCCATCGCGCAGTGGCTTCGGATCCGCGCCACGAGCCCGTCGACGCCAAACGTGCGCATGACCGTCCACAGCTTGAGCGCCCGGAATCGATGCCCGAGCTGCATCCCGTAGTCCATGTAGTTGACGACCGCGTCATCAACCGCCGTCACCAGGTACTCCGGAACAAGCGAGAACGCGCGCTTGAGCACCCCCGGATGCCGCGTGTACAACGTCGAGCAGTCAATCGGCGTGAACAACCACTTGTGCGGATTGACCACGACCGAGTCGGCCCGCTCGACACCGGCAAAGATCCGCCGCTCTTCGGGCACGATCGCCGCCATGCCGCCATAGGCGCCATCGACGTGCAGCCAGAGCCCCTCTCGTTCGCAGATGTCCGCGATCGCCGGCACGGGATCAATACTCGCCGTGCCGGTCGTGCCCACCGTCGCCACCGCCGCGAGCGGTAGATATCCCCGGGCCCGATCCTCCCGGATGGCCTCGGCGAGCGCGTCGGGCCGCATGCGCCACTCGCGGTCCACCGCCACGTGGACCACGTTGTCCGACCCGAAACCAAGCGTGATCGCCGCCTTGTCGATCGACGAGTGCACCTGTTCGGAGGCGTAGACACGCATGACCGGCACGTCCGCGCGACCCGCCAACCCCCGCTCGCGCACCGCCAGCCCGGGCCGCGACTCTCGCGCGGCGGCCAGCGCCAACATCGTCGAGATCGACGCCGTGTCGGTAATGATCCCAAACCACCCCGCCGGCAGCCCCAACAGCTGTCGCAGCCAGTCGAGGACGACTTGCTCGAGCTCCGTCGCCGCCGGACTCGTTTGCCAGAGCATGGCGTTCACATTGAGCGCCGCCGTCATCAGTTCGGCGAGAATGCCAGGCCCCGACCCGGTGATCGCGAAATAGGCGAAGAATCCCGGGTGGTTCCAGTGCGTGATCCCCGGCAGGATGTGCGCATGGATGTCGGCCCAGATCGCGTCCCACGACTCCCCCTGCTCGGGCGGCGTCGCGGGAAGCGCCCGCCGCACGTCGCCCGGCGCCGACCGCGCCATCACCGGGTACTGCTCGGCGTCGGACAGATAGTCGGCCACCCACTGGACGACGTCATGGCCCGCCGACGCGAAGGCGGCGGGATCCATGTCGCCCAACCCCGCGTCGCTCACTGCGTCGCCTCCTGGCACCGCGACGGAAAGGCATCGGCCGCCGGCGCCACGCCGGCATCGTAGAGCGCTTGGGCGGTTGGCACCGGCACCGGACCATAGAGCAGCGCCGTGTCGTGGAACCGACACAGGTTGAACCGCGCGCCCTCGCGCTGCTCGACCTCGCGCCGAAACTGCTTCCACGCCTGCTCGCCGGCGAAATACGTCACCAGCTGCACGTAGTCCAGCTTTGCACGCTGCAGCTTGGCCTCCGCCTCCGGCCGCTCCTGAAACGCATCGCGCATCATGAGCGTGACCGCGTCGGCCTCTCGCATCCCCATCGTGTGCAGCCGAATGTCGATGATCGCGTTGACGTAGATCCGCAGCATCCCTTTGAGCTCGGTCAACCGCGCCTTGACCGAGTCGCCGCCGTTCACCCCCTCGGCCCGCATCATGTGCTCCGTATACACCGCCCACCCCTCGACGTACGGCGTGTTCGCGTACACCGCCCGGAGCACTCGGCGCCCGGCAGGCTGGACGCGCCCCGCGTACAGTCCCTGGACGACATGCCCCGGCACCGCTTCGTGCGTCGTGAGCGAGAGCATCTTGTACCGGTTGTACTCGCGCAGCTTGGCCTCGGCACGATCGGCCGGCCAGCTGGACGGAATCGGGGTCACCCAATAAAACGTGGCGAGATGCGGCTCGAGCGGCGGCGCAAACACCGCGCCGGCCACGCCATAAATCCCCCGCATGAACAGCGGCGTCGGAATCACCATCAGGTTGGAGAAGTCGTCGAGCGACACGATCCGATGGTCCCGGACGAACTGCTCCAACGTCGCCACGTCATGCTCGGCTTCCGTGAGCAGCGAGTCCCGGTCGGCATGGTCGGCGCCGATGCGCGCCAACACTTCGCCGACCACGGCGTTGAGCGTGTCGTCGACGCTCCCGGCATGGTGGTGGTCGGGAAACCACGCCGCGTGCAGCGGCTCCGCCAACCGAAGCATCTCCGCCCGGGCGGCCGTCACGCTGTCCTCCGCGGCGCGCAACATCTCGGCCGGCGTGGCGGCGACTTGGAGATAGTCGCGCCACTTCCCCGCGAACAACGTCGGGCCGACGCGCCAGTCCCGTTCCGCACGCCGAGGCAGCGTGTCGCGCACGAACCGTTGGAAGCGCAGCAACGCGGAGTCGGCCGCGATACGGGCCGTGGCATAGCGCGCCACCGACGGCGTGCGGCTCACGAACGCCGCGCCCGTCGCGTCAATGAGGTCGATCACGCCGCCGGTCTCTTCGACCGCGACCTGACGGAAGGTCGGGTTCGACGCCTGCAGGATCGCCATCGCCTGGGCAATGAACGCCGGCACGCGCTCGACGCGCGACGTGAGATCGCGAGCCCGCGTCGCGGTGTCAGCGTACTCGAGGCTGATGTTCGAGAACAACGTGCCGCCTAGGTCTTCCGCGTAGAGTTGCGGGCGCCACTCGTAGGCGCGCTCGTCGTCGAGCGCAAACAACGCGGAGGCCACGGCGTTCTGCAGGACCGCGTAGTCGACCCGCGTTTCTGGATCGAGTCCGGCGACGCGGATGTGGGCGAGTTGGGCTTTCACGCCGCGGTAGAACGCGCGTTCGCGGTCGAGCTCCGCCGGCGTGTATGCATCGAGGAGCCCATCGAGCTCGGTGACGCGGCCGATCGACGGATCGCGATACCGGTGCAGTCCGTCCTGCGTCGCCGTGCCTGGCGTGAAGCTGATGGCTCGCAGCACGAACGCATTGGCCAGGGCGGCCACCGCGGGCGCCGCGTTCTGGGCGCCGGCAGCAAGCGGCAGACAGAGCACGCCACACAACAGCCGTCTCATCCGCGCGATCCGCGCGATCCGCCCGATCTGTCCGATCCCGCGACGATCCCCCGGCACTCGCCAAATCCGATCCGCGCCGCGCCGGGACGCGCGCAGAAGGCGCGCATGGTGATCTCATCGCCGTCCTCGAGGAACGCCCGCGTCTCGCCGCCCGGCAGTGTGATACGTTCGGCCCCTCGCCGCGTGCGCTCCAACAGGGAGCCAAGCGAGTCCGGGGTAGGACCAGAGATGGTCCCGCTGGCGAGCAGGTCGCCCGGACGGACGTTGCACCCGTTACTGGTATGGTGGGCGAGCATCTGGGCGACGGTCCAGTACATGTCGCGGAAGTTGCCGCGACTCAAACGCACCGGCGGGGTCCCCGCCGCACGCATGGCGGCCGACGCGAGCCAGACGTCGATCGTGATGTCGATGCCGCCGTCGCCGGTCGCGGCGAGATAGGGCAGCGGAGCCGGATCGGAAGGCGGTCGCTCGAAGGCGGGCACGCGGAAGGGCGCCAACGCATCGAGCGTCACGACCCATGGCGAGACGGTCGTGGCGAAGCTCTTCGACAGGAACGGCCCAAGAGGTTGGTACTCCCAACTCTGGATGTCGCGCGCCGACCAATCGTTGACGAGGCAGAGGCCGAACACGTGCGACTCGGCGGCGTCGACCGGGACCGGCTCGCCGAGAGCGTTGCCTGGTCCGATGAAGAAACCCAGCTCGGTCTCGTAGTCCAGGGATCGCGTCGGCGCGAAGATGGGGTGATCCGCGTCCGGCACTTTGATCTGGCCGGCCGGCCGGAGAATCGACGTGCCGCTCGCGACCAGCGACGACGCGCGGCCGTGATAGCCGATCGGGACGTACTTATAGTTGGGGAGCAGCGGATTATCCGGGCGGAAGAGGCGCCCGACGTTGGTCGCGTGGAAGATCGACGCGTAGAAGTCGGTGTAGTCGCCGACAGCCGCCGGGAGTCCCAGCCGGACGTCGGATGCCCGCACCAGTATCCGGTCGGCGAGCGGGCGATCGTCGCGCAGTCGGGCAGTATCCGCCCGGAGCAGGTGGCTGATCGCGCGGCGCAAGGCGGCCCATGACGCCCCGCCGAGTGCCATCAGGCCATTAAGGGTGTCACTCCGACAGGCGTGAGCGGCGGTCGCTGCGGCGGCGTCGCGGAACAGCCCGGCGTCGAGCGCCGCAACCACATCGAACACCCGATCCCCGATCGCCACACCGACGCGAGACTCGAAGATGCCGAACGGCAAATTCTGGATCGGGAAATCAGTCTCTGGTGCCTGGGCCGA
Organism: Gemmatimonadaceae bacterium; assembly: GCA_035569435.1. Classification (GTDB taxonomy): domain Bacteria; phylum Gemmatimonadota; class Gemmatimonadetes; order Gemmatimonadales; family Gemmatimonadaceae; genus DASRDS01. Next base: position 6,996 of record DATMNB010000195.1, read on the forward strand.
TGCGACCCATGATTGGAGCTCCGGTGCGTGGGTCTCGTCCACCTAGAGGCCGAGCCCCCGCAACTCATCGATGGGCTCCCGAAACGAACACGACCCAAACGACAGCGCAAAGTTTGCCCGCGCGGCACGGATCGCCGGCGTCGTGGCGCGCCGATTCCCCCACGTCACCCCCTCGGCGTCGAACGCAAACGCGCGAGCCATCCGCTCATCCAACATCGCCACCGCATCCGCCGCCGGCACGCCGATGCGGACGAACGTCGCCGCGATGAACACGTTCATGAACCCGTGCATCGTGGCGGTCGGACTGTCCGGCTCATACGTGAGCCGGTAGTCCCCACGCACCGGGTGATGCAGTCCGGCCGTCGCCTTGAACGCCACCGCCGCCCGCGCGCAAGCGCGGAAGAACCGCACCAACTCCGCCGCCCCCGGAATCGCCTCTTCCGTCGTCCCCCCCGTCCGCACCTTGGCCCGCGCCCCGGCGTGCGACAATTCGGCGATGAGCGGCGACGGATCGATCGTCGTCGGGATCTCCACGAACAACTCGATGTCCTCGGGCCGTGCCGCCACGAGCCGCGCGATGTCGGCCGCGCTCGCCGCCTTGCCCTCGATCGCATCAATCGTCGCGAACCCCGTCCCCCGCCCCACCCGGTGCCGTCGATTGAACTCGGCGACCCGCGCGAGGTCGCGATCCAGGTCGGGCCCGACGAGCGCGCTCACCCGCCACGGCGCGGCCGCCCGCCCACTCGCTCGCCCAAACAACGGCACCGCCTCGTCCTCGAGCTCCTCGAGCCGCGCCGCTCCCACGATGAACCGTCCGAGCGTGCGTCGATCCGTATCGCCGACATACGTCGCATAGCTCCGCACCGCCTGCCCCATCGCGAGCGCAGCCGGCGGAAACAGTCCCGCATAGTCGACGAGCCCCGCGACCAGCGCGTCGACCGACGCCAATCGGGCCGGGGATGAAGAAACGGTCATCACGCCCTAATAATACCCATCCAACCGGGCGTAGCTACGTATTCGCCTCGCGCCCACGCGCCGCCGCCCACGCGCCAAGCGCCGGGCCGACGCCCAGGATGACCAGGAGGACACGCCCAACCGGAACCGAGGTGTCGAGCACCGCCGATGCGTGGTTCTCCGGATCGTAGTGCACGACGACCGGCTGACCGGCCGCGTGCTCACTAAGCGCCCGCGCGGTCGCCTCGCGCGCGGACGGCGCCAGGATGCCGTATCGGGAGCTCGTGAACTGCTGCCCGTCCAACGCGTACGTATATGTCACGTGCAGCCGAGGCTCGATGATCCGGCGGTGCCCGCCGTATCTGCCGCTCGCGTACCCCACCGCGTCCCAGGTGATGGCCGCCGCGGTCATCGTGCCGGGCGCCACTGGCCACCGCGCCGTCGTCGCGACGCTCAGCAAGTCCATGGCGTTCAATGCGGCCACGCCCGCGCCGATGACGATGACGATCCATGCCATCGACGACAGCCCCGCCGTACGCGGACTCACGAGCGCGCGTCTACCAGATCCGAGGCTGCTCAGCGGCCGGGCGCACCATCGGGTCGCTGTCTTTGCACCCCCACGCGGCCTTGAACTCGGGCATGTTGCCGAACGGGCCGTTGACCCGCCACTTGGCCGGGGCGTGGTAGTCGAGCTTCACAAGTTGCCGGGCATAGGCCGGCCGATCGAGCTCGCGCCACACCTCGGCCCAGGCCAGAAAGAACCGCTGCTCCGGCGTAAAGCCGTCGATCGCCGGATGCGGGCCGTTGCCCAGGGCCTTCTCCATCGCCGAGTACGCGGTGGTGAGTCCGCCAAAGTCGGCGATGTTCTCGCCCAGGGTCAGCTCGCCGTCGACGTGCGTCGCGGAATCCAGCACGGTGTACGTCGAGAACTGCGTGGAGATTTTGTGCGCTTCGGTCTTGAACTTGGCCGCATCGTCCGCCGTCCACCAATCGGCCAGGTTGCCATGCTCGTCGTACTGCCGCCCCTGGTCATCGAACCCGTGCGTCATCTCGTGCCCGATCACCGCCCCCATCGCGCCATAGTTCACCGCGTCGTCGGCCGTGGGATCGTAGAACGGCGGCTGTAGGATGCCGGCCGGGAACACGATCTCGTTCATGAGCGGGTTGTAGTACGCATTGACCGTCGGCGGCGTCATCCCCCACTCGGTGCGGTCCAAGGGCTTCCCGACCTTGGACCAATCCCGCACCGAGGCCCATTGCTCGGCCGCGCGGATGTTGGCGACATAGGTGCCGGGCGTGATGGTGACGGCGGTGTAGTCCTTCCATTTGTCGGGGTAGCCGATCTTGCGGGCGAACGCGGCCAGCTTGGTCTCCGCCCGGGCCTTGGTCGGGGCACTCATCCACGTCAGGTGGCTAATCCGCTCGTGCAGCTCGGTAACGAGGTTGGACACGATTCGCACGGCGCGGGCCTTGGCTTCGGGCGTGAAGGTTTCCTTCACGTACTCCTGGCCCAACAGCTCGCCCAGTCGGTTGTCGGTCGACGCAATGCACCGTTTCCAGAGCTCGAGGTTGGATGGCGCGCCAGAAAAGAGCTGGCTGAACGTGAAGTTCTCGGCAACGAACGGCGAGCCGAGCGCCGGCGCCGCGGCGTGGAGGGCGCGCCACCGCATGAGCACCCGCCAGTCGTCGAGCGACGCATGGGCCACGAGGCTGTCCACGGTCGTGAAGAACGCCGGCTGTTGGAGATCGACCGCCGAGACGGACGACGCGCCCTGCGCGGCAAAGAACGCGCGCCACGGCACGTGCGGGAGTCGGGTCTCGAGCGCGCCGACCGTCATCTTGTGGTAGTTCGCCTGCGGATCGCGAAGCTCGACGCGGGTCTTCGATGCGGCGGCCAGCGTGGTCTCGAACGCCAACACCGTCTGCGCCTCGGCCCGGGCCCGGTCGGGCGCATCGCCCGCCAGGGTGAGCATGGCGACCAGGTGCTGACGGTAGTGGTCGACGATGGCGCGCGACGCGCTGTCCGTCTGCACATAGTAGTCACGGTCCGGCAGCGTCAGCCCACCCTGTCCCAGGTAGGCGATGACCGAGACCGCGTCTTTGGCATCCTGCGTCGACCCATCGGACCACGGCGCCAGCCCGGCCCGGTGTTCCAGGACGCCCAACGCCCGCACGAGATCATCACGGGTGCGGATCGCGGCGATCAGGTCGAATTCCGCCTTGAGGGGTGAGAGCCCGAGCTTGTCGCGGCCCACCGTGTCCATACAGCTCGCGTAGTAGGTGCCGATTTTCCACGATCCGGTCCCCGGCGTGAGCTGGCCCGCCGCCGCCGCCGCCGCGTCGCGGTCCAACAGGGTATGCAGCACGGCCTCGTTGCGGTCGAGGAGCTCCCGGAAGGAGCCGTACTGCGGATACACCGCGGGAATCGTCGTCCGCTTGAGCCACCCGCCGTTGGCGAACTGGAAGAAGTCCGTGCAGGCCGCGCACGTCGTATCGAGGTTGGCGCGGTCGAGCGCCGGCGCATGGGTCGGTGCGTGGGTCGGTGCCTGCGCCTGCGCGCCGAGTGGTGCGACGAGCCGACACACGAGTACCGTGCCCAGCGCGGACCAGCGGGACGACGAAACCGACATGCGGTGACCCCCGAAGAGTGGGTGCGGCAGTGGTGCGGCACGGCAATGATCGGGCTATTTCTGTTGTTTGACAACAGGTGACCGCCAAGGGATCACACGGTCAACACAATCTTCCCCACGTGCGCCCCGCTCTCCATCCGGCGGTGCGCATCGGCGGCATCCGCCAACGGAAAGGTGGTATCGATCACCGGGCGCACCTGGCCGCGCTCCAGCAGCGGCCAGACATGCTCGCGCAGCTCGCGCGCGATAGCGCCCTTCTGGGCGACGGTGCGCGGACGCAGGGTGGACCCGGTGACCGTCAGTCGCTTGGTCATGATCGGCCGCAGGTCGATCTCGGCGCGGCTCCCCTCCATGAACGCGATGCCGACCAGGCGGCCCTCGATGGCCAGTGCCCCGATGTTCTTGGCGAAATACGGGGCGCCGACCATGTCGAGGACGACATCCACGGTGCCGGCATCGGCGGCCCAATCGGTGGTGCGATAGTTGAGCGCCACGTCCGCGCCCAGGCGGCGGCAGGCCTCACACTTCGCGTCGGTGCCGGCCGTCGTCACGACCCGCGCGCCAAACGCGTGCGCGAGTTGGATCGCCATGCAGCCGACGCCGGACGTGCCGCCGTGGATCAAGATCGTCTCGCCGGCCACCAGTCGACCGCGTTGGAAGACGTTGGTCCACACCGTGAACAACGCCTCGGGGAGGGCCGCGGCCTCGATGAGCGACACCCCTGACGGCACGGGCAAGCACTGGGGCGCTGGTGCCACGCAGTACTCGGCGTAACCGCCGCCGGCCAGGAGCGCGCACACCGCGTCGCCGGCACGCCACTCCGTCACGTCGTCGCCGCACGCGACGACAGTGCCCGATACTTCCATCCCGAGGACCGGGGACGCGCCGGACGGCGGTGGATACTTACCCTCGCGCTGCAGCAGGTCGGCATGGTTGACGCCCGCCGCCGCGACCTTGATCAGAACGTCATCCGGACCCGGTCGCGGGATGTCCGCTCGAGCGATGACCATCTCGTCCGGCCCGCCCGGTGCGCGCACCACGATCTGCCGCATGGGCGGAAAGCTATCATTTCCCGTTCAACCCCGCGTTCTCAGCGGCGATCCGGCCGAGGACCGACCAATCCCGGTGCTCATACCCACGGGCCAGCGCCGTGATGAAGGCGTCACGCACCGTGCTGGCAAACGGCATGGGCACGCGCAGCGTATCCCCCGCCGCGAGCGCCAGCCGGACGTCTTTGAGCCCGAGCGGCGCGGCAAACCCCACCGTCTCGTCTCCCTCGCGTGCCACAAGATCGCTATAGGTGTGATAGATCGGCACGTTGAGAAAGCTCGTCGTCAACATCTCACGGTACGCGAGCGGATCGACGCCCCCCTTGCGCACGAGCGCAAACGCCTCGGCGGAGGCCTCGATGATGGAGGCGAGCAAGAAGTTATTCGACAACTTGATCAGGTTTGCGACCGATGGCTCGGTCCCCATATGATACGTGCGCTGCCCGATCACATCGAACACCGGCTGCACCGTCTGCACCGCGTCCTCGGCACCGGCGGCGATCACGAACAGCTTCCCGGCCGCCGCCACGTCCGGACGCCCCATCACGGGCGCGCTCACGTAGCGCGATCCTCGGTCGCGATGCGCCGCCGCCATTCGCTGGGCCAGCGCCACGCTGATCGTGCTCGACGACACGTGCACCGCGCCCGCGCCCATGGCGCCCAGAATGCCATCGGGTTCAAAGACGACCTGTTCCACCGCCGCGTCGTCCGCGAGCATGGTCAGGACGACCTCGGCGTCCCGCGCCGCCTTCGCGGGGCTCGATGCCACCGTCGCGCCCTTCCCGCGTAACGTGTCGGCCTTTGCCGCGGTGCGATTGTAGACCGTCACCGCATGCCCCGCACCGAGCACACGCCCGGCGATCCCTTCGCCCATCCGTCCGAGTCCGATGATCGATATGCGCATACCGGCATCAATCGCCGGTCAGCGCTCCGCGTTCCACGCCCGGTACAGGGAATCTCTCGAGACCGGCACGAACACCGGCACAGCGTCCGCCGCCGCGCTCGCTGCACGCAGGGCATAGATCGGCCGGTTCGGATACGCCGCGAGCAGGAGCGTATCGCCCTCGTGCAGGTCGCGGGCGTACACGTTCCCGTCGTCGAGCACAAGCAGCGGTGCGAGCGGCACGACGCCTGCCCTCGACTCGGCCACCCGCGCCAGGCACCGGCGCGAATAGGCGTATCCGCGCTCGACGCGCACGTTGGCGCCCGGCGCCAGCTTCACGGACTCGACCCGCGCCGAATCGCCCGTCAACGCCCGCAGCGCCGCCGTCGCGCTCGGGCCCGGATCGCCGCTTGCCTCGAGGTCGCGCAACGCGGCATCCAGCCGGCACGCATCGACCGACCGGTAGATCGACTCGCCATCGGCCGCCCTCACGCCGAGCGCCCACATGCGCACGACGAGCTGGGCTTCCCAGCTCTCGACGACGAGCACAAGCGCGCCACGGGGCACGCCTGCGCGCCGCGCCACGTCGGGAGTGGCCCACCGCTCGACCGTCATCGTATGGGCGTACTGATACGCCCGGGCGCCGATGTCGATCGTCGCCAGCAGCGCTGACGTCGCCAGCGTGTAGACAGCGACGCGACCCAGGAACTGCCCACGCGACCAGGCTAGTGGGAGACACCGCGCCGTCCAGAGGGCGATGACCGGCGCGAGCGCGAACACGAACCGAGGCCCCAAGTAGAATCCGTCGTGCCAGTACGCGAGGTAGAGGCCGAGCACCAGCGCGGCGCTCGCGGCCAGATAGCGGTCGACGGGCTGCCACCGACGGGAAAGCGCGAGCGCCACGGTCGCGGGGAGCAGCGCCGGGATCGGGGCTTCGTAGAGGTAGCGCTGGAGCTGTAAGAGGTACGTGTTGATGAGCTCGAGCCCGCGGGCCGGCGTGTGGACCTCGCCGGTCGGGGCCCGGTGGAACCCGAGCTCATGCCCGTGGCCCCACAGGAGGTCGTAGCCAAACAGCAGTGGCGCACCCGTGGTGCGCGCGTTCACGAGGAGCATGAGCGCGATTGGCACGGCGACACCGCCGGCCGCCGCGAGCGCATCGCGCCAGCGACGCGGATCGCGCCACGCGCGCGCCACGTACCAGACCGCCGCGGGCAGCGCAAAGGCCAGCGCGTCGACTGGCCGGATCGTCGCCGCGACGCCAAACGCACACCCCGCGAGCGCCGCCAGCGTTGGCCGGGGCATCGCGCTCGCCATGCCGTGGGCCAGCGCCGCGGCACCAAGGAGGATCCACGCCAGCGCCGTGACGCAGTTCATGTACGTCCCGGACAGGAACATGACGAACGGCGCGAACGCGAACAGCACGAGGGCAGCGGCCGCCGTGCGGGAATCGGGTTCGGCGACGCGCAACACCCACGCGAACGCCAGCACCGCCAGCGCGCCGGCGATGGGGCCCGTGAGCCACGGGATGCCCAGGGCGGTCAGCGGCGCCAGCATCGCCGGGCCGCCCGGCGGATACTGCGAGAAGACGCGGCCGCCGGAGGTCACCATCTGGAGCGATGAGAAGAATTCGGGATGCGTCGGCGCCGGAAGCCATAGGCGACCCTGGGCGAAGATCTCGGCTTGGCGGAGCTGGGCGATTTCGTCGATCAGCATCGGCCGGCCGTTGAAAATCAGCTGGGCGATGGCGGCATAGGTGATGCCCGCGAGGACCGCCGCCGCGATCGCGATCCGTGTGCGATCGGCCCCCACCCACTCGCCGGTGGCGCGCGCCGCGTGAGCCGGCCAGAGGGCCGGGATCCGGCGCGCGAGAATCGCCAGCACGACGGCGATTCCGACGACCACGGCGCTGCCGCTGACCCAGCCGGCAAGCTGGTTCGGAAAGTCGTCGTAGTGGATCCCGTAGGGAACGCCGCCGATCCAATCGACGAGCGGGAGGAACCCGAGCACCGCGAGCACCGCCGCCGCGATGGGCCCGGTCGGCTCGCGGCCTTCTTCTAGCTGTCTCACATGGTCAGGACGACCGCCGTCAGGCCGGCGTGACGTGCCCCAACCGCCGGCGCTCGACCTCGATGACCAGATTCTGCAGATCGTTGGGGTTGACCCCCGGGATGCCGGCCGCCTGCGCCAGCGTGCGCGGCTGAATCGTGGCCAGCTTTTGCCGGGCCTCGAACGACAGCGACTGCATCGTCTCGTACGGGAGCCCCGGATCGAGCGCAAACCCGCCGAGCCGCTTCAAGCGATCGGCCTGTTCCCGCTCCCGCTCGAAATAGCCGGCATACTTGATTTCCAGCTCCGCCGTGACGATTGCCTCGCGCGGCAACGCCTCGCCCACGCCGGCCGCGCCGAGCAGGGCGTCGAGCGACACGTGCTGGCGGCGCGCCAGCTCGACGACCCGCACGGGCTGCGTGAGTGGCGCGCTCCCCACGCCGCGGAGCAGCGCGTCGACCGACTCGGGCCGCACCGACGTGCGATCCGCGAGCGAGCGCGCCTCGTCCTCGGCCGCGAGCCGACGCTCGGCCGCCTCGCGCTCCGCGTCGCCGTACAGCCCGAGCGCGATGGCCGTCGGCCCGAGCCGGCGAATGGCATTGTCCTGCCGCACCGTCAGCCGAAACTCCGACCGCGACGTGAACAGTCGGTACGGCTCATCGACGCCCCGCGTGACGAGATCATCGATCAACACGCCGATATACGAGCTCTCGCGCCCCAACACGAGCGGCGACCGGTCGAGCGCGGTCAGCCCCGCATTGAGTCCCGCGACGAGTCCCTGACCCGCCGCCTCCTCGTATCCGGTTGTGCCGTTGATCTGCCCCGCCAGGTACAGCCCCGGTAGCGCCTTGACCGCGAGCGTCGCGTCGAGCTGCGTTGGCGGGTAGTAGTCGTACTCGATCGCATACCCGGCGCGCGTCATGCGCACGGCCTCGAGCCCCGGGATCGATCGCAGCGCCTCGAGTTGCACCGTCGCCGGAAGCGACGTCGAGAGGCCATTCACGTACAACTCGGTCGTGTCGTGCCCCTCGGGCTCGAGGAAGATCTGGTGTCGCGCGGCCGCGGGGAACTTGACGATTTTGTCCTCGACCGACGGACAGTAGCGCGGGCCGCGCGAGGCGATCGCGCCGCCGTACATGGCCGAGCGGCCGATGTTGTCGGTGATGATCTGCTTGGTGTCGGCACCCGTGAACGTGATCCAACACGGCAGCTGGGCTGGGTGACGTGTTCTATTGGAATCACGCCGAGATGTCGGCCAGAAGTGCGACCAGGAATAGTCGAACGCCTCGATCTCGCTCTCCTGCTGCTCGAGCGCCGTGAAGTCGACGGAGCGCCCGTCGATGCGCGGCGGCGTGCCGGTCTTGAACCGCCCGACGGTCAGGCCGACCGCCTCGAGCTGCTCGGCCAGATGCGTGGACGGCGCTTCCCCGGCCCGGCCGCCCGCCACCTGCCTGTCGGTCCCAATATGGATGCGGCCGCGCAGGAACGTCCCCGACGTCACGACCACCTGCCGCGCGCCAAACCGCCGCCCTTCGACCGTTTCGACCCCCGCAATGCGTCCACCCTCGATGAGCAGCCGCGCGACGGTCCCTTGCACCGTGTGCAGCCCGGGCTGCTGTTCGATCAGCGACCGCACCGCCCGCCGATACAGCCCCCGGTCACACTGCGCCCGCGGCGCCCACACCGCGGGCCCCTTGCTCCGGTTGAGCATCCGAAACTGCACGGTCGCCAGATCGGTCGCCCGCCCCATGATCCCACCCAGCGCATCGACTTCGCGCACGACGGTCCCCTTGGCGACGCCCCCGATGGCCGGATTGCACGACATCTGGCCGATCGTCTCGAGCGCACTCGTGATGAGCACGACGCGCGCGCCGACCCGCGCGGCCGCAACTGCGGCCTCGGTTCCGGCGTGGCCCGCCCCGATGACGATGACGTCGGCGACTGATTCAAGCATGCGTAAAGATTAGCGACTATCCCGAGGGGACGCCTATACTTAGGCGATGCCCCTCACCATCCCCCCTGGGAGCCCAACGCTGCTGATTCGCCGCGAGGCATTCGAGCGTGCGGGGCTCCAGCGCGTGGCGTTCGACGAGCGATTCAATCTCACCGCTGACGAGTTTCGGGTCGAAGGCCAGCTGATCGCCGTGGGCCCGCTCGTCGGCGAGGACGCGGTGGCGGGCGCCATCGAAGAACTCGAGGCGGTGGGGCTCGTCTACTTTGACGACTTCTTCGAGCTGAGTGGGAACTGGCCGGAGTGGCTCCGGCTACTGGCGCTTACTGCCGCCAGCTAAGCGCATCCAGCTCCTCGGCGGGCACGCGAGACCACTCGGCTGGATAGTGCCAGACACGGCGGATCGCGCCGGGTGAGCTGAACAGCAGGCAGCGGTCGCCGCGCGCGCCCGGCGTATGGCGTGCGTCGACTTCGACCACATGCCACAACGTGCCGGCCCGGTCAATGAACTCGCGGGCGGCGACCACTGCTGCCACGTCACGCATAAGTTTTCCTCTACGCAAGCTGGGGGCCACGCCGTCGGTCGATAGCCACTAATGACCGGTCGTCAAAGGGCGATCAAGCCACGCCTTAGTCCAACGGCCGCCGCCTCGGCGCGGGTCGAGACGCCCAGCTTCTCAAATACAGCGGCCACATGGGCTTTGACCGTGTGATCCGAGATCCCGAGCCGCGCGGCGATCGTCTTGTTGCCGAGCCCATCGGCGAGCATCGAGAGGACCTGACGCTCCCGAGTCGTAAGCAAGGCGCCGGCCACCCGGGTCGGCTCAGGGGCGTCGGCCAAGTCAGGGTGCAGGACGAGCAGTCCGGCCGCCACCGCCTGCACGGCGGCCGCAATCTCCTCGGGCCCGCTCTCCCGCGGGAGCGCCGCCCGCGCCCCGGCCCGCAGTGCCGCGGCCCCGGCCCCGGCGATCAGGGCGACCACCGGCGCGCCGCCGGCGGGTGGCAATGCCGCGAGTCCCCGGTTGCCCGTGTCGATGACGAGGACATCGGGGTCGGCATCGACGACCGCCAGCCCGGGGTGCCGCGACAACGCCACGCGCAGCGCGCCGTCGTCCGACACCACGAGCACGCGCGTCACGGCCGCTCGGCGATCGTAACCGACATCTCCCGCGCCTCACCCGCGCGCACCACCCGGACGACGACCGTCCGACCGATCCGATCCCCCGCGAGCACCGTCATGAGATCATCGGCATCACCCACCGAGACACCGTCGATCGCCACAAGCACATCCCCGAGCAGCACCCCACTACGCTCGGCCGGGCTCTCTGGCTCGACGCCGACGACAATCGTCCCGGTCGACCCATCGCGGAGACGCACCGGCTGGATCCCCACGCCGAGATAGCCGCGCCGAATCCGTCCCGACGCCAACAACTGGTCGACGACCCGATCGACCGTGGACACGGGAATGCTGAACGCCGCCCCCCGCGCCAACGCCGAGTTGTTGATCCCGGCAATGGCACCGGCGGCAGTGACGAGCCCGCCCCCGGAGAAGCCATCGAGTACGCGCAGATCGAGCCGCAGCTCCCGATCGATGACCCCTCCGCGCCACGTCCGCCACCCCGGACCAAGCGCGCTCACGATTCCAAAGCTCGCCGTCACGTCCGCGCCGGGCCGCCCGACGGCCAGCACCGGCTGCCCGACCGCCAAGGTGTCTGACGCCACGAGCTCCGCCACGGTGACGCCGGTGCCGTCGATCCGAAGCACCGCGAGATCCGTTGTCGGATCGCGTCCCGCAAGTGTTGCCGGCCGCTTCGCCCCGCCCGCCACCGTGACTGAAATGTCCTGCTCGCGCTTGATCGTGTGGCTCGCGGCGACGATCACGCCGTCGCGCCAATAAATCCCACTCGCCGGAATGCGCGGCCGAGCGTGGATCGCGACGATCGACCGCGCCGCGTGGGTTACCGCTTGGGGCAGACGCCCAAGCGTGTCATTCGAAAGTGTCGTAGCCATCCGAGTCCTCCAAGGTGTGACTCTAGGATGGCCGCGCGCGTGCCCGGTTCGTTATTGGCCGATCGGCTAGCCCTTCTTGGTCAGCTCCGCCGGCGTCGGCGCGTGCGGCGTCACAGCCCCATGCCGCAGCATCCCTTCCCACCCACAGGCGATGCACCAACTGGTGCGGAGGAATGGCATGAGTCTATTCCACCACTTGGACTGCACGCGGAGCGTCGGCGCGTCGCAGTTTGGGCATTGGTCGCCCTTGGGCAGGATGAAGTAGAAGAAGATCGTGGCCGCGGCAATGCGCAGGACGAAGATCAAGCCAAAGAATCCGAGGAAGATCATCGCGTCCGACGACATGGCTACTCCTTCGCCGTCCTTGGCGGCGGGTCATGCGCTGTGTCTCTACAACCGGGCCTCGACCTGTGCCCAGGGCTCCACATAGGCAATGCCGTTCTCCACGCGCTCGATCGCGACATCTGTGCCGGGTGTCAAGCGCGCGTCGTCCAGTCCGTGCGCCGTCGCGGTATGGTGCGCGCCGCCGACGTCATAGGTGATCACCCCGGTGATACCGTCGGCGTGCACTTCGATGACGCGGGCGATGCACCCTTGCAGCTCATAGCGCTCGTCGACCACTTCGGCTTTGGCGCCGGGGATCGCCCAGCCCGCAACGAGCACGAGCGCGAGGACGGCGCTGACGGCGCCGATCACTGCCGCCAGCAGCAGATCCATGGCGGACGACAGCGTCGTGAATCGATCGAGAAAGAATCCCGCGAGGCCGAACACGGTCGCGAAGCCCGCGATGGTGGGCAGGTTGAGTGAGAACCGGCGCACGGTCGCCCGGGGTGCGCGTTCCACGCCATGCAACATGGCGAAGACGCCAAGGAGCACCCCGACGACGAAGCAGCCGATGAAGCCGACGCGGAGATCAAGCACCGAGGTATCTCCGGAACCAGGCGATCGTCCGCGGCCACGCGTCGCGTGTCGCGGCGGCATTGGCGCCATCCTGGCCGTCCTGCGCGCGCAGGAAACCGTGACCGGCGCCGGGGTATGTGTGCGGGTCGTAGACCTTATGGAGCATCCGCATTGCGGAATCCGTGCCGGGGACGGTGGGTGTGACGCGAGTATCACTACCGCCGTAGAGACCCAGGACCGGCGCGCGCGCCGTGCCCAGGGAATCGGGCGGTGTGCCATAGTACACCACAGCCGCCTTCAAGGGCAGTGGCGTCGCCGGCGAGTGCACGTCGTGCGCGAATGATACGCCGCCACCCCAACAAAAGCCGATGATCCCGTAGGCAGGCCGGGCCGAAGGCAGGTGGACGCCATAGGCCGCGACCGCATCGAGCGTGCGTTGGAGGGCCGCCGGATCCAGCGTGCGAATCGCGGACATGGCCGCGTCCATCGGCACACTATCCGCTGGGCCCGGGAGCTTGCCCGTCAGCAAGTCGGGGACGATGGCAATGAAGCCGTCGGCCGCGAGCTGGTCACCGACCGCTCGGGTCCAGATGGTCATGCCGAAGATCTCGTGGATCACGACCACGACGGGGGCTTTGTGGCTGACTTGGGGATAGAAGACCCAGGCGTGGACGCTGTCGCCGAGCCCACCTGGAGTCGGGATCATGACGTCTTCGCGGTGTCGGGGCGAGGCCGCGAGCCGGGCCGCGGCGGTGGCGGCCGAGGGCGGGAGCGACGGCTCCGGCAGCCGACGGGCGGGCGCAGCGGCGGCGGATAGTCCAACGAGTAGCAGCGCGGGGACGCGCATCGGGCCTCGGGTTCGAGTTCTTGGGGTGCGAAAATATGGCCAAAGCCCCTAGGCCGGATAGGGGGCTTGCGATATATCTTTGGCCTGGTTACGATATATCGTACGTTATATCTTAACCCTATTGAGAGGTGTAGTTCGCATGTTTGGAGGACACAGAGGTCGGCATGGCCGGCACCACGACTGCCGCGGGGCACGCGGCGAAGGGCCGTGGGGATTTGACCCGCGGTGGATGGGTGGGTTCTGGGGCGGCGCCGGTGGTCGTGGTCGCGGCGGGCGCCCAGGTAGGATGTTCGAGCCAGGGGATCTCAAGTACGTGATCCTGCAGCTGCTCTCCGAGAAGCCGCGGCATGGCTACGAGATCATCAAGGCGCTCGAGGAGCGGTTTGGCGGGACGTACTCGCCGAGCCCGGGGGCGGTGTACCCGACGTTGACCTTCCTCGAAGACACGGGCTATGCCCGGACCACGACGGAGCCGAGTGGGAAGAAGGTCTACGAGATCACTGACGAAGGGCGCGCGTACCTCGAGCAGAACCGGGGCGCGGTCTCGGATATCTTCGACCGCATTGGGCAGTTCGCGGACAGCTTCTTTGGCGTGCCGATGGAGGAGATTCACCGCGCGTTCAAGAACGTGGCGCGGGCGACGTACTCCAACGCCATGCGCCTGCGCGATCCCGCGCAGCTGGCCAAGATCCGCGAGATCCTGGAGCGCGCCGCGGCCGACATCGAGGCCGCGTCCAAGCCAAGCACCACCGTGTAGTGCCGGATGGCTGGACGCGAGCTTACACGAGCTTCGCGTCCAGCTCCAGGGCGACGTTGCCTTTCAGGGCTGCCGATACCGGGCAGCCCTCTTTCGTCGCCTGCGCCGCGGCCTGGAACTTGGCGGCATCGACGCCAGGGACGGTCGCACGGACGGTCAGCTTCATCGTCGTGATCTTGAACCCCGCGGCCTGCTTCTCGATCGTACACGCCGCGCTCGTCTCGACCCGCGTCGCCGGCGTTCCCGCCTGCTCGAGCGCGGCGCTCAGCGCCATGCTGTAACAGGCCGCTTCGGCGGCGGCGAGCAACTCTTCCGGATTCGACCCCGGACTCTGCTCGAACCGCGACCCAAACGAGTACGATCCCTGGACCGTGCCACTCTCCGCACGGTAGCTCCCCTTACCCTTCGCGAGGCCGCCTTCCCACACGGCCGTTGCATGACGTGTTGGCATGGGCGGAAATATAGCTACGCTGACATTGCCTCAGGCGCGCGGAGCGCGTGGGACAGGAAGCCCGCCACCCGCCGCTCGGCGTAATAGATGGGACGCCACGGGACCGTCCCACTGATGAACCCGACGTGTCCTCCCTCCGGGACGAACTCGATCGTCAGCGCCGGATTGACGCGCCCCACGGCGCGCACGTCGTCGAGGACCGCCGGCGGCAGAAACGGATCGTCGACGGCACTGAGCAGCAATGTCGGCCGCCGAACGCCGCCCAGGAAGCGCAGCGCGCTCGACTGCGTGTAGTAGTCAGTCGCGTCCGCGAACCCGTGCAACGGCGCCGTCACGAGCTCATCGAAGTCGCGAATCGACCGCACCGCATCGAGCCGCGCGCGATCGTAGAGATTGGGGTACTGCTCGAGTTTCGCGTACGCCTTGCGTTTGAGCGACTTCATGAAGCTCGCCTGATACACGCGCGCGAACCCGCGGTCGATGTGATCGGCCCCGCGGTCCAGGTCAAACGGCACCGAGACCGCCACCGCCGCACGGATCGCGGCCGGCACCGCATCGCCGCGCTCGCCCAGGTACTTGAGCAGCACGTTGCCACCGAGCGAGAACCCCGCCATCACGAGCGGCGTGTTCGGGAACTCGCCCATGATGCGCTCGAGGGCGAAGGCGAGATCGCCGGTCTCCCCCGAATGATAGAACCGCCGCGCGCGATTGAGCGTGCCGCCGCAGGACCGAAAGAGCACGAGATCGGCGCTCCAGCCGCGGCGGGCGACTTCGGCCAGCGTGCCCTGCACGTAGTGCGACCGCACTGTCCCCTCGAGCCCGTGCAACAGCACCAGCCGCGGCCGATCCGCCGGCGCGTCGAGGCGCTCGATGTCGAGCACGTCGCCGTCGGGCGTATCCCACTGCTCGCGCCGCGTCGCAACCACCGGGATCCGCCGCACGAGCTTCCCCCAGATCGTACGCGCGTGTGCTCCGGGGACCCACCACGCGGGCCGATAGTGGACATCGTTCATCGTTGACACAATGTAACCCAGGCGCTAGCCGGGTGATGTAGATTTCGGGCTCCCTATGATGGAAGTCCAAGTTTTCGGTACAAAGAAAGATCCCGCCACCCGCTCCGCCCTTCGGTTCTTCGCCGAGCGCCGCATCAAGACGCACTTTGTCGACCTGCGCGAGCGCGCGGCGTCGCCGGGCGAGCTGCAGCGATTCGCCCAGAAATTCGGCGTGGCCGCACTGCTCGACCGCGATGGGAAGCGGTTCGCCGAGCGCGGGTTGCGCGCGGCGCAGTATTCGGACGTCCGGTGGCTCGACACGCTGGCCGACGATCCGATGCTCTTGCGCGTGCCCCTCGTGCGGTGGCAGCACAAGCTGACGATCGGGCCGGCCGAGGACACCTGGACGACGTGGGTGGCGGAAGGATGACGCAGCTCGCGATGAGCGGCGTCGGCGTGTCGTTTGGCGCGACGCGGCTGCTCGATGATGTCACGTTCACCGTCGGCGCCGGCGACAAGTGGGGCGTCGTCGGGCGGAATGGGTCTGGGAAGACCACGCTGTTCCGGCTCATCACCGGCGTCATGGAGCCGACACGCGGCCAGGTCACGCGCGTGGGCGGCTTACGGATCTCGCTGCTCGAGCAGCACCGCGATTTTGGCGGCGCGACGACGGTGTGGGAGGCGGCCGCGGGGTCGTTTGCCGAGCTGTTGGAGCTGGAGCAGTCGCTGGCGGACCAGGCGGCCGCGCTGGCGACGCACTCCGACGATGCGGCGCTCGCGCGCTACGGGCACGATCTCGAACGGTTCGAGCATGAAGGCGGCTATCAGATTGCCTCACGCGTCGACGCCGTGCTGCACGGGCTGGGGTTCGATCCCGCCGAGGCGCGGACGCGGCCGCTCGAGGCGCTGAGCGGCGGCGAGCGCGGGCGGCTCGGGTTGGCGCGGCAGCTCGTGACGCCGGCGGATGTGCTGCTCCTCGACGAGCCGACCAACCATCTCGATCTGGAGACGTCGCGCTGGTTGGAGCAGTACCTCGCCGAGACCGACGAGACTGTGATTCTAGTGAGCCACGACCGCGCCTTCCTGGCGGCGGTCGTCGATCACGTGCTGCACGTCGAGGGCGGGACGGCGACGGCGTACACGGGGGGCTACGAGGCGTTTGTCATGCAACGGGCCGAGCGGCGCCTCTCGCTGCAGCGGTCGGTCGACAAGCAGCGGAAGGTGATCGCCAACGAGGAAGACTACATTCGGCGCAACATTGCCGGGCAGAACACCAAACAGGCTAAGGGGCGGCGCAAGAAGTTGGAGCGGCTCCCGCGACTGAGTGCGCCGCCCGGCGAGGATGGGGCGATGGCGCTGCGGCTCGACGTCGCCGAGCGGGGCGGGGACCAGGTCGTGTCAGCCGAAAAGGTGCGGATCACCGTCGACGACCGGGTGCTCGTCGATGACGTGACCGCGTGGGTCACGCGCGGGGATCGGGTCGGGATCATCGGGCCCAACGGGGCCGGGAAGTCGACGTTTCTGCGCGCGCTCGTCGGTGAACACCCGGTCGACGCGGGGGTGCTGCGGATCGGCGGGTCGATCCGGGTCGCGCACTACCGACAGGACATGGGGCAGGTGCCGCTCGATCGCACCCTCTACGAGGTGATCAACGATTTGCGGCCCCTCTGGACACGGGGGCAGATCCAGTCGCATCTGGGGCGATTTGGGTTTTCCGGTGACGAGGCGCAGCGGCGGGCCGATTCCCTCTCGGGTGGCGAGCGGGCGCGCGTGGCGTTGGCGATCATGATGCTCGAGGGGGCGAACCTGCTCATCCTCGATGAGCCGACGAATCACCTCGACGTGGAGTCGATCGAGGCGTTGGAGGATGCCGTCGAGCGGTATCCGGGGACGGTCTTGCTCGTGAGCCACGACCGGGCGTTGTTGCGGGCGTTGGCGACGCGGGTGTGGGTGCTCGACGCGCAGCGGATCGGGGTGTTTGACGGGACGTTTGCCGAGTGGGAGGAGTACGGCGAGGATCGCGCGCGTGCGGCGGCCGCCGCGGCCGCCGAGGCGGCGCAGGCCGCGGCTCGCCGCAAAGTGCAGGCGAAGCCCGCTCCTGCCCCCGCCGCCGTGCGGACAAACGGCGAGCGCGCCACGCGGGCCGCGCGGCGGGCGGCCGAGGTGGCGGAAGCACGGGTGGCGGATGCCGAGGCCGTGGTCAATCGGTTGACGGCCGAGGCGGCGGATCCGGAGCTGTACGCGACGCCGGAAGGGGCCGCGCGCGGGGCACGGATCGGCGCCGATCTCGACCGGGCGCGCCAGGCGCTCGATGCCGCGCTCGAGGCGTGGGCGGCGGCCACCGAAATCACGTGAGGCGTCCAATGGCATCACCGCGGTCCATCGTCATGCTGCTCATGCTGTTTATGCTGGTCTTTGCCGCCGCAGCGCCGGGCGCGGGGGCGCAGGGGATGGACAGCACGCATCACGACACGGCCGCGGCCCGGCGGTTCGTGGAAAAGGGCGATGCGGCCATGGCCGCCCACGCGCCCGACTCTGCGCGTGCGGCCTATGAAAAGGCCATCCAGTACGACGCCGACGACATCGATGCGATCCTCAAGATGGCCACGATCCTGATCGACGAGGGCCACGGCGGCTACGCCCGCGACCTGTTGACGTTCGCCCTGAAACGGCATCCCACCGATCCCCGGCTGCTGCACTACCACTACGTGCGCCGCGGCGCCGACACCACGGGCGCGGCGACAGTCGGCCCCTGACGGCCTTGTCCCGGCCTTTCGCCGGGCGGCAATTGGCAGCATCATAGCGGATGCTCATACTCGCCGCCTCGCTCCTCCTGCTCGGCCTTCCCGCCGCATCCGACACCGTCCCGACCGTCCACGGGATCGACCCCGCGAACCTCGATACGACCTGCGCGCCATGCCAGGATTTCTATCAGTTCGCCACAGGTGGATGGACCAAGACGCATCCGATCCCGGCGGCGTTCCCGAGGTGGGGAAGCTTCGACGAGCTCGCCGAGCGTAACCGCCTGGTCCTGCGCGAAGTCCTGGACGTGGCCGTGCGTGACACCGCGTCCGCCAAGGCGCCGAGCACGCGCAAGGTCGGCGTCTTCTACGCCAGTTGCATGGATTCGACGGGCGCCGAGGCCGATGGCCTGCAACCGCTCAAGCCGGAGCTCGATCGGATCGCCGCGATGACGACGCTGACGAGTCTCCGCGCCGAGTCGGCGCGACTCCAACGACTGGGGATCCCAGCGCCGTTTGGGTTCGCGATCCAGCCCGATCTCAAGCACAGCCGCCAGGAAGCGCTGTATGTCGCGCAGGGCGGCCTCGGCCTCCCCGACCGGGACTACTACACCAAGACCGACTCGGCGTCAGCCGGGATCCGGGCGCAGTACGCGGCGCACGTCGGCCGTCTGCTGACACTCGGCGGCATGGAGCCCGCCGACGCGCGCGCCGCGGCCGATAAGATTCTTGGCCTAGAAACGACGCTGGCGAGAGCGTCGATGACGCGCGTCGAGCGGCGCGATCCGTACAACACGTATCACAAGATGACGCTGGCCGGCGCCGACTCGGTCACGCCCCATCTCGACTGGCGCGCCTGGATGGATGATGTCGGCGCCGCGCGGCAGCCCGCGCTCATCGTCAATCAACCCAAGTTCTTTTCGGCGCTCGACTCGCTGCTCGTCGCGGTGCCCGTCGATGCCTGGCGGCTGTATTTCCGGTTTCATCTGCTGGACACCGCCTCGCCCACGCTCGACTCGGCGTTCGTCAATGAGAACTTCCGCTTTGAGCAGGTGCTCTCCGGCACACCGGCCATGCTCCCGCGCTGGCAGCGGTGCCTGCGCGCGACCGATGGCGCGATGGGCGAAGCGCTCGGGCAGGCCTATGTCACCCGGACGTTCTCGCCCGCCGCGCGGGCCCGGGCGCGCGCACTGGTCAAGAATCTGGAAGGGGTCCTGCGCGACGACCTGCGCACGCTTGCGTGGATGACGCCCACCACCCGGCGCCGCGCGATCGCCAAGCTCGATGCGTTCGCCGAGAAGATCGGCTATCCCGACAAGTGGCGCGACTATACGGCGCTCACCGTGCGGCACGGGCCGTACGTCACCAACTGGCTGGCGGCGCGGGCATTCGATGTCGAGCGCCGGATCCGCAAGCTGGGGCGCCCCGTCGACCGGACCGAGTGGACGATGACGCCGCCGACCGTCAACGCGTACTACAACAGCACGATGAACGAGATCGTGTTTCCGGCGGGGATCCTCCAGCCGCCGTTCTTCGACCCGCTCGCGGACGACGCGGTCAACTACGGGGGGATCGGCGCGGTCATCGGCCACGAGATGACGCACGGGTTCGACGACCAGGGGCGGAAGTCAGACGGCGAGGGCAACCTCCGCGACTGGTGGACCACCGAGGACGCGACGCAGTACACCGAGCGCGCCGAGCGTGTGGCCACGCAGTTCGACGGCTACGTCGCGGTGGATTCGGTCCACGTCAACGGGAAGCTCACGCTCGGCGAGGATATCGCCGATCTGGGCGGGGTCAAGATCGCCTACGCGGCGATGGAGCGCGCGCTGGCCGGGAAGCCACGGACCAAGATCGGGGGCTTTACGCCGGAGCAGCGGTTCTTTCTCAGCTGGGGGCAGATCTGGCGGCAGAATATCCGGCCGGCGTTTGCGCGGACGTTGGCGCTCACGGATCCGCATGCGCCGAGCCATTGGCGCGTCAATGGACCGCTGTCCAACCTGCCGGAGTTCGCCGCCGCGTGGGGGTGCAAGCCGGGCGACCCGATGGTGCGGCCACCCGAGGTGCGGGCCGAGATCTGGTGAGCGCCGCTAGGCGGTGAGCACGAGGACGTCGTACAGCGCGTGCGTCCAGGCGGTGATCCCAAAGCCGCGCAGGAGATAGACGACGCTGAACGCGACGCCGCCCAGGAGTCGAAACAGAAACGAATCGAGCCTGAGCGGGTCGCCGTAGGGGCCGATGTAGTGGAACGCCGAGAAGATCGTGGCCGAGATGATGACGGCGACCGTGCCCGCGGTGGCGCGTTTCCAGCCGAGGAGTCGCTCGCCGAGGGCGGCGATGCCTGAGACGAGGATCACGCGGAACAGCAGTTCCTCGTAGATCCCCGCGCCGAGCGCGAGCATGATGCGTGTGGCGAGGGCGGAGTGGGCGAGCGGACCGCCGCCCACGATCGCCAATCTCAGGTGCAGGATGTTGGCGGTGATTGTGCCGATGACGGTGCCGAACACGGCCGCCAGCAGGCAGGATTCGGCGAGCATCCCGACGAACACGGCAGGCACGAGGCGGCCGCCGGAGCGGAGATCCCGGGCCACGAGCCAGATGGCCGGGCCGATGACGGCCACGGCAAAAGCGATCGGCTCGTACCGTCCAAAGACGGCGAAGAAGGCTTCCTGGAGGAGGACGTCGGCACCGTTGCGCACGCCGCCCGTCGTGGTGCGGGAGAGTGTGGTCGCCAGCCCCTGGTAGGCGATGAGCAGGGGCATGGCGAAGAGGAGACTGTATCGCGGGGCGCGCGTATCAGACCAATATGACGATCGTCGGGTAGGCACGGCAGCAATATAGAATTCGACGCGTGTGGACGTTTGTCGTCGCCGCGCAGATGGCAGTACAGTTGGCAGCGCAGTCGGCGGTCGCCAGCGCCGACTCCATCTACGCCACGCCCGCACTGCGCGCCGTGGTGGCGCTGGCGGCTGACCACAACCGACGACCGCCGCCGACTCTACAGTCGTATCGGGCGCGTATCGAGAGCGAGCTCGCGGCGCTGGTGCGGCGGGCCGACGGAACCGAAGGGACGATCGAGATCGAGCAGGTCGCCAGCGACGCGCGGTGGCGACGTAGCGGGACATACGAACAGCACATCATCGGGTATCGGGCCCAACTTGCGGCCCTGGCGCCATCACTCGTGGGGCTCGTGCGCCAGTCGTGGACGGTGCCGGTGTTGTACGGCAACCGATTGAGTTTGCTGTTTGGGGTCGACACCAGCCGGGCGGCACGGAGCCGCGATTCGACCATCGTGGTGATGCATCCCTTGGCCGAGGATCGAGAGCGGATCTATCGGTATACGGGGGGAGACACCGTGGCCACGCTGCGCGTGCCCGGCGCCGCGCGCGCGATTCCTCTGGTGCGGGTGCACGTCGAGCCGAGCGCGCATTTGCGCACGCGGGCGTTGGTGTTTCGTGGGGATCTCTACCTCGACGCCACGACGGATCAGCTCGTGCGCATGCGGGGCGTCTTTGCCCTGGTGGACGGTCATCGCGGGCTGCGCGCGGTGGTGCTGCAGTCAGTGTTCGTGATCGATCTGACGAACGCCGAGATCGACGGGGCGTACTGGCTCCCGGCCGACCAGCGCATCGAGGCGCAGGTCGCCTCGCCGTTCGCTGGTACTGGGCGCATCGTGGTCCGGGTGCGGTCGCACTATTCGCGCTATGTGGTGAACGATACCGGTGTCGGTCCGATGGTCGGCGACACCTTGATGTGGGGTCCGCATCCCGTGACGTATGCGCCGTCGGACAGCGTGACGCGCTACGGCGGCTGGACGCTGCCGCTCGGCGCGGCGACCACGGCAGTGCGTGCGGCGGACTACGACGATCTGGCGCCCGACTATTGGCGTCCGACCGGACGCCCGAGGCTCGACTGGCGGGTCGACCGGTTCTCGGATTTTCTGCGGGTCGATCGTGTGGAGGGGCTGTACACCGGGTACGGCGCGGCCCTCCGCTTTCGTGACGCGGCGCCGGGGCTCGTGGCGCACGGCAACGTCGGCTACGCGTGGACGGAGCGGACGATGCGGGGCGCGGTCGGTCTCGATTGGACGCGGCCCGATGCGTCGCTCGTGGCGGGCGTGCGTGTCGAGCGGGCGCTCGACAACACCAACGATTTTCGCACGTCGTTTGCCGACGGGCCGACGATCGAGGCGTTGGTGGCGCAGGACGACTATGACTATGTCGACCGGCGGCGGGCGACGGTGTTCGCCGAGCGGGCGTGGGGCGCGTCGCGCGATGTCGTGGCGCGGGTGGAGGCCGGTGCGGGCGATGACCGTGGTGAGGCGCGGCGGGTGCTCAGGCCGCCGATCTTTCCGTGGGTGTTCGTTGGGGATTCCACGTTTCGGGTGAACCGCGGGGTGTTGCCGGGCGGATACGGGCGTGTGGCGGTCACGGTGGCGTTGCACCCTGACGTCGACGCGGGCTACGCGACGCCCGGGTTTGGGGTCCGGCTCCGCGACGAGTGGGCGGGGGGCGATCTGTCGTGGAACCGCGCCGAGGCGCGGATCGTCGAGCGGCAGCCGGTCGGGCCGTTCACGCTCCTCGGCCGTGGGGATGCCGGGATCGTGACGGGGACGGTGATTCCGCCGCAACAGTTGTTCGAGTTGGGGTTCGACGAAGGGCTCACGTCGTACAACTACAAGCAATTCGCCGGCGATCGCGCCGCGTTGCTGCAGGGCGAGATTCAGTATGCGCTGCCGATTCGGGCGCTGTCGCGGCCGATACGGTTGCCGGGCGGGTTCTTTCTCCCGGGTCCGGCGCCGGCGTTGGCCGCTGGGGTGCAGTCCGGGTGGACGGAGGTTGGGACGGCGGCCGCGGCACGGGCAGTGGCGCAGCTCAACGCCCCATCGGCGCCGACGCATGGGCTGCGGTCATCGATCGATCTGCTGGTGCGGGCGTTTGGCGGCGCCGTCGGCGTGGGAGCGGCCCGAGCGGTGGGTGACGCGGCGGGCGCGGTGCATGGGCGGAACTGGACGGCGTTCGTCGCCCTGGGCGCCGCGTTCTAAAACTCGCCTACAAAACCGATCTCGGGTTCCAAATGTTGGTCGAACTTCTCGGCCACTGCCTCCTGGGCGATGGCGATGAGCTCGCGGACATCGCGGGCCGTAGCGTGGCCCAGGTTAACCATGATGTTGGCGTGGATGTACGAGATCTGGGCGTCGCCGTGGCGGAAGCCTTTGAGGCCGCAGGCATCGATCAGGCGACCGGCGCCGACGCCCTCGATCTTCTTGAAGATCGAGCCGGCGCTCGGGTGGAACTCGAGCCACGGGTGCCGGGAGCCGCGCCAGCTCAGGTTCTCTTGCAGGATGCGTTGCATCGTTGCCTGCTCGCCGGGCTCGAGCTGGAAGGTGACGGCGAGCACTGTGTCGTGTGTCTCGTGCAGGATGCTCGTGTCGTAGCCGAATCGCATCCCCGCGCGATCGATCGATACGCGCTCGCCCGTGGCGCGTGTGACCAGGTCGCACGACGTGACGATCTCCTCAATGAACATCGTGCGGTCGCGTGCTGGTGCCGGTGAGAGAAAGTGCAGATTCTGCCACACGGCGCCGCCAACGGTGCTTGGGATCCCGATGTAGTGTTCCAACCCGGACCATCCCCGCCGAACGGCCTCGGGAATGAGGTCGCCAACGCGCGCGCCGCTCTCGACCCACAGCGCGCCGTTGTCGCCAAAGCGGTGCGCGGCGGCGAGATTTCGGATCACGAGGCCGCGGAACCCGCGGTCGCCCACGAGGATGTTGGCGCCGAGGCCGAGGACGAAATACGGGATCCCGAGCTCGCGCGCGGCGGCCACCGCATTTGCGAGATCGTCAGACGAGGTAGCATCGTACAGGAGATCGGCTGGCCCGCCGATACGAAAGGTCGTAAATGGGGCCAGCAACGCATTGCGCGTGAGCCGCGTAGGGTCCAGCGTGGCGTCGAGGGCGTTCAACCGAGATAGTGTCATAATGCCAACAGCAAAATGCCGGGTCGAGGCGCGCGTCGCCACCTCACGCGCTGGCGCGCGTGAGGTGCTTGTCGGTTTGAAGGGTGCGCCCAAGGGGCGCACCCCGAGCGCGAGCAACCTGCTCGGCGCGATGATAGTTGCGTTCCTGGTGCTTGTCGCGCAGCCCGCGCAGGCGCAGCGGGCGGAGCTCGAGAAGTCGATCCAACGTCGCGTCCTCGACAACGGCCTCGAGGTGATCGTCGTCGAGAACCACGGCGTCCCCCTGGCGACCGTGGAGATCGACGTCAAGAACGGCTCGTACACCCAGACCCCGCCCTACGCCGGCCTGGCGCACATGTACGAGCACATGTTCTTCCGCGCCAACCAGCAGTACCCCGCCCCGGGCGCCTTCGTCGACCGGGCGTCGGAGCTCGGCGCCGTGTTCAACGGCACGACCTCCGAGGAGCGGGTCGACTACTACGTCACCCTCCCCGCCGACAGCATCGCCGGCGGGATGCGATTCCTGGCCGCAGCCCTCCGCCACCCGCTCTTTCTCCCCGGCGAGCTGGCGCGCGAGAAAGAAGTCGTCCTCGGCGAGTACGACCGCCAGGAAGCGAGCCCCTACTTTGTCCTCGACCAGGCGATGGGCCAGAAGCTCTGGCCCGGCAACTTCAGCCGGAAAAACGTGATCGGCGACCGCACGGTCGTCCGCAACGTGACGCCCGACCAGATGCGCGAGATCCAACGCCGCTACTACATCCCCAACAACTCGTTGCTCCTCGTCACGGGCGACGTCGACCCGCAGGAAGTGTTCTCGCTCGCGCGCACGATCTACAGCGACTGGCCCCGCGGGCCCGACCCGTTTGTGGCGGACCCGATCCCGCCCATGCCGCCACTCAGCGGCAACCAGGCCGTGATCGCCGAGACGCCCGTTAGCGCCGTGACAATCGAGATGCAGTGGCAAGGCCCGAGCGTGCGCGCTGATGCCGTGTCGACCTACTCGGCCGACGTATTCTCGGATGTGCTCAACCAGCCCGGATCGGGATTTCAGCAGCGGTTGGTCGACAGCGGGCTCTTTCAGGGCGTTGTCGTCAACTACTACACGCTGGATCACGTGGGTCCGATCACGATCAGCGGCCAGACGTCGCCCGACAAACTGGCCCGGGCGATGGCGGCGCTCGATCAGGAGATCTCGCATTTCGCCGATCCGGGGTACATCACGCCGGAGCAGCTGGCGCAGGTGAAGGCGCAGCGGGCCGTGTCGACGGCGTTCACAACCGAGCGGACGACCGGGTACACGCACATCATCGGGTTCTGGTGGGCCGTGGCGAGTCTCGATTATTTCATGGGGTACGTCGACAACATGGCGACGCGCACGACCACCGATCTGGCGGCGTATGCGCGCCGATACATCGTGGGCAAGCCGCACGTGACCGGTGTGCTGCTGTCCCCGGCCGATCGCCAGGCGCTCAATCTCACGGAATCCGCCTTGATCGGCGGGAGCACGAGGGCCAGCCAATGAACTCGTGCTTGAGCGCGCGCACGGCATTCGTGGCGCTGCTGATGGCCGTCCCGCTCGGCGCGCAGGGCCCGACGCAGGCCCCGCTCAGTCCCGCCGCGGCCGACAGCACGACCTCGCGCTTCGTCGTGGCCGGAATCCCGGTCATTCTCCGCCGCTCGACGTCGGCCAACGTCGTGACCGCCGACGTCTATCTCCTCGGTGGCACGCGACAGACGACCGATGCCACGGCCGGCATCGAGCCCTTCCTCCTCGACGTCTCCGAGCAGGGCACGCGCCACTACTCCAAGACGGTCCTCCGCCACGTCATGGCGACGCTCGGCACGTCGATCGCCATCGACCCCACGCCCGATTGGACCTCGATCGGCGTGCGCGCCACACCGTCGACGTTCGACTCGACGTGGGATGTCCTGGCCGACCGCCTCATGTACCCGACGATCGACACGACCGAGGTCGAGCTCCTCCGCACGCAATACGCCTCGGCGGTCCGCCAACGCCGCGACTCGCCGGACGCGCTCCTCGAGTATCTGGCCGACAGCGTCACCTACCCACACCACCCGTACGGCCGCGCGGTCGCCGGCACCGAGCGCTCGGTGGCCGCGATCACCGTGCGGCAGCTCAGGCAGTACGAGGCGACGCAGATGGTCCGCTCGCGCATGCTGATCGTTGTCGTCGGCAACGTCGACCGCCCGCGTGTCGAACGCCTCATCCAGCGCACCCTCGCCAAGCTCCCGCCCGGCACCTACACCTGGACGCTTCCCACGCCCGCGCTGCCCCACCCGATGGCGCTCGTGACCGACGAGCGCCACCTCCCCACCAACTACATCCTCGGCCACTTCCAGGGTCCGCCCGCCACGAGTCCGGATTATCAGGCCCTCCGCGTGGCGCTGGCCGTCCTCTCGGGCCGGCTGTTCGCCATCATCCGTGACGAGCGCAACCTCTCGTATGCCGTGAACGCGCCGTTCGTCGAGCGCGCCATCGGCGAGGGCGGCCTCTACGTCACGACCGTTGCGCCCGACTCGGTCCTGACGATCATGCGCCACGAGGTCGCGCAGCTCCAAACCAACATCGTCGACCCCGACGCCTTGGGTCGCCTCGTCCAGCAGTTCATCACGGAGTACTTCCTCGACAACGAGACCAACGCCGACCAGGCCAATTTCCTGGCACGCGCCGAGCTCTATCGCGGCGACTATCGTACGGCGCAGGGCGATCGGTTTGTCGCCGAGCTGCGGCACGTCAACCCGTTTGACATCCAACGGGTGGCGCGGCAGTACATGCGGGATATCTCGTTCGCATATGTTGGCGACACGACCAAGCTCTCGCCGGCGGCGGTCAGGGGGTTCTAAGGCTAACCAGCAGCGCGCCTCACACGTGGCCTACGCAGATACCTTTTGCGCTTGCGCCTTAATCAGCTGTACGAGAACGCGGAGCGCCGCGTTGACACTCTCCGGCGTGTGAAACACCTCGGCCACGTCATCGTCGAGCCGCACGACATTCGACCCAGCCGCGTAACGCGCCGCGTGCAACAAAGCGTAAGTCCACGCGCACCTGCTAATTCTGTGCACTTTGGGCGCGACCCAAGCCCGCGCGGAACACTAGGTTATGGCTGGGCTCGGTCGGGTCGCTCCGCACGACCACCAGGATTGTTCACTGTGGACGTGGCGTGAGCTGGCGCCTGAAAATGGCCACGCGAGGCGATGCAGAGGGTAGTCGACCTTGCGCTCGCGCGCGTAAAACATACTCACATTGAGACTGCGGGTCTACCCGATGATCGCGACCATGTCCAAGATGCGAAGCCCTAACTCGCGATCGCCCTCGACCTGCACCTGAGCGGCGGCCACGTCGCGGCGCATAGCCTTGGTAAAGATGCGCCAGGCAATCTCCTGGGGAATGACGACGCGCGCCATCGGGGTATCGACTGAGTCCTCCGCGAGCCGCCATGAGAGGTGGTCGCGCCGGAGCATCCATGTGCCGCCACAGTCGCCGGCGATGTCGAACCGCAGGAGCGTGCCCGGCGCTGCCGCGGTGTCGCGGTAGGTGAATGGCAACGCACGCATGAAGCAGTCGAGGACCGGGCGATACAGCTCGGGGGTCATGATCGCTGGCCGGTCCACGGCGAGGCGGATCTGCTGCTGGTGGTGCCAGCGCTCGGTGTACTCGCGCGCCGTGTCAAACCAGTTTGGCGACGTCGTGTCGCCGGCCCAACTCACCGCGAACGTCGCCGGCGCGAATGGGTCGAGTGACTGATGATACTCGGCGCTCTCGCGGGAGGCATCTGCCATCAGGGCAATGAGCACGCGTGGGCTCAGCCGGCGGTAGACCGTCACGCTTCGTTGGTTGAGCTGATCCACAAGGGCCACGAGGGAGTGCGCCGGCGTCGGGTCGTCCACGTATCCATCGCGCACCCGGGAGAGTTTGCGGAGCTGCGTGTCCAGCAGGTGCGCCGCCACGTCTTTGACTTTCCATTGTGGCGCCAACGTTTGCCGTTCCCACTCGTCCGGACCGAGCGACTCGAGGAGCTCGATGAGCAGCCGCTCGATCTTGGGGAACAGATGCGCCGTCACGATCGGGCGGACAGGCACGGATCAGGACGTGGGTTTGGCCCGCAGGTATTGGTCCGGCCACGGCACGTTCGTCTTGAGCGTGTGCGCCGCGTGGAGCGGCCAGTACGGATCGCGCAACAGCTCGCGCGCGATGAACACGATGTCGGCCTGCTCCTCGCGCAGGATCGCCTCGGCTTGCTCAGGTGCGACGATCATGCCGACCGTCCCCGTCATGACGCGGGCATCCCGACGCACGCGCTCGGCGAGCGAGACCTGATAGCCCGGCGCCATCGGCGGGCCTAGGTACTTGGCCGTGTTGCCACCCGATGAGCAGTCGACGAGATCGACGCCGAGCGGCCCGAGCAGCCGCGCGAGGGCGACCGAGTCCTCGATCGTCCACCCGGTGTCGACCCAATCGGTCGCCGAGAGTCGGACAAACAACGGCAACCGCTCGGGCCACACCTCGCGGACTGCGCGCACGGTGTCGAGCAGCAACCGGGTCCGGTTCTCGAACGACCCCCCGTACCGGTCGGTGCGCTTGTTGGAAAGCGGCGAGAGAAACTCGTGCAGGAGATACCCATGCGCCGCATGGATCTCGATGACGCGAAAGCCCGCCGCGTACGCCCGCCGTGCCGCCGCGGCAAACGCCGCGGTGACCTCGTGGATGCCCGCTTCGTCGAGCGCCTCGGGCACGATCCAGCCCTCGGCGAAGGCGATCGGGCTGGGCGCCCAGATGGGCCGCCACCCCCCGTCGGCCACCGAGACCGACCCGGTCCCCTCCCACGGTCGCCGCGTGCTGGCTTTGCGTCCGGCGTGCGCAAGCTGCACCCCGGCCACGCCGCCGTGCGCGTCGATGAATTGCGTCACCCGCGCCAAGGGGTCGATGTGCGCGTCGCTCCAGATCCCTAAGTCCTGCGGGCTGATGCGCCCATCGGCGGTCACGGCCGTCGCCTCGGTGAAGACGAGGCCCGCGCCGCCCACCGCGCGGCTGCCCAGGTGCACGAGGTGCCAGTCGTTGGCCAGCCCATCGACGGACGAATACTCACACATGGGCGACACCACGATCCGATTGCGGAGCGTGATGTCGCGCAGGGTGAGCGGCGAGAAGAGCGCCGCGGTGCTCAAAATGTCCGCGTGTTGCCGGGCCGTAGGATCATGACGCGCGAGTCACCTGCAAAGGCCGTGCGCACGTCCGCCTCGGTGGCCAATCCGGGGAACGTCGCGTAGTGCATCGGGATGATGGCCGTCGGATGAAAGTATTTCGTGATCGCCAACTTGGCCGTCTTGGGATCTTCGTTGTACGGTCCGCCCCCGACCTGCAACAGAATGACCGTCGGGTGGTAGATCTCCTGAATCAACGCCATGTCGCCAAAGATCCAGGTATCGCCGGTATCGTAGATCGTCTGACCGTTGGTGAACTCGAGCACAAACCCGACTGGTCGCCCCGGCTCACTGGAATGCACGGCCGTCACGAGATGGATCGTGACGTCGCCGATCTTGAACGTCCCGCCGACGTTGCCGCCCAGCGTCTGCTTCTCGGGCAACCCCTGCGCCGCCACCCACTCGTAAGCGCTCACGACCGGTGCCCCCGACGCCACGGCAATCGCCTTGGCGTCGGCGCTATGGTCAGAGTGGGAGTGTGTGACGAGAATCGCCGCCGGCTTGTAGTGGCTCAGGTCCTTGAGCGAGTCCGGCACGCTCGGGTTCTCTGTGATCCACGGATCGAGTAACAGCTGGGTCCCGCCGGGCGAGGTGACCAGAAACGCCGCGTGCCCGAGCCACTGCACCTTCACCTTGCCCTGCGCCTGTGCGGTGGTGGCCATCGCCAGTCCCGCGATTCCCATCAACAGCGCGCGTCGACCCATGCCGTGGTTCTCCGTAAGGTGTGAATGTACCGCATTAATGCCGCTGGGCCGCGCGCCGTTCCAAGGTCAGCCGGACATCATCCAACCCAACGCCGAGGGCGCGGAGCGCGACGAGGGTATGATACACGACGTCGGCCGCCTCGTCCGTCGCGCGATCCCGGTCGCCATCCGCGCACGCGGCCACCAGTTCCGCCATCTCCTCGCCGAGCTTCTTGAGTCGCAGGTTGCGGTCGCCAAGGAGCCGGCGCGTGTAGCTGGACTCGTCGGCCCCCGCGGCCGGGGTGGCCCTGGCGGCGAGCGTCCGGTCGAGCGTCGAGAGCGCATCGCCCCCCGCGCCATTGAAACAACTGACGGCTCCGGTGTGGCAGGCCGGTCCACGGGGCTCGACCAGCGCCAACACCGTGTCGCCATCGCAGTCGGCCGTGAGCGACACGACGCGCTGCGTGTTGCCACTTGTGGCGCCCTTGTGCCACAGTCCGCGGCGTCGCGAGAAATAGTGCATCTCGCCCGTGGCCACCGTCCGCTCCAATGCCTCGCGATTGCTGAGCGCGACCATGAGCACGGCGCCAGTCACGGCGTCCTGCGCGACCACCGTCACCAGGCCTCCGCCTTTGTCGAAGTCGAGCGCATCGAGATCGAGACCGATCACGGCTCCTCCACGAGCGCCGCGCGCACCACGTCGGCCAGGGCGAGATTGGTCGCGATGCCGCCTCCGCCAAACGCTGTCGAGCGCCCCTGCCAGTCGGTGAACGCCCCGCCGGCCTCGGTGACCACCACGAAGGGCGCGGCCGCGTCCCACACCTGCATCGTGCTGTCCGCCATGACCTCGGCGCGTCCGGTCGCGACCATCAGATAGCCAAACCCGTCGCCCCACGTCCGCGCCACTGAGGCCGCCGCGGTCAACGCGCCCCATCGGTTGGCGCGGTCGGGCCGATCAAAGAATCGGTCATCACTCGTCACGATCGTCGCCTTGGCGAGCGTGCCGACCGAGGACACGTGGCATCGCGTCCCGTTGTGCCACGCGCCCTCGCCGCGTGCGGCGATGACAAGCTCACCGGCCGCGGGACAGTATACGGCGCCACCCAGGATCGCGTCACCCTCGGCGACGGCAATGAGCGTCGCCCACAGCGGCACGCCGCGCACAAAGGCTTTCGTGCCATCGATCGGATCGATGATCCAGAGACGCCGGGCATTCGGGCGCACGACGCCGTGTTCCTCGCCGAGGATCCCGTCTTTGGGGAAATGCCGCTCGATCCATTGGCGCGCAACCATCTCAGCGCCGCGGTCGGCCTCGGTGACGGGCGAGCCATCAGATTTCGTCTCGACGGCCAACCCGGTCTTGAACCGGGCCAACGCCGCGTCGCCAACGGCGCGGGCGAGGTCGCTCACTGCCTGCAGCATATCCCGGCCTCCGTCATGGCGTGCTTGATCCGGCCCACGGTCGTCATGCCATCGTGCACGATCCCCGCGACGAGCGCCGCGTCGGCGCGGCCCGCGTCGCCGAGCACGGCGCAGACGTCGGCCTCGGAGCCGGCGCCGCCAGAGGCGATCACCGGCACATCGACCGCCTCGACGACGGCCCGCGTGAGCGCCACGTCGTAGCCGGCCCGACCGCCATCGCGGTCGATGCTCGTCAGCAGGATCTCGCCCGCGCCGCGCGCGACGCATTCGGCGGCCCAGCTCACGGCGTCCAGGTCCGTTGGCGTGCGACCGCCCTGGACGAAGACGCGCCACGGCGAGCCCGGCATCGTGGGATCGTGCGCGGCATCGATGCTGGCCACCACGCATTGGGCGCCGAAGCGGTCGGCGGCTTCGGTCAGGACCGCTGGACGGCGGACGGCCGCCGAGTTGATGCTGACCTTGTCGGCTCCCGATCGTAAGGCCCGGGCGACGTCGTCGCTCGACCGGACGCCGCCGCCGATCGTGAGGGGCACAAAGAGCCGCTCGGCAGTCGAACGCGCCACATCGAGGAGCGTCGCGCGGGCCTCGGCGCTGGCCGAGATGTCGAGGAAGACGATCTCGTCGGCGCCGTCGGCCTCGTAGCGCTCGGCCAGCGCCACCGGGTCACCGATGTCGCGGAGGTCGACGAAGCGGACGCCTTTCACGACACGGCCTCCGTTGACGTCGAGGCAGACAATCACCCGTCGTCGTAGCATCACGTCGACTCGACGGCGCCTTTGGTACTGAACACCGCGCCACTCTCGACGAGGGCGTCGCGCAACGCCAGGCCCAGCGCCTTGAACGCCGCCTCGACGACGTGGTGGCGATCGTGCCCGCGCAACACGCGAATGTGCAGCGTGACATTGGCGTTGTCAGCAAACGACCGCATCCAGTGGTCATAGAGCGAGCTCGGAAGCGGCCCCCGATAGTACGGCCGTCCACCAGTGTCCAGCGACACATGCACGAGCGCATCGTCCATGCCGATCGTCCGATCGCCGTACCGCGCCGCCGTGGCGGGGACGAGCCGCGCCACGGCCGTGCCCATGGCGATCCCCACGTCTTCGATCAGATGATGCTTGAGATCCCCGGCCGCGGTGATCGAGAGGTCGAACGCCGCATAGCGCGCCAGCGTGACCATCATGTGATCGAGAAACGGCTGCCCGGTGACGACACTGGCCTGCCCCTCACCGCGCGCCACTTCGATCCGAATGCGGGTCTCCTTGGTGGCCCGCGTGATGACGATGCTCATTCGCCAAATTCTCCGGCCGCGGCGCGCGGGTCGATCGCGCCCGTGTAGAGCGCCATCCCAATGACGGCCGCCGCGACACCGCGGTGTGCCAGGGCGCGCAGATCGTGCAACGTCGTGATCCCGCCCGCCGCGTACACGGGGAACGCGGCCGCCTCGGCCACGTCTTCCATGAGCGGCAGATCGGTGCCCTGCAACTGCCCTTCGCGGTGCACGGCCGTCACGAGCACGCCGGCCAGCGGCAACGCGTTCAACTCCTCGATCGCGTCGAGCACGTTGAGCGGGAGCGACCGCGCCCACCCCCGCGTCACGACCCGCCGGTCGCGCACGTCCGCGGCGACGATGAGCACGCCGGGGAACCGCGAGGTCATCTCGTCCAGCCAGTCGCTGTCCTCCATGGCCCGTGTCCCGACGATGACGCGCGCGGCCCCGTCGGCGAGCAGCTCTTCGATCCGCCCGCCATCGCGCACCCCGCCCCCCACCTGGACCTCGGCGTCAGTCGCGCCGAGGATGTCGCGGACCATGCCGATGTTGGAACCGCGCCCGGTCGCCGCATCGAGGTCGATCAGGTGCAACGCGCGGAAGCCGGCGTCGAGCCACGCGCGCGCCACGGCGACGGGATCCGAGAGCCGGACGCTTTCCCGCTCGTACGCACCACCTACGAGCTGCACACAGGCGCCGCCGCGGAGGTCTACTGCTGGGAGGGCAATCACGCGAGTGTGCTCACGAACGCCTGCACAAACCGGACGCCCGGCGAGGAGCTCTTCTCGGGATGGAACTGGACACCGACGGTGCGCCGCCAACGGACGGCGGCCGGGAACCGGTCGCCCCCCTCTTCGGTCCACGCCGTCACCGACGTCAGATCGGTCGGCCGACAGATGTAACTATGAGCATAGTAGACCACGTCCAGCGGCGCGACGCTGAGCAGCGGGTCAGTCGCGGATTCGACCGCGTTCCACCCGATGTGCGGTACCCGTGGCGCAACCAACCGGGTCACGCGCCCCGGAATGACGCCCAGCCCGGCACCGCCGCCCTCGTCGCTGCCATCAAAGAGCAGCTGCATGCCGAGGCAGATCCCGAGGCACGGCAGCCCGCCCTCGAGCGCGGCGGCCATTGCCGCACGTCCAGGCGCCAACCGGTCCGCCGCCGCGCCAAACGCACCGACGCCCGGCAACACCAACGCATCGGTGTCCAACGCGGCCACCGGATCGGTCTCGATACGCACGTCGACTCCGGGCGCGGCCAGCGCCTTCGCCAGCGAGTGCAAGTTCCCCGCGCCGTAGTCGAACACGGTGACCCGCCTCATGACCCGGCTCTTGCCGCGAGTGCCTCGAGGCACTGTGCCATGAGCGGCCACGGGCCGATCGTGATGCGAATGCCGTCCGGATATCCGCGAACGCCGATCCCGCGCGCGCACAGCGCCGTCACGATTCCCGCGCTCGGCTGCGACGTGTGCGCGAACACAAAGTTGCCAAACGACGGCACCACCCGAACCCCCGGGATCGCCGCCAGCGCCTGCTCGAACCGCCGGCGGTTGGCAACCGCCTCTGCGACGTGCTCGGCCACCCACTCCCGATCTTCCGTGAGCGCCGCATACGCGGCCTGCTCAGCGACCACGTTCACCTTGTACGGCCCTCTCGACTTCTCCACCTCGGCGATCAGCGCCGGCGCCGCGGCGCCGTACCCGATCCGAAGCCCTGCCAGCCCAAACGCCTTCGACATGGTGCGCGTGATCAAGAGCCGGTCCGACCGCGCCAGCAGGTCGACCGACGACACGCCGGCAAACTCGGCATATGCCTCGTCGATCATGACGACCCCCGGCGCGTCGGCGACAACTCGCTCGATCGTCGCGCGCGAGACGAGCGTGCCCGTGGGATTGTTGGGCGAGCAGAGATACATGATCCGCGCGCCCGTCGCGAGCAGCCCGTCAGCATCGGCGTCGTAGTCGGCCGTGAGCGGCACCGGCACCGCCACCAGCCCATTCATGCGCGCGAACGTCGAAGCCATCGGGAACGTCGGATCGAGATACGCAAACCGCTCCCCGGGATCGGCGAACGCGCGAATGGCCGAATCAATCACATCGTCGGAGCCGCACCCCGTGACGATCATCTCGGGCTCGACGCCGAGATAGTCGGCCAGCACGCCCTTGAGCCCGCGGGCGTAGACGTTGGGATACTTTGTCGCGCCCGTCGCCGCCGCCTGCGCCGCGGCCCGGGCGGCCGGTGGCATCCCCCACAAGTTCGTGTTGTCGCTCAGATCGATCGCGCATCGCTCCCGCTCGGTGCCATAGAGGGCGATGTCGCGATACACCGCCCGCCCGGTCATGGGCGTCATGTGTCACCCCACGCCGCGGCCGCGGCAGCGTGCGCCGGGAGATGTTCGGCGGTGGCGAACGCCGCCGCGTCGGCCGCCAACCGCCCGGCCGCCACTCGATCGACGCGCTGATACGTCGTCCACCGCACGAAATCCATCGTCGATAACCCTGAATACGACCGCGCCAGGCCGCCAGTCGGCAGCACGTGGTTCGCGCCCGTGAGATAATCCCCAAAGACCACCGAGCTCGTCTCCCCGAAGAATACCGTCCCGACATTACGAACCCCGGCGAACGCACCCGCAGGATCGGCGATCGCCAGCAACAGGTGCTCGGGCGCCCACTCGTTCACGAGCGCGATGGCTTCGTCGACCGACTGCGCCACGAGCAGTGCGCCTCGTGTCGCCAACGACTCGGCGATGATCACGTGTCTGGGCTGGGCAACCGCAAGTGTTTCAATGGCATTGGCAATCCGCCGGGCCACTGCCGCCCCGATCGCCACGACGACCACCGCCGCCTGCGGGTCGTGCTCGGCTTGGGCCATGACCTCCCGCGCCACGATCTCCGGATCAGCCGCGCGGTCCGCCACGACGAGCAACTCGCTCGGGCCCGCCGGCGAGTCGATCCCCACGACGCTCGCCACCTGCAACTTGGCCTCGGCCACATACGCGTTGCCCGGCCCCACGATCCGGTCCACGCGTGGAATGGTTCGCGTCCCATAGGCCATCGCCGCGATCGCGCCGGCGCCACCGACCGCGAACACCCGATCGACGCCGGCCAGCTCGGCCGCCGCGAGAATCACCGGCGCGGGCTCACCAGGCTGCGTCGGCGGAGAACACACAATGACCTCGCCGACCCCCGCCACGCGCGCCGGGATCGCGCCCATGAGCAGACTGCTCGGATAGGTCGCCCGCCCACCGGGCGCATACACGCCGACCCGCCCAATCGGATCGGGCCGCCGCCCGACCATCACGCCGGGCTCGGTCTCGATCTCCATCGCCTCCGGCAGGAACGCCCCATGCGCGGCGCGCAGGTTGCGCGCGCTCCGCTCCATGGCGAGGCGCAGCGCGGGTGGGATCGTGCTGAGCGCGGCACGCCACCGCTCGCGCGGGATCTCGATCGACGGCAGCGTTACCCCATCCAACTCGCGGGCGAGCTCGGCCAGCGCGCTGTCCCCGGCATCGCGCACGCGCGCAATGACCGCCGTGGTCGCACATCTCACCACATCGATATCCGCGGCACCAGCACGACAATACAGCGCGGCCCGATCCGCGGGACTGAGCGCGGCGATCGCCCCCGTAAACCGAAAGATCCCGCTCACGGCATCAACCGTTCGATGCGCGTGACGAGAATGCCCTCGGCGCCGAGCGCCTTGAGGCCCGCGATCGTGCGATAGACCGTGTTGGATGCAACGACCGCGTGGACAGCGACCATCGTCCCGCCGTTCAAGACATCGATGACGGTGGGTCCATTGAGCCCCGGCAACACCGCGGTCACGCGATCGAGCGCATGACGCGGCACGTTGGCCATGAGATAGCGCGTCCCACGCGCGCGGAGCACGGAGGCCAGGGCAGTGACCAGGTCGTTCAGACCGGTCGTGCCCGGCGCGGCGACGAGTCGGGCCGTCGACTCGAGCACGGTGGTGATCTCGCGCAGCCCATTGACCTTGAGCGTCGAGCCCGTCGATGTCAGATCGACGACGATGTCGGCGATCCCCAAGTGCGGCGCGACCTCGCAGGCGCCGGAGACCGGGACAATGGTCGCCGGGCATCCGGCGTCCTCGAAGAACCGATGCGTGAGGCGTGGGAACACAGTTGCGACACGAAACGGCGTCGGGGCCGCTTGCAGGTCGGCGAACGACGTGACTGCGCTCTCCTCGTGTGCGGCGACGACGAGCCGGCAGGCACCGAACTCGAGGTCAAGCAGCGTGTCGAGCTCGCGCTGCGATTCGGCCACGAGATCCCAGCCGGTCACACCCGCGTGCGCGGCACCGTCCGCGACGAACTCGGGGATGTCCTGCGCCCGGACGAAGATGGCCTCGAACTCGCCGCCGAGCGATGCAGTGAGCGCTCGATCGCCGCGCGAGCGCACACCAAGTCCCGCATCCTCGAAGAGGCCGCGTGTGTCGTCGGCCAGACGGCCTTTGTTTGGCAATGCAATGCGTAGCATGAGTTTCCCGGATAAACAAAAAAGGCCCGTCCTCTGCGGACGGGCCTGGCGTGAGAGCGCGGACTGGGTGTTACATCACCCGACGCACGCCACAACGCCTCGACCCGTCGGGCCGTGGCCATGGTGCGCATGATGATGCTGCTGCAAGATCACGTTCATGAGCCCAACCTAAGGTGATGTGGGCAGATTGCCAAGGCCGTCCTGAGCGAATACGTTGATCGGGACTCCTGAGTGAATTGGCACTGACGATTTGGAGGCTTTTTCGTATGCGGATCTACCAGCTGACCCTCGCGACAGGCATGATGGCACTCGCCGCCTGCAGCGGCGGTGACAAAGGTGCGAGCGGTGGCAGCATGATGAGGGACACGACTTCAGCGCCGGCAGCAGCGCCCAAGGACACGACGGCGGCAGCGGCGGCGCCAGCAGCAGGGGCAGCGCCGGCGGCAGCAGCGGCGGCGATCACGGGTAAGACCGTGACGGTGAACATGATCGGCGACGCCAAGGGCTATCGCTTCGAGCCGGCGACGATCACGCTCAAAGTCGGCGATGGGATCAAGTTTGTGAACGTGACGGGCGGCCCGCACAACGTGACGTTCTGGGCCGATAGCATCCCGGCTGGTGCGGCCGCCGCGCTCGGCGCCAACATGCCGAACACGACGTCGCCGTTGACGGGCCCGCTCCTGATCGCGCCCAACGACACGTACACGGTGTCGTTTGCTGGGACCAAGGCGGGGTCGTACAAGTTCTACTGCACGCCGCACCTGGCACTCGGCATGAAGGGTTCGATTACGGTTCAGTAGTCCGTAGGCGTGTGACTGACGTTCGCCCGCCGTCTGGCGGGCTGGCACAATGGCTGGCGGCGCGAGCGCGCAATGCGCTCCGCCGCCCGCTTCGCATCGGGGGCGTGAGCGCGCTCGTGTTTGTGACGGCGCTGCTCACGCTCGTGCTGATCCCGCGGCATGCGAGTCGGACGGCGCGACTCCTGATGCCGTCGCCGAGTGACTATCCGGATACGGCGCTGCTCCTCCGCCAGACGCGGAGCGCCGATTCCCTGAAGGACGCCGCGGACTCGGTGGTCGCGCGCCTCCAGGTGCGCGCGACACGGCTGGCGGCGGCGGACACGTTGCCCACGGACTTGGCGGCACGGCGTGACTCGCTCGTCGTCCAGGACGCCGAGTTGTCGCGCGCGCTGCAGCGAGCCGAGATGTCGCCGCTTGCGGCGTCGTTTCAGGCGCTGGGGGCGGTGCGGGAGCTGCGGGGCGATCCGCATGTCGCGCTGCTCGTCGATTCGCTCGGTGATGTGGCGCGGGCGCGCGCGGCCTTTGGCGAGGCGGGGGGTGTCGATCCGATCTACGTCGCGTTGACCGCGCGGCTCAACGCCATCGGACGATCGATCCAAGGGATCGCCGAAGCGCGGCGCGATGCCGTGCGCGCGGAGTTGGCGCGGTTGGGTGGGAGCGCGTCGGCGTCGGCGGTGGCCGCGGCGACGGTGCGCGCGCGGGCGCGGCAGGATTCGGTCGCGCGCCGGGACTCGATCGCGCGCGCCGAGTTGGGGGAAGCGCGGCAGCGAGTAACGGCGCTGCAGGCGCGCGTCGAGCGGGCGCGCGAGCTGACCAACGTGAGCGCGCCGCCGATCGATCTGTTGGCGGCGGCGATCGTACTGGGGGCGGCGCTCGGGTTCGCGGTGACCTTTGGCGTCGAGGTCTGGAAGCCGCGGGTGGCGGACGCTGGGGAAGCCGAGCGAACGACGGGGGTACGGACGCTCGCGGTGTTGGCGCCGCCGGTGCCCAACGCGGAGCGCGCGCGGCGGAGCACCGATCGGACGGTGTCGCCCCTCATCGACGCATCGTCGACAGAGTATCGGTTGCTCTATCTCGGCCTGGCCGGCGCGGGGTTGCCGCTCGTGACGGTGACCGGCGACGAGAGCGACGTTGTGGCGACGGTGGCCGCCAACATCGCCGTCGCCGGCGCACTCGACTCACGAAGTACATTGCTCGTGGATGCTGATCCGCGGGTCGCGGCGGCGACGGGGATCGTCGCGGCACGATTGGCGCCTGGGGTGTCGGACGTGTTGGCCGGCACCGTGAGTTGGCCCGAGGCGATCGTACCGGTCGTGATCGGGCGGGACCGGTCACTCGATGTGATCCCTGCGGGCGGCGACCCGCGCGCGGCGTGGCCGGCGCAACACGGCTCGGCGCTCTCGGCCGAGTCGCTGCGCGCCGAGCTCTCGCGGTTGGCGCGGCGCTACGACCTGCTGGTCATCGCGGCCCCCGCCGGTTTGGCGCAGGTCGGGCCCGACTCGGTCTTACCGGGCCCCGACGTCGTGCTCGCCGCGCGCATCGCCTACACGACATTGGCCCGTCTCACGGCCGCGGCCAACGCGCTCCGCACGTCCGGCATGCAACTGCGCGGCGTCGTGCTCTGGGATGCCGACTCCGCCCCGCTCGCTCCGCACCGGCGACTGCATGCGCGACCGGGGAGCTTGCCCGCGGTCACGATTACCTAGATTCATAGCGCATCTCGTTGTTCGCGACGAATCCCAGTCGTTCGTACATCGACCGCCCCGCGGCCGAGGCGTGGAGGACGACGCGGGTAATCCCCTCGGCCTGCGTCCAGCCGAGAATGGCGTGCATGACGAGCACCGCGATCCCGCGGCGGCGCCAGGCGGGGTCGGTGTAGATGTTCACGATCAGGGCTTCCTCGTCGACGACCCGATCCGGATGCGCATGGTCGGGGCGTGGGAGCAGCTTGCGCCGCTGCGCGCCGCCGCCGGCCACGAGGAGCGTGGGCTGCTCGAGGGGAGCGGCAACCCACGCTACGTATGCGCCATCGGTGAGCGCGGTCTCGAAAAAGGTGACCGAGCGCACGGTCAACTCCTCGGCCGCGGACGCGTCCACTCGGCCCATCTCCTGAAACATCATGACCCGTTGCCGCGCGAGCACCGGCGCATCGGCGACCGTCGCGCGACGGACGGAGACTACTGCACCGTGATCTTCGCAATCATGCCGAGCGCCAGGTGTGGCGTGCAGTAGTAGTGGTACGTCCCCGCCGGCGCTCCCGCGAACGACACGATGTACGTCTGATTGGGGGTCACGAGGAGTGGCCCCGAGAGCGGTGATGTCGTCCCGGGCATGGCCTTCCCGAGGACCGCTGCTGCCCCCGAGGGAATGCTGTCCGACCAGAAGGTCACGTTGTGCGGTCCACCCGTGGCGTTCACCCATTTCACTCCGTCCCCTGCCTTGAGCGTGATCGTGGCCGGCTCGAACCGATATCCCTTCGCATCGCCGACCATCTGCACCGAGACTGTCTTGCCAGTGATCGCCGGCGCCACATCGCCGGCGGCGGTACTGGTGCTGTTGGCCGGCGCCGCGGCCGTGGTCGTCGGCGCCGCCGGTGTCGTGGTCGACGTAGACGCGCCCGCGGCCGACGCTGCCTTCGCGCTCGCAGCCGCATCGTCCCCGGTCGACGTACATCCGGCGCCGGCGAACAGCCCCGCCGCGGCTGCTGCGGCGATGAGTCCAGTGTAATAGCGAGTCATGTTCGGCGAACCCCCGTGAGGTAGTTGGTTGTGGCGTTCCGTGAGCAAGGCGCGCACCGACGGCTACGATGTGGGCCGAGTGCGCCGAGCGGGCTGGAGCGCGACACCACCGCGCGCGTATGCTTTGCGGGCCATGTGGTCCGACACGCTTCTGCTCGCCGAGCGAGCCGCCCTGCTCCGGCTCGCCATGTGGGCCGCCGCGAGTGTGGTGGCCGGGACGGCGGTGTTTGCGCTGCTCGCGGTCAGGCGGATGCGGTCGCCGCTCCTGGACGGGTTCGCACTGCAGATGGTGATCTGGGGCACCATAGGGGTGGCGCGCGTCCTCGAGGGGATGGGGGCACTGACGCCGCGCGATCTGTCGGCGGCGACGCGGCTCGATCGGTGGGTGTGGCTGCTCACGGGGCTCGATGTTGGCTTGGTCGCGGTCGGCGCGACGGTGGCGATCACCGGATGGTTGCTCGGCCGGCGGTTGGGCGTGATCGGCGCGGGCATCGGTGTCATCGTGCAGGGCGCCGCGCTCTTCGCGTTGGATGCCCGGTTTGCCACGATACTGAGCGGGCTCGTCTGATCGTAGCGGGCGGGGTTGCTCGGCGGGCCGCTCGGGGCGATCTTCGACAAACGGTGTCAACCACGGGCTACTCCGATCGTGTCAACCACGCGTTTGCGTTCGCGGCCAAACACCACGACACGCAGGTGCGCAAAGGGACAGCGCTCCCGTATCTGACCCGGCCCCCGAATGTCGCGGTGATCCTGACGCGCTACGGTCAGCCGGAAGACACGGTGTTGGCGGGCATTCTCCATTCCGTGGTCGAGGGCTCCGTGCGCGATGGGTTCACGCGCGATGAGCTCGACGACTGGATCGGCGCCAAGTTTGGCAGCCATGTCCTGGAGACCGCGCTCGCGGTCGCCGAGCGTCGGACAGACGACAGCGGGGTGGAGCTGTCACCCGAGGAGCGGAAGGCCGACGCCGTGGCGCGTCTCGCCGCCGCACCCGAGGCCGCGCGCTGGGTCTGCGCGGCCGACGCGCTGCACAGCGCGAGCACGATCCTCGCCGACTTGAAGCGCACCGAGTATCCCGAGACTGTCTGGGCGCGCACGCATCGCGGGCGCGAAGGCACGATACGCTGGTACCGCCACGTCTACGATCGGCTCGTGACCGTCGGATTCTCGGCGTTGATCATGGGCGAATTGGCGGAGACCGTCGAGGCCCTCGAGCGCCGCGGCACGGCGGCTGTCGCGCAGTCGTAACTCATCGCGTCGCGGCAGATGTTCTCTGGCGCGCACGTCATTCTCTACAGTAAGAACGCCGAGGCGGACCGCGCGTTTTTCCGCGATGTCCTCGGTTTCGCGTCCGTGGATGCCGGTCATGGCTGGCTGATCTTCGCCCTACCGCCGGCAGAAGCCGCCGTTCATCCGTCCGACGCGAGTCTCGCCCACGAGCTCTATTTCATGTGCGACGATCTGAACGCCGAAATTTCTGCCCTCGCACAGAAAGGCGTGACGTGCTCTCCGGTGCAGGAGCCGCGGTGGGGTTCCACTACGAAGATGCGGCTTCCCGGTGGAGGCGAGGTCGGCCTCTATCAACCCAAGCATCCGACGGCAGTAGGGCGACCCTGATTCAGCTGTAGCGGAACGCGTCCAGGCACGCCTGGAGGCGCGGCACGGTATCATCGACCGTGGGCACCCGCAGCCCGATCGCATGGTCCGGCCAGCGGATGATCACGACGCGCGGCGCACGCCGCGTGATCCGTCGCCCGAGCCACGTGCGTGGCAGCGAGCGCACGTGCAGTGTCACTTCGCGAATCGGCCCGATGTCGACCGCCGGCGGCTTGCCCGTCGGCGCCGGTCGCTTCCGTTCCCACCAACGTGGTGTCCCAGCGGCCCGCGCCTGAAAGCGGAGCCCAGCGGCGCCCACGTACAGCACACCGGCCAGCGTGAGTCGCGGCGCGACGATCGCGCTGCATGGCAGCCGCCACTCGTAGCCCGCCCGCTCAGGCGGTCCCGGCACGAGACGCGGATCGCCCGCGTAGAGCGCATCGGCCAGCCGCTCTTGCCGCTTCCGCCGGCCGCGCACGGTGAACCGACTCACGAGGAGCCCATTCAACGCACCGCCCCAGATCGCGAACGCCGCCGCGACGAGCGCACTGCTCCGCCACGCCTCGCCGTGCAACGTCCAATCGACGTTGAGCACAAACCACGTGATGCCAAATCCCACGCCATATACCGCGAACAAATAGCGCGGCCACCCGTCCCAGAACCCCGTATCATCGACTGAGTACGCCGCGCGCGGCACCAGGTTTTGCATCATCCTCATGACGATCGAACACCGACGCGATCACCGCGACGCGGTGTCTGTATGGTTCCGGAACAGTCGCGGAAACGTACACTCATCTCACACCGTGATGGCCATCCCACGATAGATGCGTGAGCGATAACGGCTTTCGTCCTCGCCCACAATCGGCGCGCTCTCCAGCAGCACCGCGCGCGCGAATCGTTCCAGCTCCTCGGCTGTTTCCGCGGCGTTCTGCGGCTCCTCGACGCGGGCGCGGCGCGTGAGGTTGATCTGATTCACGGGCACCCCGTGAATCAACCGCTCGTTCTCGACGCCGAGCGTCGCCGTGAGCGCGTGCAGCGTCGTCTTCATGACGTTGGCCAGGGCAAACGCCTCGGGCGATGCCCCCGCCGGCACATCGGGCGCGACGAGGACGAGCCGCACGTCATCGAGTAACGACACCTTGCGGGCGACCCGGAAGTGGTGCGTCACGTTGCCTTCGACGAGCTCGCGAAACTCCGCCGAGTCGAGTCGCGACTCGCCATCGGCATCGAACAGGACGTCAGGCAGCGCCGTGAAGGGCGTGGAGATGACGGCCGCCGGATGCCCCCACGCGGCGAGCGCGGCGTCCATGCCTTCTTCGATCTCCCCTTCTACGACAAGAGTCTCGATCCGACTGCCATCAACGAGCGACCGCACGACCGCTTGCGCCGCGCCCGCCGTGCGCGTGAGCAACACCACGCGGGCCACGTCGCACTGGGCGATGAACGCCGCCGCCGCGCGGGCCATGTGTGGGACCAAGTGCTCGCCGATCACCCAGACCGTCGTGTCGCGCATGGCATCCAGCCGGACGCGCTTGGCCCCGCCAAACAACTCGCGCTCGGTGACCGATCGTTCCAGGTGCAACCCGCCCGATGGCTGGAACGTCTCGCCCGAGACCGCGCGGTCGGCCATGAAGTAGACCGCCGCCAGCGCCACCTCCATCTCGGTTGGCATCTTGCGGAGGTGCAGCATGGAGAGCACGCCCTTGCGCACTTTGTCCGCCTCGCGCGCGATGTCGGTCGCGGAGAAGAACGGCTCCGGCGGCGCCGCCACCTGCATCGTGTGCGAGGCCACGAGGTACCCACCGAGCCGGAGCCGGCCCACGAGCTTGGCGGCGATCTCGGATGTCATGAGGAACCGCTCGCACGATGGCCCATCGTGAACCGGGCCGACCCGCCGGTCGAT
The DNA here is from genome assembly GCA_035569435.1 of Gemmatimonadaceae bacterium. Lineage (GTDB taxonomy): Bacteria > Gemmatimonadota > Gemmatimonadetes > Gemmatimonadales > Gemmatimonadaceae > DASRDS01. Next base: position 51,298 of record DATMNB010000195.1, read on the forward strand.
CGCCACCGCGAGCGCGCGGAGCGGCGCCGGCATCTCGGTCGCGTGCGCCACAGTCCCGACATCGTTGGAGCAGAGCGCATCGAGCGCCGCGCTCGCGCTCACGCCGGCGCGGATGGACTCGATGACCGCCGCATACACGGCGTTGAGTCGCCGATTCTCGAGAATGAGCTTGCCCCGCCGCTGAAAGAGGCCGGGTTTCCCGCCGGTCCCGCGCAGCCGGTCCCCATCGACCGGCCCCGGCGAGATGGCGTTGATCTGAATCTCCGGCCCGAGAAATCGCGCCAGGTTCTCGACCAGCGCCCGCTGCCCGGCCTTGGACACCGCGTAGTCCGCGCGGTTGGGGTACGGGACCGCGACGTACTTTTCCCCGCCGAAGTACGACGACACGTTGACGATATAGCCCGACCCCTGGCGCTTCATGCGGGGCGCCAGCATCCGAATCAACGAGTAGTTGGAGATGAGATTGGCGTCGAGCGTCGCCCGCCACGCGTCGACCGGCATATCGACGACCATCTCCTCGGCGCCCGCCACGCCGGCGTTGTTGATCAGGTAGTCCACGCGCCCAAACACGCGGAGCGTCTCCTCGGCCGCCTGCTCGAGCGACGCGTCATTGGCGACATCGACCCCCGCCACATACCGCACGCGATCGCCGGCCGCATAATACCCGATCTCGATCAACTCATCGACGATCCGCTCCCGCATCTCCGCCAACTGCGCCTCGCCGCGCGCCACGAGCATCACGCGCGCGCCGGCCACAGCCAGCAAGCGCGCGATCTGTCCGCCGATGCCCGCCGATGCGCCGGTGACGAGGGCGACCTTGCCCAGATGGATGCCCATGAGGCTTTCCATCCAGCCAAACGTCGCGCGCCGCGCGCCGGTGGCTTCGGCGATGGAGTCGGGGAGGTAGAGATTCACCTGACGAATGCGGCGCGGGCTGTAGAGCAGTCGCGCCGCCTGCCCGGCGGCAAACGGGAGCGCCTCGGCTTCGTGGTTGCTCCAACGAATGATCTGGTTCCCCCACTCGACCCAGCGCCGCGTCCCGGCGCGCACCTGCTCCGCGGTCTCATCGCGCCAGACGCGGATCAACTCCTCGGTGGCGGCGCGCAACAGATCGCCGTAGGCGTTGCCCATGCCATCGTCGCCGTTGCTCATGAAGATCGTGCGGGGGTTGAGCCGCAGCTGATCGCCCCGCGCCGCCCAGTACCGCGTCAACGCGCGGGCGATCGCCAGCGCGCCCGTGAGCTCGCCCTCGATGAAATCGTTGAGATCGGCATCGCTGACTTCCGAGAGTGGGGCCCAGAAGCGGTCAGGCCCGAACGCGGGCAGGATGATCGCACCGCCGATGGTCAGTTGCGTGGCGTCGAGCGCGGGGCCAAGGGTCTCGGGCTTGGTGCGGTCGAACCGGATGGGGTGGATGCGGCTGTCGCTCCCCGGGATATTGCCTTTGGTACTGCCGGAGGTTTCGAGCGCGTCGATGGCGGTCCGCACCTCGAGGTCGGTGGAGAAGCCGAGGATGACGCTCGCGCCGCAGCGGGCCTGGACACGGGCCACGGCGAGCGCGTCGCCGACCTGTTCGCCCGCCGCCACGAGCACGGCCGCATCGGCCGCGTCGACCGTGCGGAGGGCCGGCCGCGACACCCAGGTGCTGCGACTCTCCTGGCGCACGGTCATGCCGTGCGTGATCTCAAAGTTGTGTCCGTTGATCGCGGCCGACTCATCGGAGCCGAGAAACACGATCATCGCCGCGACATCGCCGACCGTGGGGCACCTGCGCTCAGGCGGCAGGCCATCACGCACGCGGGCCAGGGTCATCATCCCAAAGAAATCCGAGGCGGTCGTCCCGTTTGCTGCGCCTCGCAGCGCATCCATCGATTTGAACACCGACCGAATGCGCTCGCTCTCGATCGGCCCCGGGAACACGGTGTTGACGCGGATGCCACGGGGCCCAAGCTGTCCGGCGAGTTGGCGCGACAGGGCGTTGAGCGCGGCTTTGGGGATCACGTAGGCGGCGCGCCCGTAGTACTGGGTGCGCGAGAAGATCGTCGAGACGTTGATCACCGACGCCCCGGGCGCCAGGTGCGGGGTCGCGGCGCGCACGGCGTTCCAACTCACGCCCAGAATGTTGCGCGCGGCGTCGGCGACGGTCTCGCCGTCGATCTCGGCGCGCGAGAACGGGAGTTGCGCGATGGGCGCCCGCGGGCCGGCCGAGCCCGCGTTGTTGACCAGAATATCGAGGCGGCCGCAGTCGGCCAGCGCGTGAGCGATGCCGGTCCGCGTGGCCGCCGGGTCGCCGCCATCAAACGCCACCACGAACGCCCGTTGGGCCGGCGCCTCCGTCTCGGCGAGCAGGCGCCGGCGGGCGAGATCGAGCTTGGCCGCCGTGCGGCCGGCCATGACGATGGTCGCGCCTTCGGTGAGATAGCGGCGGCAGATCTCGACGCCGATGTTGCCGGCGGCCCCAGTGATCAGAGCGACCTTGCCACTCAACCGGCCGGTGGTCATTGCGCGGCCCACGCTTCGAGCAGCTCGGTCTTGGTGCGCAGGCCCAGCACGGGGAGCGCGTGGTTGCAGACGTAGCTCGCCCCCGCGTGCCGATTCTCCCACATCGCCTGGTGGGCGCCGGGCATGTCGTGCCAGGCGACGACCACGGGCTCGGTGACGTCGAGCAGGCCCGCGTCGACCATCTGGTTCATGCGCACGACTTCGTAGGCGTTGGAGAGGTGCGTGCCGAGGATCGTCGCCGTTGGCATGAAGATCCGGCGCTGGCGCATCCAGACCTGCGGCGCGTGGAAGGCGTAGCGGCGGCCGCCCATGTCCTCGACGTAGACGACGCGGCCTGTGAACGGTTTGACGAGCGAGGTTGATGCGCCGAGGGCGTCGTGGCCGGCGCGTTCAACGATGAGGTCGGGGTAGCCGCGCGGGTTGTCCGGGGACCGGAGGAGTTTGCCGATCGCGGCGCCCAGCGGCTTCATCGTGCGGTCCTGGAAGGCGCGGACGGCCTCGCGGTGGGCGTCGGTGTCGGTCTTGGGGTCGGGGAGCGGGGGCATCGTCGACGGCCAGTCAAAGTCGTCGCCCTCGCGGCGGTGGAGTCCCGCGAGGGACACGACGCCGCGGACGGCCTCGCCAAAGCCCAGGGATTGGACGAACTCGCGTTGGGCGTCGGTGTAGGTGACGACGACGATGCGGGCGTGTGCTGCGCGGGCGGCCTCGATGCATTCCAGGCCGACGAGGTCGACGAGCGACGACTCCGTGGTCGCGGTGCCGTAGTAGATGAGGACGGCCTCGTTGGGCTGGAGGCCCGCGCGTCGCAACATTGTCGCTGGCGGTACCGTTCCAGGCTTGCCCACGAAGGTGAAGTAGTACCCCGACGTCGCACCGTAGAACGTGAGCGTGCCCCCGAGTTCCAGCAGCTGGAACGAACGTGGGAACGCGGTCTCGCCCGCGTGCGACACGACGTAGTCAGCGAGTCTTCCCCCATTTCTGGCCCGGAACTCATCGGCCAATACCGTACCAGCCCCCTCCCAGTTTGCGGCATCATCAAGGGGTACAGCGCGAAACACATTCGCAAAGCGCGGGTCCCGCCGGTTGATCGCCGCACTCGCGCCTTGCGACTCGATGAAGGCCGCGCGCTCCGCCGACGAAACGAGGCCGACGACCGAGAGACCGGCGCGGGCCGCGCTCTTCACGGCTTCGAGCCCGGTCCCGGTGGCCGCGCCTTCGACAAACACGGTCTTGCCGGGCTCAATGGCGAGCGTGGTGAACAACGCCCGCACGACGGTCCCCAGGTTCAGGACGTAGGAGCCCGCGGCTTCCAGCGTGAGATCTTGCGGGATCGGAAAGAGCTGCGGCCCCTGGACCTTCACGAACTGCTGATGCGACCCGTCGGGCGTCTCGTAACCCTGGATGTGAAAATCAGCGAACATCGGGTCGCGGGCGGCGAGCGGTGAGAGCACGTCGCTCTGCCCCGAGTAGATCGTCACCAGATCGCCGACACGAAGCCGCCCCTCGGCTTTGACCTCCGACCCGAGTGCGGCGATGAGACCAACCCCGCCCGAGCCCGTGACGTGCGCGTCGGCGTCATGGACATCGAACTGCGACACCGGGATCCCCGTGATCGCCCAGATGTCGTTGTAGTTGACCTCCGACGCCAACACGTACACGAGCGCCTCGTTTGGCCCGGGCAACTCCACCGGGAGCACCACCTGGCGCTCGGCCACCGCGGGGTCGCCGTGCCGTGGCGCACCCGTCTCGGGATCGCGCACCGCCGCAAACGCGTACTGATAGCGTGGGATCGGCGTGTGGCCCGGGAAGAATGGCGACCCGATCGGTAGCATGTCGTCTGCCACGACGGCGCGGCGGGTCGGCAGCGGCGCGCTCCGCTTGTCGAGAAACGCCCGGATGCCGGCCTTCCCCTCCTCGGGATCGACGACGGCACGCGCGAAGAGCTCGGCTTCGTGCCGGAGCCCGGCATCGAGTCCATGCGTCAGCCCAAACTGTACGGCATCGAGCGCCCGCTCGACGGCCAACGACCGACCCGCGTACGCCGCCTGGCGAATGAGGCGCTCGATCTCAGGGTCATCCAGGACGGCGTGCAGTGTCGCGTTGCTCGGGGTTTGCCAGGTCGCGACCTGTTCGCGGCGGCGGGCCAGTGCCTCGACCAGGGCGCCAGTGCCATCGACGACAAACTGCCGCGCGAGCATCGACGCAACGCTCACCACGTCGTCGCTGTGCTCGGCCAACCGATCGATCACGCCGAGGGCGTGCGCGTCGGGCGCGGTGACCGTGCGTCCGCCGATGATGATCTCCACCGCGTGTCGGAGCCCCGCGACGCCCAGCTGGTCGCTGAGGAGCCGCGGGAGGCGCTGCGTGCCCCCATAGCCCGGGAGGAGCCGAAGCCGAATCTCCGGTTGGCCAAAGAGAGCCGTTGGCTCGGCGACCCGATAGTGACAGGCCAACGCGAACTCCAATCCCCCGCCCAGCGCCACGCCGTTGATCGCCGCGATCCACGGCTTGGCGCTGCGCTCGATCTTGCGGAACGCCAGATGGGCGTTGTTGGGCAACGGGAGCGCTTCCTCGAGCGTGGTCGCCTCATCGAGCAACTGGCGGATGTCGGCGCCAGCGACGAACGATGACGTGCCATCGCCGGTCACGATCACCGCCCGCACGTCATCGCGGCGACTCAGGTGCTCGACGACGGTATTGAGCTCGTCGAGCGCCCGCTCGTTGAGGGCGTTGACGGGAGGGTTCGTCACCGTGACCGTCGCCACGCGTACGTTGGGCGTCACGACATTGTACTGCACGCGAAAGTACCGGTAACTCTGGAGCAGCCGTTGCTCCTCACTCACGCGTTGTCGCGCGCGCCAGCTCTCGATCGCGACGCGGAGCTCCGTCAGACTCTCGGGGTTCTTGAGCGTCGTGGCATCGCCGACCGGCTGGTCTTCGACGAGCGCGCGGACCATGCGGCGCATGTACTTGCCGCTCCGCGTCTCGGGAAACTGCGAGACCTCGATAAAGTCCGACGGCACGGCCACGGCGCCTTTCTCCTGTCGCACCAACTCGGCGAGCCGGCGCCGATCCTCCACGGTCAGGCGTCGCGACGTTTTCACGAACGCGATGGGCGTCAATCCCTTCTCGCGGTGCGGCGCGCCGACGACCACGACATTGCCGACCGGCGAGTCGGGATTGACCTGCTTGTCCCGCAGGATCGCGCCTTCAATCTCTTCGGTCCCCATGCGATGGCCGGAGACGTTGATCACGTCGTCACTCCGGCCGTGGAGGCTAAAGCTGCCGTCCTCGTACTGGACGGCGAAATCGCCCTGCGTGTAGACCAATGCGCCCGGCCACCGTTGCCAGTACGTCTTGGCGTACCGCGCGTCATCGCCCCAGATGGTCCGCGCAAGGTACGGGTAGGGCGCCAGGATGACGATCTCGCCTTTTTCCCCCGGCGCCGCCGACCGGCCCTCGGCATTCCACACGTCGCCGATCACCCACGGCAGCGGGTACGTGTGCCCATCCGCCCGCAGCGGGAAATCGGCATTCCCATAGAAGTGCGTCCAGGCGATCCCGCCGTGCTCGGTGGCCCAGTAGGAGTTGGTATACTGGGGCGTCACCAACTCCATGCCATACTGCTGCACCGCCGGCGACACCGGCTCGGCGCAGAACGTCGCCACGCGCAGCGACGAGAGATCGTACTGTCGCACGTCGAGCTCATTCTGGGCGTCCTGCATGACCGTCTTGAGAAAGGTCACGCCGGCCTTGAAGATCGTCACGCCGTAGCGCTCGATGATTGAGGCGAACCGCCCGGCCGAGGGGAAGACGGGCGCGCACTCGGCGATGACCGTCGTGACGCGCGTGGTGAGTGCCGCCGAGATCATGTAGCTCTGCCCGGTAATCCACCCCGGGTCGGCGATCACGTACATCACGTCGCCGGGATGGGCATCGAAGGCCACGCGCATGGTGTGGGCGATGCCGGCGACCCACCCGCCGTGGACGTGCACGACACCCTTGGGTTTCCCCGTCGAACCGGACGTGTAGATGAAGAACAGCGGACACTCGGCGTCGACGGGCACCGGGCGCGACGTCGCCCAGATTGCCGCCACGAACTCGCGGTCGGGGAGCGCCAGGAGCTCGGCTTCGGTCACCACGTGCACGCCCGCTGCCTGCGCGCGAGACAGCAGGGTCGCGGCCGCCTGCTCGGTCAACTCGTGGCTCCAGCGATCGCGCTCCGGCCGCCAGAGCAACTCGGGCTGCGCGGTGTGCCGCACGACGACTACTGCCTCGACGCGCGGCGGCGACTCGACGAGGGCCTGGGCGACCGCCGTGCGGATGCGACTCGCGTGCGCCGCGTCGAGGCCCATCTCGTCGAGCGCGCGGCCGATGCCGCGCATGACGTCACGGCGTTCCAGGGTGATCTCATCGGCCACGGCCGCGCGCGCCGAAGCGACGAGTCGCTCCGCATCGACATCGAGCGCCAGTAACCGATCGCGGACCAGCGCGAGCGCCGTCTCGACGGGCACGTAGTTGTCGAGCGCCGGGTCGGTGTACGCCTCCTTGAACGGCACGATCTGCGCGTTCCGATACCCGCCGTCCGCCGTAATGATCACGCGCGCGCCGGCGTCGTGGATCCGGTCGCTCAGCGTCTTGTCCGAGAACCCGCCAAAGACGGGCGTGTAGACGATACCGAGTCGCTTGGCGGCCTCGGTATAGTAGATCTGCTCCGGGATGTTGGGCATGTTGAGCGCGATCCGGTCGCCGCGCCGGAGCCCGAGCGATTCGAGGGCCAGGGCCGCCTTGGCTGTCTCCCAGAGGAGCTGCTTGCGCGTGACGGGATACGCCTCGACCGGCCCACCGCGGCCGCCGTCCTGCGACTGGTCCCAGCGATCGCCCTCGACCAGGAGGGCCGTCTCATCGCCGTGGCCGGCGAGCACGTGCCGGTCGACCTCGTTGAAGGCCGCGTTGGTCAGGGCACCGCTGAACCACCGATAGAACGGCGCGTCGTCGGCGTCGAACGCCCGCGTCCACGGCGTGTGATCGGCGCCGTACGGCGCGCGCACCGGCGCGCCGGTGCGCGCATCGTATCCGGTCCACGCCTGCGCGGCATCGTCCCACGTGATCCAGGCGCCCAACGTCGGATCAAACCAGTGGATCTCACGCGCGGCGATCCTGCCGTGAAACGCGCCCGGATCTTGGGCACACGCAGCTCGTGCCCTCTCCCAGTCCGCGCGCGTGCGGATCGGGTTGACGCTCGGCTTGACGGGGTGGGTGGGGCGCGCCGACGCTCGTGTCGCCATTTAGAAATACTACGCGATGGCGCGTTCGTCGTATGGGGCCTTGGCCGCGCCCAGCCGCTGGCGCAACCGCGCGGCGTCGTCCGGCGTCGCGTGCATGACGATGGAGAACCCGCGCGCCGGCCGGTCCCAGGGCTCACCGTCGGTGACCGGCGTCGTCCATGTCCGGCGCGCGTTGGCCAGGAGCTCGATCCAGGCCGCGAAGGCCGGCTCGCTCGCCGGCGTCGAGAGCACGTGCGCGGCATCCTGGATCACGAGGACATACCGGTTGGCCGGCAGCCACTCGAGATCGGTCAGGCACTCGTCGAGGGCCGCCAGGTTCTCACCGAAGTAGTACGGGAACTGGAGCGCCGCCGCGATCTCGTCATAGAAGCCGGGCGGCTCGGTCATCTTGCGGCCGCGCAGCACGCGGACGGCGGCTTCGACGTCCTCGCGCGCGGTCGCCCAGGCCCAGTCGGTGAGCGTCGATGCGTCGGAAATCACCAGCGTGAACGGCGCGGTCATGGTGGGGTGTCAGGGGTCATGCGGATGAACGTCCGATAGTGGTCGGGCGTGAAGTAGGCGCTGCCGTCGGTGCCGGTGATCAACCGCTCGGCGCCGCGATTGACGCCGCGCACCCATGGGTGCACGTCCCATTCCTGGTAGCGGATCGGGGAGCCGTCGGCCGCCACGCGCGGGAGCGTGGCACCGCCGTCTCGTCCATCGTCGAAGAACCGTGTGCCGCCCCGATAGCCCGCTGGGGCGCGGCCGGTCTGCCGGATGGCGGTGAGCGTCGATCGCGCGTAGTCGGGCACTGCCGTCGTGGTATGATCGGCGGCAATGCAGGCCGTCATCAGGCCAAACAGCAGGAGCGCGCGCATGATCATCGAGACGGGATGAGCACCGCGGCCCCTGTGAGGCGACCGGAGCGGAGATCCGCCAACGCGCGGTTCGCGTGCGCGAGCGGGTACGTCGTGATCCGCGTGCGCACCGGGACCGTGGGTGCGACGGAGAGAAACGCGCTCGCGTCCTGTCGCGTGAGGTTGGCGACCGAGCGCACGCTGCGTTCTTCCCACAGGATGTCGTACGGAAAGGCTGGGATGTCACTCATGTGAATCCCGGCGCACACGACCGTGCCGCCGCGATCGACGGCCCGGAGCGCCGTCGGGACGAGCGCGCCGACGGGGGCGAAGATGATCGCGGCGTCGAGCGGTTCCGGCGGAGCACTATCGGACCCGCCCGCCCACTCGGCGCCGAGCGACAGGGCAAAGGCCTGCGCCGCATCATCGCCCGGGCGCGTGAACGCAAAGACGCGGCGGCCCTCGGCGACCGCGACCTGCGCGATCAGGTGCGCCGACGCGCCAAAGCCGTAGAGGCCGAGTCGGTGCGCGTGGCCCGCGGCTTGGAGCGAGCGAAAGCCGATGAGGCCGGCGCACAGGAGCGGCGTGGCCTCGGCGTCGGCGTAGCCGTCGGGGATGGCGACGCAGTACCGCTCGTCGGCGACCGTGCAGTCCGCGTAGCCTCCGTTCACATGGTAACCGGTGAATCGGGCGGCCGTGCACAGGTTCTCGCGGCCACTCTGACAATAGACGCAGGTCTGATCGGTCCAGGCCAGCCAGGGGACGCCGACGCGGGCGCCGATGTCGAACCGCGTCGCGTCGGGTCCGCGCGCCTCGACGCGTCCGACGATTTCGTGGCCGGGGATGAGCGGGAGTTTGGGGTCGTCCAACTCGCCGTCGACGATGTGCAGATCGGTGCGGCACACGCCACAGGCGGCGACCCGGATCAGGAGCTGCCGGGGGCCGGGGATGGGGGTGGGCACTTCGGTAAACCGAAGCGCGTGCTTGGGCGCATCGAGCAGCATCGCATGCACGAGCGCAATCTAGGAGCTCGACGAAGGTCGAGCTCTGTCCAACCGACTGGCTTTAGCAGGTGCTGATTTCAGCCACCTGCCAAAGCCCGTGGCGCGAGGCCGATGTCGGGGAGGGCGTGGCGCTCGACCCACCGGCGAAAGTAGGGGTCGTCGAAGGTCATGCCCTCGGCGAGAATCTCATCCTCGACCAAGCGACGCGCCGTCGCGTACACCGTGCTCTTGGGGCCGAGCCCGTATCGCGCGATCGTGTCGGCGGCCGTGAGCTCGGCGCCGGGCTGCGCGGCGACTGCGCGGAGCACGCGTTGGGCAGGATGCGAGAGCGAGGTCCAGAGCTTCGCGAGCAGTGCGCCCTGCTCTGTCACGAGGCGATCGAACGACCGGCGAACGCCGTCGGGTTCGGTGGCCACTTCGCCCTCGGCGTCGGCCGCGTCCCAGACGGCGCGGGCAAGCTGGACAATGTCGCGCGTGCGCGGGCCGGCGAGCGAGACGACAATCGTAGTGCCGGCGGGGTCGAATGGAACGCCGGTGTCGTCGGCGCGCGCAGCGATCCAGTCGGCCATGACGGTCGGGTCGATGGGCGCGAAGTGCATCGTGTCGGCGAGCTTCCAGAACGCGCGGTCTTTGCTGGCGATCATCTGCTCGATGAGGGATCGGGCCGAGCCCGCCATGACGTAGGCGATCGCGCGGTGCCGTTGCATCGCGCCGCGGAGCGCCCACTCGGCGTCGGTGCCGCCCCAGTCGTGGATGCGTTGGAACTCGTCGAGGCCGACGCCGAGTGCGGCGTGTCGACGGTCGAGCTCCGCCTCGATGGCGTCGAGGACGTCGGGGACGAGGCGGTGGGGCTCGGGCGGGTCGGCGTTGACGCCGCCAAAGTCGAGGCCCACTTGGGGCAAGCCGCCGTCGGTTGGGAGCGAAAGGGTGAGGTTGAGTCGGAGGCGTTGGGCGATGCCGCGGAGCGCGTCACGCCATGGGGTGCCGATCTCGGCGTGGACGGCGGAGAGAATCCGGTTGGCTGCATCAGCCGGGCCCGAGGCGGTGGAGAGATCGACGATCGCGACCGGGTGGCCGGTTTCCCGTACACGCGCGGCCGCGCACTCGAGCGTGGCCGATTTGCCGAGCCGGCGATCGCCGTAGACGATCAGTTTTCCGCCCGGTTCGGTCAGGGCGCGGGCGATCCGGTCGAGTTCCTCGACCCGGTCGGCCATCTCGCCAGGGCGGGGTAAGACCCCTATCGTGAAGGGGTTAGTGGGATCACGTTTCATGGTCCATAATATATGGACCCGACTTAGTGTCCGCCAGCGGCGCTGAACAGCGAGACCACAAAATGGTAGATCCCCGCCACAAGCGTCCGCGCGCCATGTGACACGGAATCCTCGCTCACCGCGCCGATCGCGATCAGGAGGATCGCCACGATGGCCACGGCGATGAGGGGTTTCACGGCAGCGCGGACGACGCCGAGTATGACGAGGACGACGAGGGCGAAGCAGATCCAGGTGGCGATCGTGGCGGCGCTCAAGTGGTTCACGTAGGCACCCCAGGACGGCGTGTCGTGAGCATGATGATCGGGACGATCGCCCCAAATGCGGCGAGCACGAAGATGCTTCCCTCAGGGCCGACAGTGCCGCCGCTCAGCCAGGAGGCGCCAATGGGGTGGGTGGCCATGAGATGGCCAGGGACCATCAGGCCGCTGTCGGGGACGCCGTAGAGATACGACTGGCCCCAGTCCCAGGCGGCGTGGGCGCCGATGGGCCACCACAGGGAGCCGGTGCGGTAGAGCGCAAAGCAGAAGACAAGACCAGCAGTGCCAGCGCTCACGAGGCCGATCGCCCGCTCGCCGGGGTTCCCCAAATGCAGGAGCCCGAACCCAACAGACAGCAACACGGCGGCCGGCCAGAAGCCAATGCCGCGCGCGAGGGTCGACTGGAGGTAGCCGCGGACCAGGACTTCCTCGGCCATGCCGACCATCAGGAAGGCAAAGCCCAACGCCAGCGCGTCGAGGACGAGCGTCGAGCCATGCAGGAGTTGTCCATCAAAGGCCAAGTGTCCCGTGGCAACGAGCAAGCCGACGAGCCCGGAGATGAGCACCAGCCCCCAGAGCGCGCCGACGACGAAGCGCCGAAGCCACTGGCGATCGCGTAGCCCGTAGTTCAGTACCGATCGTCCTTCGATCCGCGCCATGATCGCGGTCGCGACGAGGACGGTGAACACGATCGATGTCTCGCTGAGGGCGAGCCCGGCCGACGTCTCTCCGCGGGGAACGCCGGGGATGTGCCTCAGGACAAACAACACTGCTGCCCCGATCGCAAAGAGCAGGGCAACGAAGATCAGGATGCTCCAGCCGGCCCGGATGCCGTTCGGGCCTACGAAAATCCAGTGGAGCGTCGAGGGCGCGTCTGGCTGCGGGCCAGACGGCACGAGCTCAGGCGGCGCCGACCCCTGCTGTTCCGTAGGTCCGATTGACATAGTCCTCAAGGATCTCGAGAAACTCGGGGACGATGCTGTCGCCCTTGAGCGTCACGGTCAGTTTGCCATCGACGTACACCGGCGCCTTCGGCTCCTCGAACGTGCCGGGCAGCGAGATCCCGATGTTGGCGTGCTTGGACTCGCCGGGCCCATTCACGATGCACCCCATGACCGCGACGCGCATGTCCTCGACCCCCGCGTACTGCTCTCGCCACACCGGCATCTGCTCGCGGAGATACGTCTGGATGTCCTCGGCCATGTGCTGAAAGAACGTCGACGTCGTCCGCCCGCATCCTGGGCACGCCGTCACTTGTGGCGTGAAGCTCCGGAGCCCGAGCGACTGCAGGATCTGCTGGGCGACGAGCACTTCCTCGGACCGATCCCCGTTGGGCTTGGGGGTCAGCGAGACGCGGATCGTGTCCCCGATCCCCTCGGCCAGCAGGATCGACAGCCCGGCGGTGCTGGCGATGATGCCTTTGCTCCCGAGGCCGGCTTCGGTGAGCCCGAGGTGGAGTGGATAGTCGCTCCGTCGGGCCAGCAACCGATAGACGTCGACGAGGTCAGGCACGAGGCTGACCTTGGCCGAGATGAGGATCCGCTCGTGCGCCAGCCCGACGTGCTCGGCAAGCTCCGCCGAGCGCATGGCGCTCTGGAGCATGGCTTCGATCTGCACGTCGCGGAAATCGAGCGGGTCGGTGCGGCGCGCGTTCTCGTCCATCATCTCGGTCAGGAGATCCTGGTCGAGGGATCCCCAGTTGACCCCGATGCGCACGGGCTTGTCGTTGGCGACGGCGATCTCGACGATCTGCCGAAAGTGTTCGTCGCGGCGCTTGCCGCCGACGTTCCCCGGGTTGATGCGGTACTTGGCCAGGACCCGGGCGCACTCGGGGTACTTGGTGAGCAGGAGGTGGCCGTTATAGTGAAAATCGCCGACGAGCGGCGCCGTGACCCCTTGGTCGGCGACCCGCGCGGCGATCTCGGGGACGGCGGCCGCGGCCTCGTCGTTGTTCACCGTGATCCGCACCAACTGCGACCCCGCCCGCGCCAGGAGCACGACCTGATCGGCCGTGGAGACCGGGTCGGCGGTGTCGGTGTTCGTCATCGACTGGACGACGACCGGGTGGTCGGACCCGATCGGGACGCCGCCGACGACGGCGGTGACGGTCTTGCGGCGGACGTAGGGGGAGGGGGAGCGGCTCATGGTAACTAATTTACGCCGCCCGCCGTACTTTGGTGTCAACTCCCTTTGTCCTGAGGCAGCGTGTGACGAGCACCCAACGGCCAGCGGCACCGAGCGAACGGCACAAGTCACGGCACTGGGGGCTCATCGCGTTCGGCGCGCTCGTTGTGCTCCCGGCGGCGTTCATCGCCCTCTACACGTGGGCCACGCTGTCGTGGACGTACTCCAGCGGTGAGCGGGTGGGCTACGTCCAGAAGTTCTCGCAGAAAGGCTATGTCTGTAAGACCTGGGAAGGCGAGCTGACGGTGGTCACCCAGCCCGGGATCCCGCCGACGACGTTTGCCTTCACGGTCCGCGACGATTCGGTGGCGGCGGCGATCAACGCGCAACTCGGCAAGCGCGTGGCCCTCGAGTACCGGCAGCACAAAGGAGTCCCCACGAGCTGCTTTGGGGAGACCGAGTATTACGTGTCCGGGGTGAAGCCCGCAGGTCTGTAGGGTCCTAAACAAATGTCGGATAGCCGACTCTTGCCCTTTTTCCAGGCGTACATATATTCGCCCGCGATAATGGGGTTATTTGGCTTTGTCGGGGGTACGGCGCGCTCCGCTCCCTAGACAAATTTCTTATCAGGAGTAGGAATGCGTACCACCGGGAAAGTGAAGTGGTTCAACGATGCGAAGGGGTTCGGGTTCATCACGCCGGACAACGGACAGAAGGACTGTTTCGTCCACTACAGCGCGATTCAGGGCAACGGCTTCAAGTCGTTGGCTGAGGGTGACGTTGTGGAGTTCGACATCGTGCAGGGCCAGAAGGGCCCGGCCGCGGAGAACGTCGTGAAGGCGGGCGCTCGGTAACACTCGCTGTCGGCGGGCAGGCGCGGTTGCACATCAGTTGGTCAAAGGGGCACCCTACACGGGTGCCCCTTTCTCTTGGGAGTAGGCTCATGCCCGTTCTTACTGCTGCCCGTCGTCTCGTAGTTGCCGCCGCCATCGCCGTCGCGGCAGTTGCCCCCGCGGCCCAAGCCCAGGGGTACTTTGGCCTCGGCGGCGGCGGCGCGTTCCCCGTCGGGCAGGCCGGCCGGCAGCTGGCCATCGGCTACAACGCCCTGGGCTTTATTGGATTCGGTGCGCCTGACATCCCGCTCGGCGTGCGCTTCGATGGCATGTACAATCACTTTCAGTACAAGCACGCCACAAACGCGAGCGAGACCCTCTGGACCGGCAACGCCAACTTGGTGGCGCCGCTCTCCCAGGGGCCGCTGGTCCCCTACCTGATCGGCGGCGTCGGCTACTACGCGCGCAACACGTCCTTTGCCAACAGCAACACGGGCGCATTCGGTGTGAATGGCGGCCTCGGCGTGCGGACATGGGGCGCCAGTCGATTCGGCATCTTCCTCGAGGCTCGCTACCACTACGCCTTCACCCGCAACCCCGGCCAGGCGATCGTGCCGATTACGGTCGGGGTCATCTTCTAGCGCGGGCGTCTAGCGCGGCCCGCCGGGTGGGTTCTTGACGCTGTCGGGCACACGTTTCCATTGCTCCGGCGTCAGGATCTTCTGCGCCCGATCGATGGCGTCGCGCTGCAGCGCGCGTGCCCGTTGCAGCTGCGGCCGGACGAGGGCGATCATGGACCCGGGGTCGGGGTTGGCGCCCATCTTCTTGAGTTGCGTTTGCACCTGACCCTTCAGACTGTCGACGCGCACGGCGAGCGAGTCGGAGTCGGCCTGGAGCGCCGTGATCTCCGTCGGCGTGAGTTGCAATGAATCGCGAAGTGCCAGAATCGACGCGAACGGATTCGGGAACCGCTCGGCGAACCGCTGGGCGATCAGCTGGCTGAGGGGGACCGGCGGGCCGCCGCCAGCGCCCGGGCCGCCTCCACCACCAGGCTCGCGCCCGCCGCCCTCTCCGCCGCCGCGGCCGCCGCCCCCGCCGCCAAAGATCGAGCGCAGTTGGTCGGCATTGATGTCGCCAAACGCGTATCGCACCTGGAGCGCCAGTTGGAACGGGGCACTGTACGCGCCGTACGCGGTATACGGCTGCCCAAAGTGTTGGTTGACCGTGTAGATGTACCGATTGGTCGTCGCGTCGAATCCCTTGACGTACAAGAGAATCGGATCAGGCGGAAACGACTGCCCCCACCCGGCCAGGTGGTTGGGGCCGTGGACGAGATCATCAAGGCCGGTCAGCGTGTTAATGAGCAAGAGCGACAGCGTGAGCTTCCGCTGCAACCCGAAGTACGCCGGCCGGTAGTTGATCTGGATGTCGATCCCTGGCACCCACGGCCCCAAGCAGCTGTTCCGGGCCGCGATCTGCCCCAGTTGGCTGTTGAGACAGTCCTTGATGCGACCGGGCGCGTTGGCCAGGAGCTGCCGCATCGGTCCGGCTAGCGCGCTGTCGTCCGAGCTGGCGACCGTCGTCGGGTTGAACACAAATGCCCGGTCGTTGCGCGCGCCGTCGCCGTTGATGTCCTGGCTCACGAGCGGCGAGAACGGCTGCCCGGACGTGACTTTCACGATCGACGTGATCTCGAGTGACGGGATGAGCGGCCAGGAGATCGTGCCGATGAATTGGTGCGTGCGCTGGAGATCGCTCGTGCCCCACTCCGCCACGTTGGGGCTGCCGCCGCCGTTCGTCGGGGAGGTGAACCCGTAGCCCGCGGAGCCGCCGGCAAACGAGGATTCGTCGCGGATGTGTGAGTAGGTGTAGGACACCTGATAGCTGATCCCACCAAACGAGAAGCCGTTGAGCGCGACGGTGGCCTGCCGTGTGTCCGACTGAAGGGCCGAGTTGATGTCGTACACGTTGCCAAACGACGACTGGACCCGGGAGCCGGCGAGATTGGTCGTGCCGGTCGTGGGGTCGACGACCGTCGTATAGACGGGACGATTCCCCTCGTTGGGGAGGAAGAACTTGGGAGTAGTGTTCAGGTTGGCATCGCTCACGCCAAAGAGGTGGGTCCCGCGGGCGTATGTGAAATCGACCGATGCGTTGACGGTCCCAAAGAACCGCTTGGACACCCCGAGCGACCCGCGCCAGGCGCGTGGCGACTCGAAATCGCGGTTGAAGGCGCTCACCGTGCGCAGGCTATCGAATTGCGGCGCGCTCGGGCAGTTGGACGGCACGGGAATCGAGCCGTTGAAGTACCCAGGCCAATCGGCGCCATTGAACGGGATATTGGGCGCCGTGCAGACCGTCTGCGACTCGGCGCCGGGGAACCCGGTCTGCGACTGCGCCGAGGAGAAGAGCGAGGTCGGCGCGTTCGCCCGGAACTCGCCAAACCCGCCGCGGAACACGGCCGAGGGCGGGCCGCCCTGGGACGTACGCAAGATGTACTGGAACCCGACGCGCGGGCTGGCGTGAATTTCCGAGGGCCAGTCGTTGGTGTTCAGGTGAAACAGTCGCTCGATATCCGGGTTCTCGGCCGGCGCGCCGCGGAACTCCGTGCCCTCGACGCGCAGGCCGTAGGTCAGCTGGAGAGGCGACGTCGGGATCCAGGTGTCGCCGATGTAGACCGCGCCGCTCGTGACGCCGCCGTGGCCGGCGATCGCGTTGAACGTGCGCGAGAACGACGCCGGCGAGTCGTTCTCAAAGGCGCTGATCGAGTTGAAACTATACGTCCCGTTTCTGCCGAACTGCTGGAGCTGCGAGAACTCGCTGAAATCGAAGAGCGTGCCGAGCCGCACCCGGTGGCCGCCGCTCGGCGAGATCCAGGAGATCTCGTCGGCGCTCTCCCAGAGATCGCTCGCGGTCGTCGATGGCAGGCCCGGGTTCCCGCCAAACTGCAGGGTGCTCACGCCGGACGTCTCGGTATCGAGGTCGGGCAGCGGATTGATCCGCCCCGAAAGGCCGTCGAGGTAGCCGGTGTTCGTCGTGTAATCGCGCTGGGCATAGGTGCGGAGCTCGTTCACCATGCTGCCCGAGAAGTGCGAGGTGAGCGCGACGAGGAGCCCGCCGCCCGCGCCATCGACGTGGCCGCCGACGGTGGGGAGCGTATTGGGGTTGACGCGCGTGCCATCCTGCAAGCGGCCGCGGAAGTCGCCGCGCACGACGAGGGAGTTATTGTCGTCGATGATGAGGTCAAAGCGCTGAAAGGCGGTCAGGTTCTCGTACAGGCGCATGGCCGGCACGCCCGGCGCGGTCAGCGGGACGCCTTTCTGTCGCAGCGCCTGAATGAACTTGGCCACCGAGTCGGGGTTCACGCCGAGCGCGGTGAGGGTCGTCGGGCCGGCGTTGAGCAGATCGATCAGATCGTCAGATCGACGCGTCAGCTGGAAGGCGCTGAAGGAGAACAGCCGATCCTTGACGATCGGCCCGCCAAAGCCGCCGGAGAGCTGATTCTGGTTGCGGAGCTGATTGAACGCCGACGGGCCCTGGTTGCCAAACGAGAGCGACGGGTTCCGGAAGTAGTAGGCGAAGGAGCCCTGGGCCGTGTTCGTGCCGCCGCGCGTGGTCGAGGCGACCTGGCCGCCGGTGAACTGGCCGCGCGAGACGTCATACGTGTTGGTGATCACGCGCGTCGAACGCAGGGCTTCCTGCGGGACGGTCGAGCCGTTGAACGTCGTGCCGTCTACCGTCACGCTGTTGAGCGTGGGACGTTGGCCGGCGACCGAGAACGCCGAGCTGCTCGTGTCGGTCGAGCTAATCCCGATGACGCCTGGCGTGAT
>DATMNB010000196.1:0-7332 GCA_035569435.1 Gemmatimonadaceae bacterium
CACCGTCGGCCAGCGCCGACACCGCGCTCTGCTCGAGCCCCGGATCGAGCGATGTATAGACCCGATACCCGCCCTCCATCACCGGCACCCCATCACGCTGCGCCTCGGCCGCCGCGGCATCCACCGCATACGGCGCCGGCCCCGTGCGCGCATCGGGCACGGTGGCGACGGGCTCCCGCTTGGCCGAGTCGGCCGCTGCATCCGAGATCAGCCCCTGCCGCGCCATGAGCGTGAGGACGAGATCGCGCCGGAGCTTCGCTCTCTCGGGGTGGCGGATCGGATCGTACGACACGGGCGCCTTGGGCAGCGCCGCCAGCGTCGCCGCCTGGGCGAGCGTCACCCGATTCGCCGGCACGCCGAAATAGTGCCGGGCCGCCGCGTCGACCCCGTACCAGCCGTGCCCGAACTCGATCGTGTTGAGATACGCCTCGAGGATCTGCTGCTTGCCGTAGTGCCGCTCCATCTCACGCGCCGCCGCCTGCTCGCGCAGCTTGCGATCGATGCTCCGGTCGCGCCGACTCACCACGTCGGGGTGCATATTGCCAACGAGCTGCATGGTGATCGTGCTGCCACCGCGCATGCGCCCCGAGAGCGCGTCCTTGAGGGTCCCCAGAAACCCGACGACGTCGACGCCGTCGTGCTGGTAGAATCGGTGATCTTCCACGGCGACGAACGCCTGGGGCAGATACGCGGGGAGCGAGGCCAGCGGCACGCTCGTCCGGACCTGCCGGCCGACGTCGCCGAGGATGGTACGGTCGCGCGCGTAGATGAGCGACGACTGCGGCAGGTCGATGATGCGCCACGGCTCGCCCGTCCCCTGCGCGGTCGCCGGGAGGGCCCACCCTAGCCCCAAGAGGGCCCCAAACGCCCAGTGCTTTGCCGGCATGTCGTCGCCCCACCATCTTAAAGCAATGCCGCCGCTCCTGCACCTCGCGCTGGCCCAACGCACGCCACGAATGGGCGATTACACGGGCAACCTGGCCCGACTGGGCGAGTTGTTTGCGCGCGTCGACGTCCTGGATCCGCGGCCCACGGTGCTGCAACTCCCTGAGACGGCGCTCACGGGCTACTTCCTCGAGGGCGGTGTTCGAGACGTCGCCGTGACGGCGGGAACGTTTGCGGACGATTTGCAGCGCACGTATGGTGAACGCGCGCAACCCCTTGATGTCGTGGCCGGGTTCTACGAGGTGTGGCAGAGCACCCTCTACAACAGCGCCATGTACGTGACGCTCGGCTCGGAAGGTCCGATCATCCGCCACGTCCATCGTAAGACGTTTCTCCCGACGTATGGGTTGTTTGACGAAGAACGCTTCGTCGAACGCGGCTTCGATGTCCGCGCCTTCGACACCAGCTGGGGTCGTGCCGCGATCCTCGTCTGTGAGGATGCCTGGCACTCCCTGACGCCGGCCATCGCGGCCCTCGATGGCGCGCAGGTGATCTTCCTCTGCGCCGCCGCGCCCGCCCGCGGCACCTGGCCGCGCGAGGATTGCGTCTCCCGCCCGGCCAGCGTCGAGCGCTGGGAGCGCCTCGTCCGCGACATCGCCGAAGAGCACGGCGTGTTCGTCGCCCTGACCGGGCTCGCCGGCACGGAAGGTGGCAAGGCCTTCAACGGCAGCTCATTCGTGGCGGGCCCCGCGGGCGACGTGCGCGTGCGCGCGCCGGTGTTCGGCGAAGCCCTGCTGCCCGCCACATGCGACCTCTCCGACATCGCCCGCGCCCGGGCCGATGTCCCGCTCCTCTCCGATCTTCGCACCAACCTCCCGTCGCTGCGCGCGGCCCTCGATCGGGTGGGCACGCACGCGCCCGCCGCGCCCTACGACGTCGCCACCGCGCCAGCGACCTGCGTCCCCCGCGACGCCTCGGCGGGCGGTCCCCCGCCCCTCACCATCGACCCCGCACTCACCGAGCAGTGGCTCGTCCACTTTATTCGTGACGAGCTGGCCCGCCGCGGCTTCACCAAGGCCCTGGTCGGCCTCTCCGGCGGCGTCGACTCGGCGGTCACCGCCTACCTCGCCACCCGCGCCCTCGGCGCGGCCAACGTCACCGGCGTGCGGATGCCCTATCGCACCTCGAGCCCCGAGAGCCTGGCCCACGCCGAGCTCGTGATCGACGCGCTCGGCATCCCGTCGCGTACGGTCGACATCTCCCCCGCCGTCGACGGCTACCTCGCGACCCAGCCCGACGCCGACCCGGCCCGCCGCGGCAACGTCATGGCGCGCATGCGCATGATCGTGTTGTTTGACCTCTCCGCGCGCGATAGCGCGCTCCCGCTTGGCACTGGCAACAAGACCGAGCGCCTCTTCGGCTACTTCACCTGGCACGCCGACGACTCCCCGCCCATCAACCCGCTCGGCGACCTATACAAGTCCCAGGTCTGGTCCCTCGCCCGACACCTGGGCGTCCCCAGCGTCATCGTCGAAAAGCCCGCTTCTGCGGACCTGATTTCCGGTCAGACCGACGAGGGCGATTTCGGCATCAGCTACGCGCGCGCCGACGAGATCTTGAACTGGCTCCTCGCCGGTTACACGCCGTCGGAGCTGCTCGCCCGCGGCTTCGACCCGGCCGACGTCGACCTGGTGCGTCGCCGATTGGCGGGCACCCATTGGAAGCGCCGCCTCCCGACGGTGGCGATGCTCAGTCCGACCGCGATCAACGAGTCCTATCTCAGGCCGGTCGACTACTGAGGTGATGTCGCTCACTTAGTGACCTCGCTCACTGAGTGAGCGTTCTGGTGACGCTCTCGGAACCGGGGCGTCGTGTGCAGGCAAACAGGCAAATCACCTGCGTCGCCCCCACACACCGAGGTCAGTTGTGTCCTCCCTGGTTCGCGCACGCGCAAGCGCGCTCGCCACGATCGCCGTGCTCACGATCGTCGCTGCATGCTCTGATAGCTCCACCGGTCCCTCCTCTGGCAGCCTGACCGTAACCATCACCACCCCGACGGGCGTCACCGGCAACGTGACCGTGACCGGCCCGAATGGCTACTCCAAGACCCTCACCGCGACCCAAACTCTCACCGGCCTGCCCACGGGCAGCTACACCGTCGTCGGCGCCAACGTCGTGACGCCCGCCAGCGTCGTGGGCTCGGACACCAACACCGCGACCGTGACCGGGAGCCCCGCCACTGTCGCCCGGAACCAGACCGCGTCCGTGACTGTCGCCTACGCGGCGGGCGCAGCGTCCGGTGGCCTCTGGATCGCGAACGGCGCGAGCACGGGAACGTCCAACGAGTTCGTCTTGTTCGGCGCGTCACAGCTGACAGCGTCCGCCAGCCCCACGCCGGCCGCCGGCGTCGTCGGCCAGACCAACGTCCACGTCGTCGCAGTGGCCTTTGACCGTCACGGCGATCTGTGGTCGGTCGCGGAGAACGGACACATCAGGGAGTACACCGTCGCGCAGCTCGACACGCCGACGGCGATCCCGGCGCTCGATCTATCGGTGTCCGGCTCGTCCAACGTGTCCGCCTTGGCCTTTGACAGCGCGGGCAACCTCTGGCTCGCCGATCCCGGCCCGTGCTATTTCTACGAGTATTCGGCCGCGACGCTCGCCAACCATACGGGCTCGGTGACGCTGCCGCCGGATATCTCGATCCTCCCCAGCTGCAATGCGCCGGTCGGCAATCCGATCTCCATCGCCTTCGATGCGCACTGGAATCTGTGGGTGTCCGACAACGGCCCCAATGACATCTATGAATACCCCGCCGATTCGCTGAACGCGAGCTTCTCCGGACTTCACGCGACGCGTGTCATCACCGGACTCTCGAGCGTGGGGTACATCGCCTTCGATGCCAGTGGCAACCTGTGGGCGACGCCCGCCAACTTCTCGAGCACCGATGATACGGTGTTCGCCTTCTCACCCGCGCAGCTCGCCGACACGACGAGCGCGCCGCAACCCAAGATCTCCATCGGCGTGGCGACGGCGGGCAGCCAGAGTGCCTTGATCGGCCTGGCGTTTGACAATAGCGGCGATCTCTGGCTGACGGACAACTATTCCAACAAGCTGTACGAGCTCCCGGCGTCGCAACTCACGGCCAGCGGCCTGGTCACACCCACCGTCACCATCGGTGCCACGAGCGCCTCACTGGCGCAGCCCTACGGCCTCGCCTTCACGCCCCATTCGTCGGGTCTGCCGTTGTTCTCTCACCCCGCACCCATACTCACCCGCGGCCGCATGCAGCGTCGCACGCACTAGCCCAAACTGCACCCAGAGCGGCCTCTCCCGACGTCGGGAGGGGCCGCTCGCTTTTTGTCGAAACCCCGCCCCCGGAACACACGTATACTTGCACATGCCGACGAAAGCCGTGGTCGCCCTCGCCATCATCTTCATGGGTTGCAGCTTCGTCTCCCTCTGGATTTGGATGGCCACGCGCAGGCTGAAGGGCCCCGCCCTGGAACCAGTGCGCGATGCCCTCCTCACCATGGAGCAGCGCCTCGCCCGCCTCGAGGTCGCCGTCGACGACATGTCCGCAGCCTTCGCTCAGGTCTCCGAGGGCCAGCAGTTCCTCACAAAGCTCCTGGCGGAGCGATCCGCGTCAGCGTCCACGCGTCTTCGTCAAACAGATACCCCACCCGATCGCGGGCAAACCGCATGAGCCGCGCGTTCTCCGCCCCCCGGTCATAGACCACCCAGAGCGGCGCCGTCGCCGGATCAGCGACGTTGCGCACGACGCTCATGTTGGGATTGTGCCCCGGCCCATACCGCACAAACACAATCGCCCGCGGATCATGAATCCGCGCGAACACCGACTCGACCGCCCGGTGATACCCGATCTCGATCATATCCAGGTCTCGCTCTGACCGCACGATCAACACATCCAACGCGATCAGACACGCCGCCACCGCCGCGATCACGACAGTCGCCCCCGCCCCCGGCCGGCGCATCGGTCCGCGACCCACGATCTTCGCGATGGTCGCCACAAGCCCAAGCGCCGTCACAAACGCCAGCACGGGTTCGATCTCGATGTAGTAGACCGTATAGAGCGAGGGATGGGCATAACAGAGATAACACCCCACCAGCATCGCAAACGACGCCACGGCGAACCACCCCTCGACGCCCAACACGCCGAGCCCGAGCAGCGCAAACGGCACGAGGGCCAGTGCCGCCCCCGCCCAGATGTCATCCCCGATCGCATACAACCGCTTGAACAGGATGGCCGGCACCTGGGCCGGCGCATAGTCGCGATGCCACGTATAGAACACATTCCCGACCGCCAACAAGTCCGGCGGCAGCGGCCGCGTCGCCCGCACCGCATTCACCCCAAACCCCGGGCGATCCCACGGGAGGTACTGCTGCGTGTACTCCGTGAGCGGACTCACACGCCAACTGCCAGTCACGTGCGCGTTCCAGACGGGCAGGATCGACACGACCGCCGTCCCCGCCACCGCCGCGACGGCCAGCTGCGCCCACGCCCGCCTCGGCCCGGCCGTCCACAGGACGACGACCGCGATCGGCACCGCTAACGCCACGGCCGTCAGCGGCCGCGTGATCGCCACAATCCCCACCGCCACCGCGACGATGACGAGCGACCGCGCCCGCCCATGCGCGCGCCAGGCGAGCAATCCCCACCAGGCCACGAGCCACGCCGCGGTCGTCGTCCCCTCGGAGAGATAACTCGCCCGCCGGTACACCGACGGAAATGCCCCAAGCCAGACGAGCCACGTGAGCAGCCCAACCCACCCACCGGCTACGCGCCGCGCCAGGGCGAACACGAGCGCACCCGACACCCCACTGAGGAGCACCGGCACGAGCCCCGGCAGTCCGAGCCACACGCCCGGCACGAGCGCCAACGCCTGCCCGGGCGGGTACTTGGCCGCCATGACCGGCGTGACGAGCACATGAAACTGCTCAAAGAACTCAGGGAAGGGCGGCGCGGGCAGCGTCCACCGCCCGCGCGCAAAGATGCCCGCCTGGAACAGGTACGCCGCCTCGTCGTGAATGATCGGCGGCCGCGTCAGCGACCCCGCCACCCACCACACGAGGGCCGCCGTGATAGCGCCGGCCACGAGCGGCGCCCACCGGCTGTCGAGCGGATTACCGAGCCGGGCGAAGGACTCCGGAACGGGCGCTACCCGCGCGATGCGCGCCGCGGCATAAATCCCCAGAATCGCCAGCGCAATGAGCAGCATTACCCATGAAACGGCCCAACCGACGGTCCGTCACGGATAGTCCGTCAGGACGCGAGGGCCCGTAAAAGGGCGTCGAGCGTGCGCCGCTGGGTCCGGGTCAACACCGACGACGCCCGCCGGATGGCCGCCGCGTGCAACGGTTGGACCCTCGTCACGAGCCGCGCCCCCTTGGGCGTGAGCGTCGCCTGGCACGACCGCCGGTCGACCGATGACAGCCGCCGCTTCACCAGCCCCTTCTCCTCCAGCCGATCGACCAGAAACGTCACCCCGCCACTCGACACCAGGACGCGCTTCTGCAGCTCCCTGAGTGGAATCGGTCCCTCGGCCAACAACGTTTCCAGGAGATGCAACTCGGAGAGACTCAACCCATGCCGCGCCGCGACCGCCGTCACGTGCGCGCAGAGGGCCGCATGCGCCCGCGCCAGGTCAACCCAGAGATCCTGCGCTCGGATCGAACCCTGAGACCCCGTGTCGTGCGTCGCGACGCCGCGGCCGTTCACGCCACGCGCGTACTGCCGACGTCGGGCGTCCGCATAGGGTCGCGCATGGCGGCAATGATCCGCGCCGCCGTTGCGTCGAGCACGGTCCGATCCGGCATCTGCGACCCATCGAACGGCAGCGGAATGTCGAACCCGTCCCCCGCCGTGCGCGGGATCAGGTGCACGTGATAATGAAACACGTTCTGCCCCGCCGCCGCCCCGCTGTTGACGACGATATTCATGTCGTCGGCCCCCGCGATCTTCCGGATGACCGGCGCGATCCGCATGGCGACCCCAAACAGATGCATCGCCAGATCGTACGGCACGTCGTGCAGGGTCTCGACGTGCGTTTTGGGCACGACGAGCACGTGCCCGGGGTTCACCGGCTGAATGTCCATGAACGCCAGCGCCTTCGCGTCCTCGTAGCAGACCGATACTTCGGCGGCCCCTCGGATGAGGTCGCAGAAGGGACAGTGCGCACTCGCCTTGGCCATATGGGGACAATGTCGATGGCGCCTCCGGCGCTGTCAAGAAAACCGGGCGCCGACTATGTTAACCGCCATGGCGACGCATACCGATCTCTCCCGCCCGGGCGCGGCAGAGCTGGACCGCGACCAGCTCGTGGCGGCATACCGTACGATGTATCTGTCTCGGCGGTTGGATGACAAAGAGATCCAGCTCAAACGACAGAACAAGATTTTCTTCCAGATCTCGGGCGCCGGGCACGA
>DATMNB010000197.1:0-7559 GCA_035569435.1 Gemmatimonadaceae bacterium
CGTCCACGCCGCTCCTCATGTCGTTCGACGTGACGCGTGACCACGACGACGTGTTCACGCCACTCGCCCCCGCGGACGAGGACCGGCTGCTGACGGCCCTCGCCTCCGACGATGCTTGTGTCCGGGAGCTCGCCGTGCGACTGCTCGGTGAACAGCGCAGCGAGCGCGTCGCGACCGCGCTCGTCAGTCGACTGGGGTCGGCCGAGGGCTCACTCCGTGCCGTGGCAGCCTTCGGACTCGGGCTGGTCGAGGCACGGAGCGCGGTCGAGCCCCTGATCACGACGCTCGGCGACGCCACGCCGGCCGTGCGAGCCAACTCGGCGTGGGCGCTCGGCCGAATAGAAAATGGCCGAGCCCTCGGACCGCTCATTCGGCTCTTTCACGACGCCGATGCGACGGTGCGTGAGGCCGCGGTCGGCGCCGTCGGGCGCGTGGATTCCACGAGCGCGGTCCCAGCGCTCACGCGTGTCGTCCAACAGGACGCGTCGCCGGCCGTGCGCCGCGTGGCCGCCTGGGCACTGGGGACCCTCGAGGCGCACGAGGCGGCCAGCGTACTGGCCACGGTCCTGGGTCACGACAGCGACGCGCGCGTCCGGGAGATGAGTGCGTGGGCGCTCGGCAGCATGGAGGGCGGCGGCGGCGGCCCCGCGCTGATCGCGGCGCTCCAACATGATGCCGACGAGCGGGTCCGCGAAACCTCGGCCTGGGCGCTCGCCCAGATCGAAGATCAGTCGGCGGTGGACGCGCTCGGCGCCGCCGCCGAGGGCGACCATAGTGGGCGCGTACGCGGCACGGCCGCCTGGGCCATCGGGCAACTGGAGCGACGCAGCCACCAGGGATCCGCCGGGTTGGTGCACGTGCTGAAGGACGAGGACGACGGGGCACGGCTCAAGGCCGCGTGGGCGCTCGGACAGGTCGGGGACTCGACCGCACTACCGGCGATTCGAGACGCGCTCAAGGTCGAGCAGGACGACGAGGTGCGGCGGGCGCTGGTGCGCGCGCTCGTCAAGAGCGGCGGCCGATCGGAGCGGACGTTGACCGCGCTGCTCGACTCGCCCGACGCCACGGTGCGCGAGGCCGCGGTCAGGGGCCTGGCCGGGAACAATTCGTTTGATCCCTGGCCATGGCCGGAGCCGCGTCCACGTCCATTTCCTTAAGGCGTGATTCTTAGGGCGCTATTTTGCGAAGGCTCGTCAGGAAAGCGTCGGGGTCGGCGACACTGAGCAGGACGGCATAGCCGCGCGCGGTCGGCACGTAGGCGACGTGCGAGGGGTCGGTGATGTAGAGCAGCGCCTTCTCGCCGTCGTGCAGCCGAAACCACCCCGCTTGGTAGCCTTTGATGGCCGTCCCAACGGTTCGGAACCGGGGGGCGAGCGCCGGCTCGGCGCGGAGGTCCACCGCCCGCGCGCCATCGAGTCGGAGATCGGCGGCGGGGATGAACCGTCCGTAGAAGTCGCCGCGCAGACGCAGGCCGACGGGCGATACCTCGAAGCTGGCGTTGCGTGCCCCCGAGAGGGAGAACGCCAAGCCACCGAACGTGGCCGCCAGGATCACTACCAGCGGAACCAGGAGCCAGAACGCCCGGACGGTGCCGGGGATGATCGGAAAAGTTTCCATGATGCCCGGGAACCTAGCACGGGAGTTCAGGCTGGGCCAAATCATCCGAAATGTTCAAGACGGACGTGCGATGGGACGGTTGATTTTCCCGCATGGCATATTTATCGACTCGGGTCAAGTCCCTTCGCGAAGCCAAGCAGCGAACGCAGCAGGAGCTGGCCGCCGAGAGCGGGGTCTCGGTGACGACGATCTCACGGTATGAGAATGAGCGGGTAACCATGTTTTCGGCGAAGGTGCTGGAACGGTTGGCTGTCGCCCTGGACGTGCACCCCGGACTCTTGCTGGTGAGAGTGGAGTAGGCGAGCCACTCGTTGTGGCACCCGATCGTCAGGACTGTCGATCGGGTGCCTCAGATCGGCTTGCGCGCCCGGCTGATATCGACCCGTCGGGTGGCGAGACACTTGCGCTGCGTCGTGGTTCCGAACGACATGGGAACCGCATATGCCGCACGCAGGATCGCGCCTCTGGCGTGGATGGGTGTGTAGGAGTGCGCTCGGTATCATCACGCTCGCACTCGGCGCGTGCGATAAGCCAATGGCGCCGCGAGTCAGCTCCGTTGTGCACACGATATTCGGGACGTCGTCGGTGAGCACGTCGCTCATCACGGTCAGCTACAGTTGCGGCAACTACTTCCGCATTCGGAACGCAAACTGGGGGTCGGCCACAGTCTCGTATACGGTCACGCCATCGGGAGAGCAGGGCACGCTGACGCTCCCATCCCGGCCGCAGACCTATCCCTATAACGAGACGTATCTCCAGACGGCGAGCACCGGCACGGTGCAGCTTTCGTATGCGGGGACGGTGATTGCGACCCAAGCGAATGGCGGCGGTGCGTGCGCCGCCGCGGCGACCCAGGGTGCGTGGACGAGTGTGATCCCGTGGCCCGTGGTGGGCATCCATAGCGCGCTCTTGCCTAGCGGCAAGGTGATCAGCTGGGGGCGGATGGAGATCTCGCCGCCGGAGTATCCGGTGGTGTGGGATCCCGTGGCCGATCCCAATGCGACGCGTCCACAGACGCAGTATCCGATCGCCAACAACCTGTTTTGCTCCGGGGAGACATTCTTACCTGACGGGCGCTTGGCGGTCGTGGGCGGGCACTACGATACGAACTCGGGGCGGGCGACCGCGTTCACCTTCGACGGGTCCACGTGGGCTCCGCTGCCGACGATGATGACCGGGCGCTGGTACCCGACGGGGACGACCATGTCCGACGGCGAGATGCTCGTTGAATCCGGCACCGACTCGTTGCTGCAGAACGATTCGGTCCCGGAGGTCCTGCAGACCAACGGGACATGGCGCGCGCTCACGACCGCACGGCGGTTTCCCGGCTTATACCCGTGGAACTTCGCAGCGCCCAATGGGCAGATCTTCTCGGCGGGTCAGACGGCGGTCTCCCAGTATATCAACACGACTGGGACCGGCTCGTTGGGTCCGAATATCCCGCACTATATCAATACGACGCGTGACTACGGCTCGGCGGTGATGTACGACGTCGGCAAGATCGTCGTCATGGGGGGCGGATACACCCAGCGGAGCGCCGAGATCATTAACCTGAACGCGGCGGTGCCGCAGTGGGTGTCGACGGGGTGGATGACGTACCCGCGCCGGCAGATGACCGCGACGATCCTGGCCGATGGCCAGGTGCTGGCGACCGGCGGGGGCTCGGGCGACTTTCGCGGGAGCGTGAACCCCGTGTTGATCCCCGAGGAGTGGAACGGGAGCACGGGGCGCTTCACGCCGATGGCGCCGATGCATCTGGCACGGCTCTATCACTCGAGCGCGCTCCTCCTCCCCGACGGGCGGCTGCTCTCATTGGGCAGCGGGCAGCCAGCCGCGACGGGGCAGGTCGACCAGTACAACATCGAGATCTTCTCTCCCACGTATCTGTTCAATCCCGATGGCACTCCGGCGACCGCGTCGCGTCCCATCGTTACGTATGCGCCGTCCACGGTCGGCTACGGCGCCAGGTTC
The DNA here is from genome assembly GCA_035569435.1 of Gemmatimonadaceae bacterium. Lineage (GTDB taxonomy): Bacteria > Gemmatimonadota > Gemmatimonadetes > Gemmatimonadales > Gemmatimonadaceae > DASRDS01. Next base: position 3,589 of record DATMNB010000197.1, read on the forward strand.
ACGGTGTGGACGCAGAACGTGGTCCCGACCAAGGTGCTGTGGATTCGCACCGGGGCAACAACCCACTCGTTCAATGAGAACCAGCGGCTGAATTATCTGAATTTCGTGGCGAACCCGTCGCCGGCGGGGAGCGCCAGCACGCCCGTGTCGGTCACCGCGCCGGCCAACGCGAGTCTGGCTCCGCCGGGGCACTACGTGTTATTCGTCCTCAACGCCGCCGGCGTGCCGTCGGTGGGGCAAATCATCCAGATCCATTAGGTCGCGCATTGGCGATACAGATTGGGCTGCTGCGTGGGGTCAATCTCGCCGGAAAACGGAAAGTCGCCATGGCGGACCTCCGCGTGGTGCTCACCGGGATGGGGTTCACCGACGTGCAGTCGCTCTTGCAGAGCGGCAATGTGGTCTTTCGGTCGAACAGACAATCGGGCGGTGGCCTGGAGCGGGCGCTGGAAGATGCGGTTGAAACGCAACTCGGCCTTCGCACAGACGTCCATGTGCGCACGAGCGCGGAGTTGGAGTCGGTCATCGCCGCCAACCCGTTCGCCGACGAGGCTCGGCGTGACCCGGGCCATCTCCTCGTCTTGTTTCTCAAGGCCGCGCCTATGCCCAAGGCCGTCGATGCGCTCCGGGCGACGATCACGGGCCCGGAGCGCGTCCACGCTGTTGGGAAGCAGGCGTATCTTGTCTACCCCGACGGGATCGGTCGGTCGCGTCTGACCAATGCGGTCCTCGACAAGCACCTGGGCGGGCGCGGCACCGCCCGGAACTGGAACACTGTTCTCAAGCTGGCCGCGGCCGCTACGCGCTAGTCGTCGTCGCCTTCGTCGTCGTGGTCTCGCGGCGGGGTGAGGCCGGTGAAGTCGCCGATGACCTTGGCGTCGTACGGTGCGTTCAACCCTGGCTTGGTATCGTCGGTGCCAAAGCCGGGCTGATTGAGGGTTCCGTACTGCGCCAGGATCTGTTTGGCGTGATTGACCAGGATCACCCGGTGGTTGAACTGATCGCTGATCAGTGTCGTGCCGTTGGCCAATCGCACGGCCCGCGTCGGGAGCGGGTTGGGGTTGCTCCCCGTCTGCAGGTTGGTGGTGTCGGCCCACACGATGTGGTCCTGGGCGTCGACTTCGACGATGCGGTTGTTATTGGAATCGGTGATCAGCGTGTGTCCATCCTCCAGCCGGCTGGCGAAGGCAACCCCGCTGAACGTCCCGCCCCCGGTGAACGTGGCCACGATCGAGCCGCCGCGCGTGATCTCGATCGCGCGATTGTTGTTCTCATCGGAGATCAGGATATGGCCGTTCTCGAGCAGTTCGGCGGAGTTCGGGTTGTTGAGCTGGCCCGGTCCGATGCCGGTGACGCCGGTTTGGCCGTACTGGAACACGATGTCGTGGTGGCGGGTGACCTCGATGATGCGCTCGTTGACCTGATCAGTGATCAGGACGTCGCCATTGGGCAGAAACGTCGCTTGCACCGGTGTGTTCAACTGATTTGGTCCGGAGCCCGTGACACCAAACTGGCCGTACTGCCAGACGATGTGTCCGCGATGGTCGACGATCATCACGCGGTTGTCGGCGCATCCCGTGGGACAGAGTGGTTCGGTGCCCGGAGGCGCGCCGGTGCCGGCCATCAGCGTCAGATCCCCTGAGATGCGCTCGGCGTCGTTGGTCCCGATGATCGAGCGCGCGCTGATGTCCTGCGGCCCGAGTCCAAAGTGCCAGACGATTTCGCCGGAGGCGTTGATCTCGATGACGCGATTGTTGAACTGGTCGGCGATCAAGATGTGCTTGCCGTTCAACGCACGCCGTCCGTCGGCGGACGTGGTGCCGGACATCGGGCCACTCTGCATCGCCGTCGACGGTGCGAGCATGTTGTGTGATGAGTCGCACGCGAACACTATGGCAGTGCTCGCCGCGAGACCGACGTAGAGCAACCGACCATGCTTGCGCATCGTGACTCCCAAGGGTAGGGTGGGGCGAAGCTACACCTTGCCCCACAAAACCGCGGTGGGATTGGGGTGAACGTCATGTCTCGCGGGGTGAACGCACATCACTGAGGGACGAACGATGCCGAATACGCTCGCACCACCCGTCGACGAAGCCAAGCTCAATGCTCTGGTCGGTCAGATGATCGGAGATGTCGGCGCTGCGTTCAGCTCGATTCTGGTTGTCGTTGGCGATCGGTTAGGTCTGTGGAAGGCCATGGCCGACGGTGAGCCGGTGACGCCTGCCGAGCTTGCCGCGCGGACCAACACGGCCGAGCGATACGTCAGAGAGTGGCTCAACGCGCAAGCCGCGGCGGGGTACGTCTCGTACGATGCCGCGACGGGACGCTTCGCCCTATCACCTGAAGGGGCGTTCACGCTGGCCGACGAGACGAGCCCGGCGTCGTTTGCTGGTCTGTTCGAGATCATCGCCGCGTGTTCAGCAGGGACTGACCGCCTCGTCGAGCGCTTTCGTACGGGCGAGGGGGTCGAGTGGGGACATCAGCATCCCTGTCTGTTCACCGGCACCGAGCGGTTCTTCCGGTCCGGGTACATCGCCAACTTGACGAGCGCGTGGATACCGGCGCTCGACGGCGTGGAGGAGAAGCTCGAGGCCGGCGCTACGGTCGCCGACGTGGGCTGCGGCGTGGGGGCATCGACCATTCTGATGGCCAAGAAGTACCCGCAATCGCGCTTCTTCGGGTTCGACTACCACGAGGGGTCGATTGATCTGGCGCGGGAGCGGGCGCAGGCTGCCGGGGTCGCCGATCGCGTGACATTCGATGTTGCGATGTCAACCGACTACGCGGGAACGAACTACGACCTGGTCGCGCATTTCGACTGTTTGCACGACATGGAGGATCCGATCGGCGCCGCGCGGCAGGTCAAGCGGTCGCTCGCGCCCGAGGGTACGTGGATGATCGTGGAACCGTTTGCCGGCGACCGGCCGGAGCAGAATCACAACATGGTGGGTCGGGTCTTCTACTCGGCGTCCACGATGCTCTGTGTCCCACACTCGCTGGCCCACGATGGTCCCGCGCTTGGCGCCCAGGCGGGAGAGCGCCGGATTCGAGAGGTCACCGAGGAAGCGGGATTTTCGCGCTTTCGGCGCGCCACAGAAACGCCGTTCAACATCGTCTATGAAGTAAGGCAATAACGCTCAGATCGCGCTACCGGCGCCGACACATAGTTGTTACATTCGGCGCTATGGCGCCCTTCCGGTCACGGAGCTTTGTCGCTGACGGCGTGCAGTGGCACGTGTGGCCGTCAGTGCTGGGGACGGACGTGGGGTGTCGGCCGGTGAAGGTGCGAGACATTGGGCCACCGCGGCTCTTCTTTCACTCGCAGAGCGGCGGCTTTTGTGTGCTGCCCTACGCGGACGCGTCCTGGGAGACGCTCGCCCGGTTGAGTGAGGACACGTTGCGCGCGTGGCTCTCTGGTCTCACAGCAACGCACTGATCGGCCGAATGAGCCGAAACGCCGGATCGGTGGTGTGCAGCACCACTGATCCGCGCAGCCCGGCGGATGTGTGCGACCACTGCTCGGTGAGCAGCACGCGGTCCTGTTCGTCGATGTAGTCCACCGTCACCGTTGGGCCGGCAAAGCGGAGACTGGCGAAGCCGCAAAATCCGATCTTCTCGCCATCGAGGACATCGGCCTGGCGCTCGTCGATGAAGACCGGCTGACGCGATGGGCGCAGGACCTGGCTACCCACCTCGACGGGCATTCCGCCGTGGCCGATGCAGCGGGCGCGAATCGGCGTGCCGGTGGGCGCGTATGGCGCGTAGCCCGCGAACCGATGCTCGTGTCCCCAGAACCAGAGCGCGACATGCGGCAAGTAGGGGACGAGCGCCTGGCCCACGGCAGGATACTCGCGGTCGTCGAAGGCGCTGAACCACTGGTGGTGACTGAGGAGAATGACGGGCCGGCGGTCCGATGGATCGGCAAAGACGACGGTCTCGAGCCAGCGGAGTGTCGCATCGTGGAGCTTGGT
>DATMNB010000198.1:0-19343 GCA_035569435.1 Gemmatimonadaceae bacterium
TCAAGCAACTTGTCGATGCGCAGATACGTGTCACGGGAGGGCCCATCTCCGAGGGGGATGGAGATGTCAGCCTCGCGCACGTGTGGCGCCTGCCGGTCGGCGTGGCTATACACCGCGACCGACCGCACACCCAGCTCCCGACAGGCCCGCACTACCCGTAACGCGATCTCGCCGCGGTTGGCGATCAGAACGGAGCCGAGCATTACAGCGGGATGTTCCCGTGTTTCTTCGGCGGGTTGCGATCGCGCTTGGTGCGCAATGTCTCCAGCGCGTCGATCAACCGCGGCCGCGTGTCGCGCGGATCGATGATGTCATCGACGTACCCGCGACCCGCCGCAATGTAGGGATTGGCGAACTTCTCGCGATACTCGCGGGCCTTGGTCTCGGCCGCCGCGGGATCGTCGGCGATCTCCTTGCGAAAGAGAATCTCGACCGCGCCCTTGGGCCCCATGACGGCAATTTCAGCGGTGGGCCACGCGACGTTGAAATCGCCGCGAATGTGCTTGGACGACATCACGTCGTACGCCCCGCCGTACGCCTTGCGCGTAATCACCGTCAGCTTGGGGACCGTCGCCTCGCAGTACGCATACAGGAGCTTGGCGCCATGCTTGATGATGCCGCCGTGCTCCTGGCCCACACCGGGAAGAAAGCCCGGCACATCCTCGAGGGTCACCAACGGGATGTTGAAGGCATCGCAGAAGCGGACAAACCTGGCCGCCTTGAGCGAGGCATTGATGTCGAGCACGCCGGCCAGCACCGCGGGCTGGTTGGCGACGATGCCAACCGAGAAGCCACCCAGGTGCGCAAACCCCACGAGAATATTGCCCGCATAGTCGGGCTGGATCTCGAAAAACGTCCCGTCGTCGACGATGAGCCGAATGACGTCGTGCATGTCGTACGGCTTGTTCTCGCTGTCGGGGACGACGTCGAGCAGCGCCTCTTCGCGGCGGTCGCGCGGGTCGCGCCCTGATCCGCGCGGGGGCTCGTCGACGTTGTTGGACGGGATATACCGGAGCATGTCGCGGATCGCCGTCAGGCAGGCGACCTCGGAGTCGTACGCGACATGGGCGACGCCCGATGTGCCGGCGTGCGTGTCGGCGCCGCCCAGGTCCTCCATCGTCACGTCTTCATGCGTCACCGTCTTCACGACATTGGGACCGGTGACGAACATGTACGAGCTCCCGCGCACCATGAACGTGAAGTCCGTGATCGCCGGCGAGTACACGGCCCCCCCCGCGCACGGCCCCAGGATAGCCGAGATCTGGGGGATGACGCCCGACGCCAGGGTGTTGCGCAGAAAGATGTCGGCATAGCCGCCGAGCGAGACGACGCCTTCCTGGATGCGAGCCCCGCCCGAGTCGTTGAGACCGATCATGGGCGCGCCGGTGCGCACGGCGAGGTCCATGACCTTGCAGATCTTCTCGGCGAACGCCTCGGACAGCGACCCACCAAAGACGGTGAAGTCCTGGGAGAAGACGTAGACGAGGCGCCCTTCGATGCGGCCGGAGCCGGTGACGACGCCGTCGCCGTAGATGCGCTGATCGTCGAGGCCGAAGTCGTAGGACCGGTGGACGACGAACCGATCGAGCTCGACGAAGCTCCCCGGATCGAGGAGCACGTCGAGTCGTTCGCGGGCCGACAGCTTGCCTTTGTCGTGCTGTGCCCGGAGGCGCGCCGCGCCGCCTCCGAGCTCGGATTCGGCGCGGCGCTCATCGAGCTGCCGCAGCTTGTCCCGCATCGACATGCGGGACGACTCCTTAAAGGTTGTCCTCGGTGCCGGTCAACGCGCCGATATCGGATTCGGAGTCCATGGGAATGACCTTGGACGGCGTTTCCGGCCGCGGCGGCTGCTCTTCCGGAATCCCCGTCACTGCCAGCACGATCCGGCGGTGAATCGGGTCCACCTCGAGAATCCGCACGTCGAGGTTCATCGTCTCGTACACGATGTCGGCGGGGCTGTTGACCGGCTTGCCGTTATTGAGCTGACTGACCGGGACGAACCCCTCGATGTCGTGGCCGATGTCGACGACCACGCCCTTGTCCATCAGGCGTACGACGGTGCCACGCAGCTCGGTGCCGACCGGGTAGGTCTCACCAATGCGAAGCCACGGGTCTTCCTCGGCTTGCTTGAGCCCGAGCGAGATGCGCTTGTTCTCGGAGTCGATGTTCAGGATCACCACGTCGACCGTGTCGCCCTTCTTCACGACCTCCGACGGGTGCTGCACGCGCTTGGTCCACGACATGTCGGAGATGTGGATCAGTCCATCGATCCCCGGCTCGATCTCGACGAACGCGCCGAAGCTCGTGAGGTTCCGCACTTTGCCCGTGATCCGCGTGCCCACCGGATACTTCAAGGGCAGCACAACCCACGGATCTTGCTCGGTTTGCTTCATGCCGAGCGAGATCTTCTCCTCGTTGGGATCGACCTTGAGGACGACCGCCTCGATGGCCTCGCCGATGGAGACGATCTTGGACGGGTGCCGGACGTTGCGCGTCCAGCTCATCTCGCTGATGTGGACGAGCCCTTCGATCCCCGGCTCCAGCTCGATGAACGCGCCGTAGTTGGTGATGGACACGACCTTGCCATGGACACGCGTCCCGACCGGGTACTTGGCGGCGACGTCCTTCCAGGGGTAGCTCTGGAGTTGCTTGAGGCCGAGCGAGATGCGCTCGCGCTCCCAATCGATGTCCAGGACCTTGACCTCGAGCTCCTGTCCGATGTGGACCAGCTCCGACGGGTGGGCAATGCGGCCCCACGACATGTCGGTGATGTGGAGCAGGCCGTCCACGCCTCCGAGGTCGATGAACGCCCCGAAGTCGGTGATGTTCTTGACGACGCCCTTCCGGATCTGGTCCTTCTGGAGCTCCTTCATCAGCTTCTCGCGCTTGCCGGCGCGCTCGGCCTCGAGGATCACGCGGCGCGAGACGACGATGTTGCGGCGGCGCTTGTTGAGCTTGATGATCTTGAACTCGTACTTCTGGCCGAGGAGCTCGTCGATGTTGGGGACGCGGCGGAGGGCGATCTGCGAGCCGGGGAGGAATGCATCGACACCCATGAGATCGACGACGACGCCGCCCTTGATCTTCTTGACGAGCGTGCCCTCGACGGGCTGGTCGGTCTCGTAGGCGACGCGGATGCGCTCCCACACGCGCATGAAGTCGGCCTTCTTCTTGGACAGGACGACGGAGCCTTCCTGGTCTTCCAAGTGCTCGAGGAGGACCTCGACGACATCGCCGGCCTTGAGCTCCGGCATGTCCTTGAACTCTTCGAGCGGGACGGTCCCCTCTGACTTAAATCCAATGTCGAGGACGACCATGTTGTCACGGATGCCCTGCACCGTGGCCTTGACGATCTCGCCTTCCTCGATCGAGGCCATCGTGCCCTGGTACAACTCGAACATGTGCTCCAACTCGTCCTCGTTGTACTCGTCCTCCTCGTACAACTCGGGGCGACGGTTCGCGAGCCGGCGGAGCTGGGCCTTCTGCATGTCGCGCTTCTCGCGCTGGGTCAGCGGAGCGTTCGCGCCATTGCCGCCGTCGTGATCCGGCGAGGCACCGTTCGTGGGCTGGGAAGGGATTTCGAGCTCGGGCATACCGTGGGGAATCTCCTAGTTCATCGCGGGTTTTGACTCGCCGCGCCGAGGTTTGAGGAAAGAAGATTTATGCTTAGTGGCATAGACCCAAGTCCTCGCGAACTTGGGCTTTGGGAACCGAGAAAAGTATCCCTAGAGAGACACCGAGTCAATCCCGAAAGTCACAGCGCGACCGGGGGTTAGCCGCGCGCCCGTGCGGCTTCCGCTAAGGCGACGATCCGCTCGACTTGCTCGGCCTGCGTCAGCGACGTCGTGTCGATCAGGATCGCGTCCTTGGCCTGCACCGTCTGCATCGCATCGCGCGCGTCCCGCTGGACCAGCCGATCGGTTTCCTCGGCGATCTCGGCCTCCGTCGGACGACGCTCCAGCCGCTCCGTCAGCCGCCGGCGCGCGCGTTCCCACGGGTCGGCCACGAGAAACACCTTGAGCGAGGCATCGGGAAAGACCACCGTCCCCATGTCGCGCCCGTCGACGACGATGTCGTACTCGCGCGCCACCGCGCGCACGCAGGCATTGACCAGCGACCGGATCGCGGGCATCTGCGCCACCCGCGACACGTGCCGCGTCACCTCGGCCCCGCGGATCTCGTCGCTCACATCCCGCTTGTCCAGGACCGGCGTGAACGACGTCCGGCCCGGCGCCAGCGACACCCCGCTCCCCCAGACCAGCACCCGCTCCTCGCGCCAGAGTTCGACGTTCGGCTCGGCGCGGAGCGCGGCCGCCGTGACCGCCCGGTACAGTGCGCCCGAGTCCACGTGACGGACGCCGATCTGTTCGGCGACCCACTGGGCGGTCGATGACTTGCCCGCGGCGGCGGGTCCATCGATCGCGATCACAAATCGGTGCGCCACGGTCATGTTGTCGCCCGACGCAGGTCGGCCCAGAACCCCGGATAGGAGACCGCGACACACTCGGGATCATCGACCTCGATGGCGTTCCCGCGCCGCGCGCCAAGGACCGCAAAGGCCATCGCGATGCGGTGATCGCCGTGCGTGACAATCCGTCCCTGGAGCGCCCGATCGGGGGTTCCCCTCACGATCAGCCCGTCCGGCAACTCCTCGGCATCCGCACCAACCGCACGCAGATTGGCGACGGTGGTCGCGATCCTGTCGCTCTCCTTGACCCGTAGCTCGGCGGCACCCGTCACCCGCGTCTCGCCATCGGCGCAGGCGGCGACGCACGCCAGCAGCGGGATCTCGTCGACCATGCCGGGCACGTCGTCGGCGCTGACAATGACCGCTGAGAGCGGGCCAGGACTCACCCGGTAGGTCGTGACCAACTCTCCGGCGTCGGTGGCGGTCGGCGCATCGCCCTCGACGTGCGCTCCCATGCGCGCCAGGACACGGAAGAACCCATCGCGCGTGGCGCTGGCAAGCACGTTGGGTAGCTCGACCGCGCGCCCGTCACCAATGGCTGCCAGCGCCGCGAAAAACGCCGCCGACGACGGATCACCTGGCACGTCGAGCGTGAACGGGCGAAGCGACGAAGGGGGAACGAGCGTAATGCCGCCGTCCGAGCGCAACTCGGCACCGAGTGCCCGCAGAAACCGCTCGGTGTGATCGCGGGATGGCGTCGGCTCCGCGACAGTCACCTCGACACCCGCGACCAGGCCGGCGAGGAGGATTGCACTCTTCACCTGCGCGCTCGCCGTCTCACTCTGCCAGCGGATCGTGTGTAGCGGTCCCCCGTCGACGCGCATGGGCAGTGTCCCATCGGCGGCCAACGAGACATGTGCGCCCATGGCTTCCAGCGGCCGCGCCACGCGACGCATGGGCCGGCGACTCAGGCTCGCATCGCCGACGAACTCACTGGTGAACGGATGCCCCGCGAGCACGCCTGCCATGAGGCGGGTGGTCGTGCCACTGTTACCGCAATCGAGCGGCTGTGCCGACCGGCGTAGCCCGCCCAAGCCGACGCCGGTCACGTGCATGGTCGGCCCGATGGGTGGTACGTCGACCCCGAGGGCGCGCAGCACGCCGGCCGTCGACCGCACGTCGGCCGAGTCGAGAATGCCATCGATGCGCGAGACGCCCGCGGCCAGGGCCGCGAAGATCAGCGCGCGGTGCGACACCGATTTGTCGCCGGGCACAACGATCAGCGCAGCCATTCCTCGAGCGCCACCGCGGCGTCCGTTTTGTCATCGCGGTACTTCACGATGACCGGCGTCTGCAGCGCCAACCCCTGCTCGAGCCCCCACCCGCGACTCACCTGCCGCGCACCGGGCACCACAACGGCGCCGGCGGGAATCTCCAACGGCTCGGCCGCCGTCCCGCGGTAGACCCGTTCGTGGACCAGATCGTAGACCGGCGTACTCCGCGTCAAGATCACGCCCGCGCCAAGGACAGCGCCGGCGCGCACGACCGTGCCCTCGTAGACGCCGCAGTTGCCGCCCACGATCACATCGTCCTCGATCACGACGGGCGCGGCGTTGACCGGTTCCAGCACGCCGCCGATCTGCGCCGCAGCGCTTAGATGGACGCGGTCCCCTATCTGGGCGCACGATCCCACCAGCGCGTGCGAGTCGACGAGAGAATCGCGTCCAACCCAGGCGCCAACGTTCACGTACATGGGCGGCACGCAGATCACGCCCGGCGCGAGATGGCTGCCACGGCGCACGGCCGACCCACCGGCGACGATGCGGACACCGTCGGCCAGCGTCAGCGTGCGCGCCGGCAATGTGTCCTTGTCGATGAACGCAAACGGACCAACCTGCTCGATGGCGAGTACGCCAACCCTGAACGCGAGCAGAATGCCGCGCTTCACCCACGACACGGCGGTCCAATGCCCCTCGGCGTCGCGCGTGGCAGCGCGAACGGTCCCGGCCTCGAGGGCGTCGAGCAGTTGGGCGACCACAGCGCGGGTATTGCCTGGCAGCGATGACGCGCTGGCGAGCGCGTCGATCGTCGTCGCGAGCGTGGTTGCCAAGTCAGTCACAATGCGAGCGCGGCGCGCACGGTCGGGATGTAACGCTCATCGAGCGGAACCAATGGGAGGCGCAGCGTGGGCCCGATGCGGCCCATGAGATGCAAGGCGGCCTTGACCGGGATGGGGTTCGATTCGATGAACGCGGCCCGCATCCAGGGCGCGAGCTGCATGTGCACCGCACGGGCGATCTCGATCTCGCCGCCGCGGGCGGCCGTGACTAATTGTGTCATCAGACGAGGCGTGGCGTTCGACACGACCGACACGACCCCGTCGCCGCCCGCCGCGACCAGTGCGAGCGTGAGCGCGTCGTCCCCCGAGAGGACGCTGAACCGCGACGGCCGGCCGCGCAGAATCTCCGTGATCTGCGCCAGATCCCCCGACGCCTCCTTGATCCCCACGATCCGCGGATGCTCGGCTAACGCCAGCGTCGTCTCGGCCGCGATGTTGATCGCCGTCCGACTCGGAACGTTATATAGCACGACCGGCAGCGGCGCCGCGTCGGCGATGGCCCGAAAATGCGCCAACAGCCCGCGCTGCGGTGGCTTGTTGTACATCGGCGCGACGTGCAACAGGTGCGTGGCGCCCGTCTCGGCCAGCGCCCGCGACAGCGCGATCGCGCGCCGTGTGTCGTTCGATCCCGCGCCGGCCATGATGGGCACGCGGCCCGCGGCCTGCTCGGCCGTGATGGCCACCACGCGCACGTGCTCCTCGACGGTCATCGTCGCGGCCTCACCGGTCGAGCCGCACGGGACGAGAAAGTCGATGCCTTCGGCGATCTGCCAGTCGACGAGACGGCGCAACGCCAGCTCGTCGACCGATCCGTCGGCCGCAAACGGCGTCACCAGCGCCGTCCCACATCCCACCAGCCGGCTGGCGGCAAACGCCACCGGCACATCGATGTCAGCGCCACTCATGACAACCGTCCAATGACGTCATCCATGGTGAACATGCCCTGTTTCCCCACCAGCCACGCCGCCGCGGTGAGCGCCCCATCGGCAAACACCCGGCGATCGCGAACCACATGCTCGATGCGCAGTTGATCGAACGCGCCGTCGCAGAGCAGCGTATGCGTGCCGGGTACGTGGCCGACGCGGATGCTGGCCACGGGTACCGATCCGCCGATCTGCTCGACCAGCCGCCGCGCCGTCCCCGATGGCGCATCCCGCTTGCCGGCGTGGTGCACCTCGATCACCTGGGCGTCGTATCCACCGACGGCCTGCACGAGACGCATGGCACGGGCGGCGACCGCGAAGAGCACGTGCGCGCCCACGGAGAAGTTGGCGTCGTGCAGGACCGCGCCCTGCGTCCGTTCGACGATAGTCGCCAGATCCGGCAGCGACCACCCCGTTGTGCCCGACACCACCGGACAGCCGGCCTCGAGACACGCGACGATGTTCTCGGCCGCCGCATCCGGCGTCGTGAGCTCGATGGCGACGTCCGCGCCGGCCAGCCGGGCGGCCGTCACCGGCCCATCGCCGCGCCCGAGCTCGGCCCGCACCGGCCATCCGCGCTCGCGCGCCAGCTCGCGCACGGCGCGGCCCATCTTGCCCATCCCAATCAGGGCCAGCGACGGGCCGCTCACGGATCGACCGATGGGAAGAACGCCGCGTGTAGCTGGCGCATGGCCGGCGCGACCTGTTCCCCGTCGACGATGACGGTGAGATTGATGCCGGTCGCGCTGAGTGACAGCATGTGGATCTTGATCCCGCGCAACGCCCCGAGCGCGGTCGACATCGCGGAGCTGTCGTCGGTGAGCCCGGCGCCGACGATGGCGATGATGCCGCGGGCCCGCTCCACGGACACGTCGCCGAGCGCCGCCAGGTCCATGAGCACGGCGTCGAGCCGCTCGCCCTGCCCCTGATCGACGGTGAGCGAGACCGACACCTCGGATGTCGCCACCACGTCGACCGATGTGCGATGGCGCTCGAAGACCTCGAAGATCGTGCGCAGGAACCCGTGCGTGAGGAGCATGCGCGAGGAGCGCACCTTGACGACCGACGTGCCCCGCGTGCCGGCGATCGCGCTGACCGCCCGCCGGGGCGCCTCAAAAGTGATACGCGTCCCGGTCCCCTCGGGGCGGAGCGAGTTATAGATGTACACCGGAATGCCCTGCCGCACGGCCGGGGCGATGGTCATCGGGTGCAGCACCTTGGCGCCAAACGACGCGAGCTCCGACGCTTCCTCGAACTGGATCTGCTCGATGAGCCGCGCGCCGGCGACGACGCGGGGATCGGCCGTGAGCATGCCATCGACGTCGGTCCAGATCTCGATCGCCTCGGCGTGGAGCGCCGCGCCGAGGAGTGCGGCCGTGTAGTCGGACCCGCCGCGACCGAGCGTCGTGGTCACGCCCGTGGCCGTCGCACCCACGAAGCCGCCAAGGACCGGGACGCTGCCGTCCCGAAGGAGCGGGAGGATCGTGTCGCGCGCGGCGGCCGCGATGGCGTCGACCTGCGGCGCGGCCCGCGTGAACATATCGTCGGTCACCATGACGCGACGCGCGTCGACGAGGACGGCCGGAATGCCGAGGTGCCGATAGGCGGCGACCACCATCTCCGACGAGAGCAGTTCCCCGGTGGCGGCGATCGCATCGAGCGACCGCGGTGTGAGATGTCCCAGCACCGACAGCGCGCCGACGAGACTGGCGAGGTCGTCGAACATGACGCTCATCTCGCTGCACATCTCGCGGGCCGCGTCGCCGTCACCCAGCAAGCGCTCGGTCTCAGTGAAGTGGCGCGCGCGCAGCGCCTCGACGCCCTGAATCGCCGGAAGGAGTTGACCGGCGACCGCGCGCTCGGCCAGCGCGAGAAGCTCGCTGGTCACGCCGGCCATCGCGGAGACGACGACGACGGGGCGGCGGTGCAGTCGGCCGCGGACGATCGACGCCGTGCGGGTGATGGCGTCGGCGTCGGCAACCGATGTTCCGCCGAACTTGGCGACGATCACGCCGGGGGGAGACCTCCGCGGGCGGCCAGCAGCTCGGCATTGAGCACCGACCCGCCGGCGGCGCCACGCACGACGTTGTGCGAGAGGGCGACCAGTCTGAGATCCCAGAGCGCGTCGGCACGTACCCGCCCGACCACTGTTGTCATCCCCTTCCCGGCCCACACGTCGCGCCGCGGCTGGGGGCGGGCCTCGGCGTCGGCGAGCACGATCGGACGCTCGGGGGCCGACGGCAGCCCACGCGCTGCTGGCGCGCCGCGCCACTCCGCGAGCGCCGCGCGGGCATCGGCCACGGACGGACGCGTCTTCAACTTGATGGTGAGGCAGACCGTGTGCCCATGCTCGACGGGCACACGGTTGGCATGCGCGCTGACGCCGATGTCCGCCGGCTCGATGACACTGCCGGTCCAACGCCCGAGCATCTTGGGCAGCTCGCGCTCGATCTTTTCCTCTTCCTCGCCGATGAACGGGATGACGTTGCCGAGGATGTCGAGCGATGGCACGCCAGGATAGCCGGCGCCGGAGATCGCTTGCATTGTCATCGCCATGACGTGTTCCACGTGAAACATCTCGTGAAGCGCCGCCAGCGGAAGCAGCGCGGCCGTGGCGGCGCAGTTGGCATTGGTCACGATCGCGCCGCACCCCGACCACCCCATTCGGCCGCGCTGCACCGGGAGCGCATCTAGGTGTCCTGCGTTCACCTCCGGGACGAGGAGCGGAACGTCGGGCTCCATCCGGAAATTCTTGGCGTTGCTGAAGACCAGCTGCCCCGCGCGGGCAAACGCCGGCTCGATCGTCTCGGCCGCCGACGCGTCGAGCGCCGAGAATACGATGGGCGCGCGCACGGCCGAGGGCTCGCACGGCAGCACGTCGAGCGCGGCGATGCGGGGGGGGAGCGTGCCTTCCAACCAGCGGGCGGCCTCGCGGTACGCCTTCCCGCTCGACCGCTCGGACGCGGCGACTTCGGCGACCTCGAACCACGGATGGTCTTCGAGGAGGCGGATGAACGTCTGGCCGACGGCGCCGGTCGCGCCGAGGACGGCCACGGGCCACTTCTTGGGTGTCATGAGGCGAGGAGGGTGCGCACGAGACGCTCATAAGTATCGACGCTCGATCGCAGCTCGCGCACGTCGATGTACTCGTCGGGCGTGTGGGCCACGTGGATCGAGCCAGGACCAAACAGGAGTGGCGTGCCCCAGCGGCCGAGCAGCGGGATGTCGGACGTGTACGCCACGGGCGCGGCGTCGATCCCGGCCACCGTATGGAAATGCTGCGCCGGGATGTAGGACCCGTATTCAATTTCGGCGGTCGGCCCGGCCCAGGCTTCGATGACGCGCTTCACTTGAGCAACATCGCCGACGACGCGGAACATGATCTCCGCCTCGGCGAGCGCCGGCACGACGTTGGCCGCCAATCCGCCCCGGATCACGCCGATGTTGGCTGTGGTCGCCCCCAGGATCGGATCGGACGGCAGGACCAGCGTGCGGAGACCGGGCAAGAGATCGAGCAGCGGGTCGATGGCCGAGTGGCCGAGGTGCGGGTAGGCGGAGTGGGCCTCGCGACCGCGGGTGCGGATGGTGACTCGGAGGGAGCCCTTGGCGCCGCTGGCGAGTCGGCTCTCGGTCGGCTCGCCGTTGATCAGGAACCGACTCGTGGCGGCGAGCTGATTCGCCGCCCTGGCCCCATCGGATCCTCGTTCTTCGCCCACGACGAGGAGCAGGTCGACGCGGGACTCGCCCGCCGTCGCCAAGCGATCGGCCGCCACCATCATCGCGGCCGCGATCCCTTTGGCGTCACAGGCGCCGCGTCCAAGGAGCCGATCGCCCACCAGTCGGGGCGCGACATAGGGCGGGACCGTATCGAGGTGGGTCGAGAGGGTGACACCACCACCGGCGTGCGACGCCCAGACGTTGCTCCGCCCAGGGGTGACCTCCTGGATCGTCACGTTCCAGCCACGCGCGACCAGCCAGCGGGAGACGAAATCCACCGCGCGGCCTTCATGCCCCGTCGGTGATTGAATGGAGAGCAGTTCGGCGGCAAGCGCCACGACGTCGGTCATGGCGCAGAAGTTAGCGCGTCGCTCCGCTCTCAGGTATCGCGCGCGGCGTCGCGATTTTGCTCGTCCAGCGACCCGTAACTGGCACCCGGTCCGACGGGTCCCATCGGACCCGCGTCGGCGCGACTCACGGTGGGCATCGTGTCAGTATCCGCCAGTTGCGCCATGGCGGCGCCGACGAGTGGCATCCCACGCGTGTACTCGATCAGCAGGATCGTCGCCAGTTGGCGCGCCTCGGTCCCGTACTCATCGTGGCCACCCCACCCGATGTCGCCGAGTCGCTCGAGGCGCGCGTCCCCGAGCTGCATCCCCGCCTGGCGAAACGTCCAGAAGGTATCCTCGCACTGGCGTGAGACGGCCATGTCGGCCAGCAGCTTGTGGTAGTCGTTGTCGCGCGCGCGGTCGGCCAGGTCGCGGACGAAGCCGGCCGCTCTGGCGATCGCGCGTGTGCCGGCGCCGGTCTCGGTGCCCAGTGACTGCTGGTAATGCTCGAGCATCTCCTGATGCTGATGCATCGGCGCGAGAAAGCGGGCGCAGAGCGCGCGGAAGCGGCCGTCCCTGGCGTCCTGGCGATGCTCGGCGAGCATGTCGAGGAACGTCTGGTGCTGGGCCGCCACGTGATTGACCTGGGCTTTCAGGAAGTCGAGACCGCGTTCCATCGCCGCCCTCCCGGGCGGGCCGTACAGCCCCCCCGTGAATCAATGGGCGAAAAAACTGCATAAAATGTTCCTTGACAGTGGTTTAGGCTCGTTTTAGCGTTCGGGTATGCGAACAAACACCGAAAGCGACCTCTGGGCCCGGTTGGCGGCGCCGGTGCCCGACGAGGCGATCTTCTGGCGTCAGGACGGAATGCCGGTGATGCGCGACGGACGGTTCTACGCGCGGTTCGTGGCCTACATCGAGGCCAACACCGTGCGCGACCGGCTCGACGCCGTCGTTCCGGGTGAGTGGGAGCTGGCGCTGGAGATGCTCCCTCCCCTGCCCGTCCCCGACGAGGGCGAGGGTCCATCCACACTGTGCGCCTTCAAAGCACGGCTTCGGGTGCTTGGCGTCGTCCGCGAGGATGTCGGGACGGGCCGCGACTACAAGGTCGCGGCGACCGACGCGTTCAAGCGGGCGGCGGTTCGGTTTGGCATCGCCCACGAGCTGTACGCATTTGAGCAGAACTGGGTCCAGGTCGACGGCGAGGGGCGGGCAGCCAGGGCGCTGGAGGACCCGCGCGCGGCGCATGAGCGGCAGCATGGACCGGCGGGGTCCGCGCCTGAATCGGACGTCGAGGACGGGCCGGCATGCCCGAAGTGCGGTGGGCAGATGTGGGACAACCGATCCACCAAGCGGAACCCGCGGGCGCCTGACTTCAAGTGCCGGGACCGTGGCTGCGACGGGGTGATCTGGCCTGCGCGGCCAGCGCCGTTACCGGCCGAGGCGATCCCGTTTTAGCTGCTTTTGTTGCTCCTTGGCCAGCCGCTGTGTCGCCCGCGCCGCGCGCCACTGGTCGCGCCAGTTGGGGACGTTGGGATCAACGATTTTCACGTGTACGGCGCCCATATACACCGAGCCCCGAATGCGCACGACCGGCGCGTCGGGCACCGGGATGCCGTCGGTGTCTCGCTTCACCCGGAACTCGCCCAAGACCGAATCGCCATCGCACTCGACGTTCAGGTTGTGGGGGACAATGATGTTCACCTGGCCCATGATCGCCAGGACCTCGATCTCCGAGGCCCCGGGACCGATCTGGACGCGCGTCAGATCAACCGTGACCTCACCCATGATGGCGACCGCCCGGAACAGGCGTGGCAGCACCCAGCGGCTGGCACGGACACTGTGCGCCATGCACGCGACCACGCCCCGCCGATCTGGGACGGACTCAGCGGGCACCATGACCGGCCCCACCGGCTCGGCGATTTGGCCATTCGCGCTGGGCACACGCACACAACGAACATACCAGCCATTGAGTTTCCGCTCTACCTTTGGAAATGCGAAAGAGCGTGCAGCTGGTGATGACCGTCGAGGTCGAAGGGGACGACGAACCCTCGCACGATTTTACCCGACGCGCCATCTCGGCGGTGCGCGACGCCGTCAAGGTCGGGCGATCCCGACACCCAGACCTGATCATGACCGTCCACAAAGTGGCCGAGGATACCACGCCAGCCTAGGGAGCGAGCCGTGAGCGGAGTACGAGTCTTGGTGGGCACACGGAAGGGCGCCTTCATTCTGTCATCCGATGGCAAGCGCGGTCAGTGGGCGGTCAGCGGCCCCCACTTCGCCGGCTGGGAGATCTATCATCTGAAGGGCTCGCCCGCCAACCCGGATCGCCTGTACGCGTCCCAGTCGAGCGGCTGGTTTGGCCAGGTGATTCAGCGCTCCGACGATGGCGGAAAGACGTGGGAGCCAGTCGGCAACAAGTTCACGTATGACGGTATCGCCGGCACGCACCAATGGTACGACGGCACACCGCACCCGTGGGAGTTCAAGCGTGTGTGGCATCTGGAGCCGTCGCTGACCGACCCCGACGCGGTCTACGCGGGGGCCGAGGACGCCGCATTGTTCCGCTCCACTGACGGCGGACAGAACTGGGAGGAGCTCTCCGGGCTCCGCGGCCATGGTTCTGGCCCCCACTGGCAGCCCGGCGCGGGCGGCATGTGCCTTCATACGATCCTGCTCGACCCCGCCGACCCGCGGCGCATTTTCGTCGCCATCTCGGCGGCAGGCGCCTTTCGCACCGACGACGGCGGCCGGACGTGGCGGCCGATCAACCGGGGGCTTAAGTCCGGGAGCATTCCGAATCCGGACGCCGAAGTCGGCCACTGCGTCCATCGCCTGGCAATGCATCGGTCGCGCCCAGCGGTGCTGTTCATGCAGAAGCATTGGGACGTCATGCGCAGCGACGATGCCGGCGATTCATGGCGGGAGGTCAGCGGGAATTTGCCGACCGATTTCGGGTTCGCCATCGACGTGCACGCCCATGAGCCGGAGACCGTCTACGTCGTGCCGATCAAGAGCGACTCCGAGCACTACCCGCCCGATGGGAAGCTGCGTGTGTACCGTAGCCGGACCGGCGGCAATGAGTGGGAAGCCCTCACCAACGGTCTGCCACAACGTGACTGCTACGTGAACGTGCTGCGCGACGCCATGGCGGTCGACTCACTCGACTCGTGTGGGATCTACTTTGGCACGACCGGCGGGCAGGTGTACGTCTCGGCTGACGGTGGGGACCGCTGGGACCCGATCGTCCGAGACTTGCCGGCGGTGCTCTCGGTCGAGGTGCAGACATTCGCATGATCCGCATCGGGTTGCCGCCACACCTGCGCACGTTGGCGCGCGTCGACGGCGAGGTCCGGGTCGATGTCGACGGTCAGGTGACGCAGCGGACCGTGCTCGACGCGCTCGAAGCGCGCTATCCCGTGCTGCGGGGCACGATTCGCGACCACGTCACGCTGCGGCGCCGCCCCTTTGTCCGATTTTTTGCGTGCGAGCAGGATCTGTCGCATGAACCGCCCGATCTCCCGCTTCCCGACGCGGTTGCGGCCGAGGCGGAACCGTTCCTCGTCATCGGAGCCATCGCTGGTGGCTGAAACCGCACCATCCGAGCGCGCGTATCGGATCTCATGAGCATCCCCGTGGTCCCCACCGCGCCAGCCACGGCCCTGCCGGTCGTCGTCCCGCCGCGCGGCGGCCTGGTTGGCTTTTTTTCTAGTGTCTCGCGTGGCGCCGACTGGATCCTCCCGCGCCAGCTCCGCATCGCGGCGGCACTCGGCAACGTCGAACTCGACCTGACACGGGCCCAGATCGGCCCCGGCACCTACGACATTCGGGTCGTTGCCGTGATGGGCAACATCGAGATCACGGTTCCCCGAGGTGTACGGGTCGAGTGCGACGGCGAACCCCTACTCGGCGTCTTCGACGTGAAACGCTACGCCGACGGCGCACCGCCAGCCGAAGCGCCCCTCCTGCGCGTGACGGGCACCGCCATCCTCGGCTGCGTTGAGGTACGGATCGCATAGAACGCCGTTTCGCCCGCCGGCGCCGCCAAGCGCCACCTGCGCGTACATTCATGCCGGGACCGGGACTCGAACCCGGACGAGGTTGCCCTCAAGGGATTTTAAGTCCCTCGCGTCTACCGCTTTCGCCATCCCGGCGCTACCCAGAGTATACGGGCCAACGATTGCCTGATCGAGCTGTACTGAACAGCGACCCCCCTCCCCTGGAGCCTTGTTACTATATGGTGGTTCGTCGTATGCCGTGGTCAGCAATCATCGTGGTCGTCGCCGCCACGCTAGCGGCGGTCGCAGGGTGCACCAGCTCCACCGCGCCTGGGGCGGCGGGGCCAACAACCACCGACACGCTGCGGGCGGTCACTCTCTTTACCGGCACGATGATCAACACCTTCGGCGTCAGCAACTTTAACGGACCCGCGGAGCTGGAGGTCGGCGATCTCGATGCGACGCGTCCCGGGGTGACCGAGCGTGGCATCGTGACCTTCAACATCCAGGGACTCGTCGCCGCCCACGACACGGTGACGTCGGCGATCTTGCGGTTCGACGAGTGTAACGTCAGCGGCGCCCCGTTTGCCACGGGGGACTCCATCGTCGTAAACTGGCTCTATGCCCTGACGCCGCCGGCACAGTTTCAGAGCACGGGCTCCGGGCGCCGCAATACCGGCAACGTGACCCTCGACACCACGATGGGGTTCAAGTATGACACCGGGGCCGGCCTCACCAACGCCGTGGAGACGGACGTGATCGACTCCTCGGCGTTTACGCAGTTCCGGGTGCAATTCCAGAACACGTCCGGGAACAACAACGGCGTGAGCGATTTCGTGGACTTCCGCACCGCCGAATCAGGCCACTGCACTGGTGACAGCACCCGCGCGCCGATTCTCATTCTCCAGGCGCATACGCACTAGCGCATCGTGCGGACGAGCAGCACGCTGACCACCACGATCACGGCCAACGACCCGCACACGGCCGCGATCACGCGGTGACCGACGCGGGCCAGCGCCCGCACATCGACGGCCAGCCCCAGGGCTGCCATCGAGAGCACGGTCAGAGCGGTGGCGACGTCCCGGATCGGGGCCGTCAAGGAGGCCGGGACGACGCCCGTCGTCCGCGCCACCGCAGCGAGCACGAAACCGATGATGAACCAGGGCACCAGCCGGCTGAGGGCGGGACGATCACGGCGCTGCGCCAGGGAAAGCCCCAGCACCACGGGCCCAAGCATCAATACGCGCACCAGTTTGACCAGCGTCCCGACCTGGGCGCTCGTGGCGCTGACCGAGAGCGTTGCGGCCAACACCTGCGGTACGGCGTAGACGGTCAGGCCGGCGAGCGCGCCGTATTGCATCACGGAGAGGTGAAACACGTGGCCGAGCACGGGGAGCCCGAGCACAGCGGCCACGCCCAGCACCGCGGTGAAGGCGATCGAGGCCGCGACGTCCGACCCGTCCGCGCCGATCACCGGTGCGACCGCAGCGATCGCCGAGTTGCCGCAGATGGCGTTGCCACAGGCGATGAGAATGGCAAGTCGGTGGCGCAGCCCTGCCGCTCGACTGATGGCGTAGCCGGTCGTCAAGCCGACGGCAACGACGAGCACCACGCCGGCCAGCAGCACCGGGCCGGCCTTGATGATCACGGCCGCATCGATCAGGACGCCCAGGAGCACCACGGCGATCTCGAGGAGCAGCTTGCTGCTAACCGCGATCCCGGCCGACCAGCGGGCGCCGGGCGTCCAGGCCGTGCGCACGACCGCGCCCACGATGATGGCGAGGACGATCGCCTCGACGTATGGACGGCCGAGGATTCGCGCCTCGAGTCGCTCCAGGAGCCAGGCCAGGGCCGCGAGCAGGAAACAGAGCGCCACGCCTGGCAGGGCCTTCCGCGCGGCCTGCTTGGCGGCGTGGACAAAGTGCGATAGACGGACCATCATGAGAGCCTGGCTCCGATGCGAGACCCGGGAAGCCTCGGTCTTCGGCGTCAGCGGGCCCACTGGCCTCGCTCTATCCCGTCCATAGGACTGACTTATGGGCCAAACGTGGTATGGGACCGCCAAGGGCGGCCAATTCCAATTCACGCCCTCGACCGAGATCGCGAGAGCGATATCGCGGGCAACGGCACGTACTCGCAGTTCCGACTCCGCTTTTCGCGTGAGGACGGCAACTCGAGCGGCGCGAGCGACTATGTGGACTTTGAGACCGGTAGTGGAGTAGACTGTGCGGGCGACGCCGCGCTCGCCCCGATCCTGATCGTCACGTACTAACCCCGAGTCCCCATGCCCATCCGCCGTCCGCTCGCGCTCATTGCCATCGGATCACTCCCGCTCATTGCCGCCCGGGCGGGCGACCCGCCGGTGCTGGCCGGCTACTCGGTCCCGGCGTCGCACGCGGAACGCGACTGGGAACGCCAGTTCCAGGCGATGCCGGAAGCGACCCGGCTCCGCGAGTCCATGCGCCGACTGAGCGCGCGCCCCCACCACGTGGGATCGGCGTACGATCACGACAACGCCGAGTGGATTCTCGCCCAGTTCAAGTCGTACGGGCTCGACGCCCACATCGAGACGTTCGACGTCCTCTTCCCCACGCCGCGGGAGCGTGTCGTCGAACTCGTCGCCCCGACGCGGTTCACGGCGGCGCTGCGCGAGCCGGCAGTGGCGGGCGACGCGACCTCGGCGCAGCAATCCGAGCAGCTCCCGACCTACAACGCCTACTCGATCGACGGCGATGTGACGGCACCGCTCGTGTACGTCAACTACGGCGTGCCGGCGGACTACGAGACGCTGGCGCAGCACGGCGTGTCGGTCAAGGGCGCGATCGTCATCGCCCGGTATGGGCACTCCTGGCGCGGGGTCAAGCCCAAGGTCGCCGCCGAGCATGGCGCTGTCGGTTGCCTGATCTACTCCGACCCCTTCGATGACGGCTACGGCACCGGCGAGACGTTTCCCACTGGCCCGTTCCGGCCGCACACCGGCGTGCAGCGCGGCAGCGTCATGGACATGCCGGTCAACCCGGGCGATCCGCTCACACCGGGCATCGGGTCGATCCCGGGGGCGCACCGGCTGGCCTTGAGTGAGGTCAAGACGTTCACCAAGATCCCCGTGCTCCCGATCTCCTACGGCGATGCCCAGCCGCTGCTCGCGGCGGTCGGCGGGCCGGTGGCCCCGCAAGCATGGCGGGGGGCGCTTCCCATCACCTATCGCCTGGGGGCCGGCCCGGCCCGCGTCCACCTGCGTGTGCGGTCCAACTGGGACACCAAGACGCTGTACGATGTGATCGCGCGTATCCCCGGCAAGCAGGCGCCGGACGAGTGGGTCATTCGCGGCAACCATCATGACGCGTGGGTGAACGGTGCCGAGGATCCGATCTCCGGCCAGGTGGCCCTGCTCGAGGAGGCACGGGCATTGGGCGCGCTCGTCGCCAAAGGCTGGGCTCCCCGGCGCACGATTATCTATTGCGCGTGGGACGGTGAGGAGCCGGGCCTCCTGGGCTCCACCGAGTGGGTCGAAACGCACGCCGACGAGCTGCGGCAGCACGCGGTGGCCTACCTGAACACCGACTCGAACACGCGCGGGTTTCTGCGCCTCGAAGGGTCGCACGTGCTGGAGCGGTTTCTGAACGGCGTGGCCCGTGACATCACCGACCCCGAGACGTCGCGGTCGGTCTGGGACCGGCAGCAGGCCGCGGTGATTCGCTTTGGCTCGGCCCATGATCGCACCGACGCGCGGACGCGCGCCGATCTACGCATCGGCGCGCTTGGGTCCGGCTCCGACTACTCGTCGTTCCTGCAGCACCTCGGCATCCCCGCGGCCGACCTGGTGTATGGCGGCGAGGACGAGGG
>DATMNB010000199.1:0-3784 GCA_035569435.1 Gemmatimonadaceae bacterium
GTTCGTGACCAGCCGGACGTCGGTGTACCCATCGAAAAACTCGGATGGCACGAGCGCCCGCGCCGTTCGCCGGTCGTACACCGTGACGTCGCCGGAGAGGCGCCCGTGCCACGCGCCGGCCGAGACACCGGCTTCGACGTCCTGCTCTCGCGTGGGACCCGGCCCGAACCTCACGAACGTCGGGTAGCTTCCTCCGACGGTGTATGTCAAGACATAGAAAACGTTCGCCAGCGCCTGTTGGGCGGTCGGCGTTTGATTGCTCGTGCTGTATCCGCCATGCAGACGCAGCGCCGGCGCAACCGTCGGCAGCGGCACCACCGCCGCGTTCACAAATCCATTGACGGCGGTGTTCGCCAACAGCGGATGAATCCGCACATCGTCGACCCGCACGCCGCCGGAGACGAACACCCGATCAACAATCGTCACCGCGTCCTCGACGTAGCCGCTCGTGGTTTGCGACCGGACGTGAAAGTCCGCGGTGCTGGTCGCGATGTTCCCGATGCCTGGCACAAACGCGACCGCGCGGTTGTCCAGGAGGTAGTGCTCGCCAAGCCACTCGCCACCGACCGTCGCCTGCGTCGACACGCCGGGCGCGAGTGCGCCACTGATCGTCAATCCGCCACTCACCGTGGCCTGATTCGTCCGCTGTCGATCATTCGCCTTGGACGTGTACACAAACGGACTCGAGCTCGGGAGCGCGGCGTAGTAGCTCGACTTCGTCTCGTCCACGTTGTCCGCACCAGCCGTCGCGAACACCCGCAGCATCGACACCGGCCGCCAATCCCCGTGGAGGCTGCCCGTCAGCCGGTCGACCTTGTCACCGCCCCGCTCAGCGAAGATGTCCGCCGGATGCACCTGGGACGTGCCCCACCCATCGCCATTCTGGTAGCCAGGCGTAAACGCCGCCTCCTGCAGCAGCCTGCCGTCGTCGGTGGACCGCTGGTGGTTGCCGAGATGCCCCAGCGACGCCGTCACGTCCGCCACCGACCCAAACGTCCCGACCATCGTCCCCCGCACGCCTGCGGCGTCCATCGCATTAGGCCGGACGACGGCCGGCGGCACCGTGGCGTGGTACTCGTTCTGATAGTATTGCTGCTCCGCAGTCGGCAGCCACAGCGTCCCGGCCTCGTCGCTGTAGTTGCCCGTCACCATGTACCGCAACACATCGCCCGCCAGTCCACCGCCGACCGACGCGACGTATCGCTGCAGATACCCCGTCCGCGTAACCGACGAGCCGTTGGCGAGCAACGGGTTGAAGTGCGTGATGCTGTCGACGGCGCACAGGCCTTGTGCCCGCACGTACGTCAAACACCGCGCGCCACTGCCCCATGCGTAGTAACTCTGCCCATCCCGCAGCGGCGTCGTCGTCAGCCCACCCTCGGCCGACAGGTCCACCCGCGGCCGTCCGCCGTTCGATTGCGTGGTCGTCACCAGAATGACGCCGTTCGCCGCACCCGGACCGTACACCGCCGCCGTCGGCCCCGTGATCACGTCCACCCGGGCGATGTTCGACGGGTCGATGTCATCGAGCCGCGCGGTCCCCTGGCCCACCCCCAGCCGCGTTGGGCTGGGACGCCCGTCCATCGACACGCACGCCGTCGATGTAGAGCAACGGCTCACTGAACGCCGGATCCCCCGACAGCCCGCGCACGTACGCCACCGACCCCACGCCCACCTGCCCATCGCGCGTGAAGGTCTGGACACCGGGAATCCGGGCCGTGAGCATCTGCGAGAGACTGGCCACCGACGCCCGGGCCACCGAGTCGGCGGCGACGGTGCCGAGCACCTGCCCGGTCGTGATCTGCGCGCCCGCGGTCGCGGCGCTGAGGACAAGTGCCGCTGAGATCGGAAGGCGCATGGGCGGCCTAGATACTACATGGCCGCCCAGCCGTCAACGAATGTTACGTAAAGGCCGCATCAACGGCGACACACCACGCATGGAGGAGCATGAGGTGCACCTCCTGGATGTTCGCCGTATTCCCGCTCGGCACCCGTAACACGTGGTCCGCCGTCGCATCAACGAGCCCTGCGGCGCCGGTCAGCGCTACCGAGATGGCCCCGAGACGATTCGCCGCCTGGAGCCCCCGGCGCACGTTCTCCGACTTGCCGCTGGTGGTCAGCCCCACCACGACATCGCCGGGCCGCGCCAGCCCCTCGACCTGGCGCTCGAACAGGGCGCCATAGCCAAAATCGTTGGCGATGCAGGTCACCGACCCCGGATCGCCGACCAGCGCCACCGCCGGCAGCGGCCGTCGCGTCGCCGCGAACCGCCCGATGAGCTCCCCGGCCAGGTGGCTCGCTTGCGTCGCGCTCCCACCATTGCCAAAGGCGATCACCTTGCCGCCCGCGCGCAACGCGCTGACCAGCACCGCCGCCACCGTGTCGGCCACGTCCTGCAGCTCGATCACGCTCTGCCGCACCACTTGCTGGTGGGCCGCGAAGTGTTCCGAAAAGTCACTGTGCGACATGCCCCCAATTTGACGGCCGAGCCGGCATCCAGGGAGGCCCTAATGTATCATATTCCGTATGCCTCGCGCGCCGCGGCCGCTCGAAGAGTATCGACACAAGCGCGACTTCAAGAAGACCGCGGAGCCCGCCGGCGCCGCGCAGCGGGCTGCGTCGTCAAAGCCCCTGGAATTCGTCATCCAGAAACACGACGCCACCAACCTGCATTTCGACTTGCGGCTGGAGGAAGGCGGCGTCATGAAAAGCTGGGCCGTCCCCAAAGGCCCGAGCCTCGACCCATCGGTGAAACGCCTCGCCATGCAGGTCGAGGATCACCCAATGGAGTACAACCAGTTCGAGGGCACAATCCCCAAGGGCCAGTATGGCGGCGGCACCGTCATGATCTGGGATCGCGGCACGTACACCGCCGACGAGGCCGGCCCTGAAGGCGACGAAGCCGCCGTGCGCGAGGGACTCGCGGCTGGGAAGCTCGCGTTCACGTTCCATGGCAAACGGCTCCACGGCTCGTTCGCGCTGGTCCGCACCAAGCGCGGATCGGACGAGAAGCCGCAATGGCTCCTCATCAAGCACCGCGACCAGTACGCCGATCCCGGGAACGATCCCGTTGCCACAGTCCTGACATCCGCCACGACCGGACGCACGATGGACCAGATCGCCGCCGCCGATGCGCCCCCGCGCCCGGCAAACGCCACAGCCATCGCGCCCATGCTGGCGACGGTCGGCGATCGTCTCCCGACCGGCTCAGGCTGGACGTTTGAGCCCAAGTACGATGGCGTCCGCGTCATTGCTTACGCCACGCCGACGAGCGTGGCCCTCATGACGCGCAACGGGAAAGACAAGGCGGCCCAGTTCCCCGAGATCACCGCCGCCCTCAAAGACCTGGCCAAGCGACGCCGCGGACCGCTCGTGCTCGACGGGGAGATCGTCGCCGTCGTCGATGGCTCGGTCGGGCGATTCCAGAAGCTCCAGGACCGCATTCACGTCCAGAACCCCATTGAGATCAAAACGCTCGAGCAGAATGAGCCGACCACGCTCGTCGTCTTTGATCTCCTCGTCGACGGTACGGAGGTGCTGACCGACGAGCCGTGGTCAGCGCGCCGCGCCGTCCTCGTCCGACGCGTCGACCACCCCAAGGCCGGTGGGCTCCGGTTGAGCGACAGCGAGAGCGATGGCGCCGCCATGCTCGAGCGCGCCCGCGCCCAGGGCTGGGAAGGCATCATGGCCAAACGCACCGATGCGCCCTACCGCCCTGGCATCCGCACACAAGCCTGGCAGAAGCTCAAGATCGAACACCGGCAGGAGTTCGTCGTCGGCGGCT
>DATMNB010000200.1:0-9863 GCA_035569435.1 Gemmatimonadaceae bacterium
GGGGACAATATGATCGGCAGGCGCCGCACATCCTCGTGCTCATTGGCGTCATCGCATCGGTGGCGTCGTTGGTGATCACGTGGATGAACACGCGGTACGTGGCGCGGCGGATTTTGCGGTTGGCTGGTGGCGCGGACGATCATCCGCCGCGGGCGCTCGGGTTGCGCGGGTTGGCGGACGCGGTGACTGGGCGGGCGATTGCGACGGACGCCGAGGACGAGCTGGACCGGATCGAGTCGCAGGTGCAGGGGCTGACGCAGGCGTTGGCGCAGGCCAAGGCCGATGGGGCGACGCGTGCCGAGAACGCCGAGCGGCGGATGGGGGAGTATGCGGCGTTGTTATCGGACGCGACGTCGGAGGCCATGAAGCAGCTCGATGAGGCGCGGTTGCCGTTGTATATCCTGCTCGACAATCACTTTGGGGATCTGAACGAGAACCAGGAGGAGATGCTGGGCGCGGCGCAGAAGGCGGTGGAGACGTCAGATCAGCGGCTCCGGCGGTTGCGAGAGATTGCCGATCTCGATCGGGGGGCGATTCCGTTGCGGCACGATGCGGTGCGTGCCGGGGATCTCATCGCATCGCTCTTGCCGAGTCTCAATAGTCTCGGGCAGGAGGGCGGGGTCGAGGTGCGGGCGGACATCGCGCCGGCGTTGCCGCGGGTGAGTGGGGATCGGTCGCGGTTGCAGCAGGCATGCGGGTTGTTACTCAATGAGCGGCTGCGGGCGTTGCCGCCGGGGGCGTCGGTAACGATTACGGCGGTGCCGGACGGGCATGCGGTGCGGATCGACGTAAAGCACGCCGGCGCGGGGGCGCCGCCGGCCGGGGAGGCCGACGCGGCGTTGGCGCGGCGGCTTATTACGGCGATTGGGGGGTCGGTGGAGGACAAGGACGGCAGCACTGTCATCATGCTGCCCACGGGGTTGGGGTGACCACGGGGTGACCACGGCTGCGTAGTGGCGTCCTCTGGGTACACTCAACCAGAGGACATATAGTTGAAATCGACGTTCGGAGTCGTTTCGATAGTCGGCGTGGCGCTCGTGGCGGCTGCGTGCGGCAGTGACAGCGCCACCAGCCCCAAGCCGCCAGTCGGAGCGGATGCCACCTGCGTAGTTGGCACGCTAACGGTCGGCACGACCGTGACGGGTGATGTGAGCAACACAGCGTCGTCATGCCTGTATCCCTTGTTCTGGGACTCGGCAGCGCCGCCCACGAGCAATGTGTCGTACAACTTTGGTGTACGGGCCGGCAAAGGCTATCTGATCTCCGAGATCGCGACCTGGAACAATCACGTCCAGCTGATTGGGGGAACCACCGCGGCGAAGGTGACGCTCGCCGAAGCCGACTACGGCGGTGTGCGCCAATCCACACTTGCGTTCGTGGCGACGTCGACGACGGCGTACTCTGTACGCGTCGGGGCTGATGACAACAATAACCCGGCCGACACGGGCACGTTCACGCTGCGGGCGCAGTCGTGCAAGGTGCCGGTCCCCACGATCACGAATTCCGTCACCCACTCGGATAATCTCGCTTCGGGCGATTGCACCGTGCCGCAGGGCGATTTCAACTACCTTGACAGCTCGTACGTGCACCTGTACGCGATCCACTTTGATTCAGGGGGAACGCGGACGATCACCTTCGGCGTTCCCGGTGCCGCGCTGGCGTTCGACCTCGGCGGTCCAGGCTACGACCCATATGGGTACTTATGGCACTCGTCCTGGACAGGCAAGAGGAGCATGACGACCGATACGACGATCACCTTCACCGCAGGCGATTCCGGCGTGTATACCATGATGGTCGGCACTGCCGCGTACCAGGCCGCATCGACGGCGTACACTCTCACGGTTGGCACCGAGGTACCTGCGCCGTTGCACGTGACGCGGCCGCCGGGGATGTCCAACAGCAGCGTCCTCAAGGCGCGAAAGCACGGGCAGTAGACCGTAGATCGGTTCGAGGGGCCACGATCGTGTGGCCCCTCGAACTGGCGGTGCGGGTGATTATGCTTCTGACAGGGGCATAATCGGGGGCAGTCACATGTCGTTTTGGCGATTGATCGTCGTCGCGGCACTGGCTCGCACGTTCACGGTGACCGAGTACCCGCTGCCGCGGCCCAATGCGTTTCCGCACGATCCGGCCGTCGCGCGGGACGGGACGGTCTGGTACACCGACCAGGCCAACAGCTATATCGGGCATCTGGATCCCGCCACGGGGAAGGTGACCGACTATCCCACGCCGACGCCCAAGTCGGGGCCGCATGGGATCACCGTCGCGCCGGACGGGCGCGTGTGGTACACCGCCAATACCGTCGGGAGGATCGGGCGGCTCGATCCGGCGACGGGGCAGATCCGTGAGTATGCGTTGCCGGCAGCGGCCAAGGATCCGCATACGCTGATCATGGTCGACGGGACCATCTGGTTCACGGTGCAGCAGGCGAATCTCTATGGGTCGCTCGATCCGGTGACGGCGGCGGTCAAGGTGGTGTCGCTCTCGGTGCGGCATGCGTTGCCGTACGGCATCGCTGAGGCGCCGGATGGCGCACTCTGGATTGCGCTCTTTGGCACGAATCAGTTGGCGCGCGTCGACCGGCGGGATGGGTCGTACAAGCTCGTGGCGCTCACGGACAAGGAGGCGCGGCCCAGGCGGATCGTCGTCGATGCGACGGGGCGGGTCTGGTACACCGACTATGCGAAGGGGCATCTCGGGATGTACGATCCAGCTGCGAAAACCGATCGCGAGTATCCATCGCCGGGCGGCGCCGGCTCAGGCCCCTACGGCATCGCCATCGCGCCGGACGGGCGGATTTGGTACGATGAGAGCGGGACGGGACAGCTCGTCGCCTTTGATGCGCGGTCGGGGCACGCGGAGACCGTGGGTATCCCCACGCGGGGGTCGGTCGTGAGAAACATGGAGACCGATTCAACGCGTGGGCGGCTGTGGCTGGCGGAGAGCGGGGTTGGGCGGTTAGGGAGTGTGGCGGTGGGCGCGGAGTCCGCTGTGCGCTGAGTCACCAGGTGACAGATCCTGTGTGGGGTCGTCCGTTGAGACACCCCACATAAAGGATCTGACACTAGAACTCGAGATACAACACAGTGCGTCGCCAAGCCGAGGGCCGTGGTATGGGCCCTCGGCTTGTCGGCGGCGCTAGGGGGCGTACACTAGCAACACGAAGTCCGCGCCGTCCTGGGTGACGGTGTAGACGCGATGTGTCGACAGGTCGAGGGCCATTGTCTTGGCTCTCGGCTTGGTGGGGACAGTTTGCGCGGCGTGGAACGTGTTGGCGTCGTCCTCATGGACGATCGCGAGGGTGCCCTCGCCGGTCGATGCGAAGGCGAGGCCGGTGGCGGGGTCGAAGGCATCGGCATCGACGTGGTCGCCGATCGGGAACGTTGTGAGCACTTTGCCGCTGTCGGCGTCGACGATGGCCATGACGTGGCTCCGGCAACCGACGAAGAGCCGGCGGGTGGCACGGTCGATGGCCAGGCCGGACGGTGTCGCGCACGGCGCGAGCGGCCAGCGGCCGACCGGGGCTAGCGTGTGGGCATCGAAGGCGACCAGCTCGCTCGTGCTCTCGATGTTGACGTAGATGCGACCGCGGCCGTCGGCCACGGCAAACTCGGGAGCGCCACCGAGTGGGATGGTGCCGACGACGGCGCCGGTCGTGGCGTCGATCGCGGTGGTGTTGTTGCCCTTGCCGTTCATCGTGAAGACGCGGCGGGTGACGGAGTCGTAGACGATCGCGTCGGGATCGTGGCCGGTCACCTTGGTCGTGCCGATGACTTTGAGGGTCGCCGGCTCGAAGATCGTGACGGTGTTGGCGTCGCCGTCGCTAATGAAGCCGCGGCCGAGCTCGGGCGCGAGGGCGATGCCGTGGACGCCGGCGGTCTTGTGGATGGTGCCGACGATGCGGCCGCTGTCGGCGTCGACGACGAGGACATCGTGTTCGTGCGAGATGTAGAGCCGGCGTGTGGCCGGGTCGATCGTCAGGTAGTCCCACCCGTCGGCTTTGCCGAGCGAGATGCGGTTGAGCAGGTGGTAATTCGTCGGCGCGGGCGCGGGCGCGGTCGCCGGCGGGGCGGCGGGTGCCGCTGGTGCCGCATCGGAGGTCGACTTTGGGCTCGCTGAGCAGGCGATCGTCAAGACGACGAGGCCCGAGATTGGCGTCAGGATCGTTCGCATGTGGGGGAACCATAGGTCCGCCACCTGTCAGGCCGATTACACCGGTCCGTCTGGCCATGACAACGTATGGTGATCCGCTGCCGGTAAACGCCGCGGCGCAATGGCGGGATCTCCTGGCGCGGCTCACGCGCGGCCCCGACGCTGAGGTAGCGTCTGATCCGGATTATCGCCCTGTCCAATCCGGATTCAAAGTCCCGGGTTCCTATGAGAACTCCGGACTACCCACGCCTGGCCGCGCTATACCCGCACCAACCCCGCTGCGCGCAAGTCGGCGAGCGTGGGATAGCCATCGACCGCCATGAGTAGATCGGCCTCGGCGAGTAGGCACCGCAACACATGCACGATGCCGGCGACGCCGTCGAGGGCGAGGCCGTAGGCGTAGGGGCGGCCGACGCCGACTGCCGTGGCGCCCAGGGCGAGAGCCTTGATCATGTCGGTGCCGGAGCGGATCCCCGAGTCGAACAGCACTGGGGTGGTGCCCGAGGCTGCGACGACGGCGGGGAGCATGTCGATCGCGGCGAGGCCGCCGTTGGCTTGGCGGCCGCCGTGGTTGGAGCAATAAATCGCGTCGACGCCACCGTCGATGGCGCGGCGGGCGTCGTCGGGGTGGCAGATGCCCTTCAAGACCAATGGCAGCTTGGTCAGGGAGCGGAGCCAGGGGAGGTCGGACCAGGCGAGCGGCTTGCCGAAGATCGAGGCCCACTGCATGACGGCGGCCGCGCCGTCCTGCTCGGGGGGCTTGGCGAGTGAGGCGCGGAAGGCGGGGTCGGAGAAATAGTTGGCCAGCGCGTGGCCGCGGAGTTGTGGGAAGTTGGCGGTGTTGAGGTCGCGCGGGCGCCAGCCGGTGAGCCAGGTGTCGAGGGTGACGACGATCGCCTTGAAGCCGGAGGCTTCGGCGCGGTGGACGAGACTCTCGGTGACGGCGGTGAGCTTGGGTGTGTAGAGTTGGAAGATGCCGGGGGTGTTGCCGAGCTCCTTGGCCACTGCCTCGAGTGGATCGTTGGACAATGTCGAGGCGACCATCGGGACACCCGTCGCCGCGGCGGCGCGGGCGGTGGCGAGGTCGCCGTGGCTATCCGGGGCGCACATGCCGATCACGCCGATCGGGCACATGAAGAGCGGCGTGGGGAGCTTCATTCCTAACAGATTGACCGACAGGTCACGTTGCGAGGCATCGACCATCATGCGTGGCACCAGGCCCCAGTGGTCGAACGCCGAGACGTTCACATCCTGGGTGCGCTCGTTGCCGCAGCCGCCCCGCACGTACGAGAGCACGTCCTCTGGCATCGCCGCTGACGCTTGTTGCTCGAGCGTCTTGAAATCAACGGGCAGCTTGGGACGGACGCCGCGCATGAGGCCGGCGAGATAGATCTCGTTCTGGTAATCGCCGTACGCGGGCACGTTAGCGACCCATGCGCCACATATCGATGCCGCCGGCCTGGGGGCCGACGTCGACCGAGGCGACTTTCTGGCGCGCGATCAAATCAATGATGTCGACGGTGCCGGGCTGGGAGCCGATGCCTTCGATCGAGACGAAGGCGTAACGGTCGTCGGGGGAGACGACGACGCCGCTCGCCACCTTGCGGGTGGTCGGGACTTTGGCGAGCTCCGTGCCCGTGGCGAGGTCGATGATCGAGAGCGACTGGCCGCGTTTGTTGGTGCCGACCAGGAGACGGCCGTCGTGGGTGACGGCGAGGTTGTAGATGCCCTCGCCTGCCGAGAACCGGCGGGTCATGCGCCAGGTCGGGACATCGATCTCGACGATGTCGTTGGATTTGTTGCAGGCCACCCAGACTTTGGTGCCGTCGGGCGAGGGCTGGGCCCACGTTGGCGAGCACGAGACGGCCATCTTCATACCGTGCATGGGCGCGTCGACCGGGTGCTCGTTCCCCTTGGCTACTGAGAAGTAGCGCGCGACCTGCATCTTCTGCGCGTCGATCTCGACGAGCAGGTCATCCATCATGCACGCCGAGTAGTGTCTGGTGCCGGCCGCGTTGAGCCGTGAGCCGTGGGGCATGGTGCACGTCGGGATGCGCGCCACTTCGACCATGCCGTCGGTGTAGACGACCGATACCGACGACGGCACCATGTCGCCGTACAGGTTGAAGTTCACAACCCAGACGTAGGCGCCATCCTTGGAGATCGTCGCCGTGGCCGGAAAGAGCCCGAGCTCGACGCGACCGACGAGGGAGTCGCCGGCCGTGGTGAACTTCCAGAGCGCCCCCGCCGGCGTCCCGTGCGCGGTCGACACGTAGTAGTACCGCCCATCAGGCGAGACGACGAGCCCGTGCGGCCCGACCAACTCGGACGGGTTGCTTCCGACCGTGCGCAGATGGTCGACCTTCGCGCCGTCGGGGCCAAAGCGCACGAGGGCGATCTGGTCGTTCCCTTCGGCGCCCACGTACGTGTAATACGTCGACTGCGCCGCGACCGGCCGGACCGAGAACAACAGCGCGAGCACCAGCGCGAGCCACCACCTCATTGCACGGCCGGCGGCTTGGGCTCGATGCGGATCACCCATAGGCCATTATTGAAGTCGTTCACGTACGCCAACCCGTCGGCGGGATTCACGACGACGCCCCAGTCAAAAGCCGAGTTGGCGGTCTTGCCGTCCATGTCGGCCGTGTTGAGCGATGCGATCTCGCGCCCCTGGGCGCGCAGGTCGCCCTTGAGCTCTCCGGAGATGTCGAACACGTGGAACCCGGCGTCGTACGCCCCCAAGTAGAGCGTATCCGCCACGACCCACACGTTGTGCACGCCGCCCATCTCGGGCGTGTACCACGCCACCGACCGCGGGTGCTCGATGTCACGCACGTCGACGACCTGCAGCGTGCCGTACATGCGATCCGCCGAGGCATCCTTGGCGCCCGTGATGGGGCCATTGCGATAGACCTCGTCGGAGATGAACACGTACGGTCCGTGCCGCCACGCCGTATGCGTGCCGCGCGTGAACCCGGGTCCCGTCACGGCTTCGTCGTCACGATACAGCGAGTCGAGGTCGTACTTGAACTGCGACACCATGACGGGGTGCGACGGGCTCCCGCCCTTCATTCCGTTACCGATGTCGAGAATCACGAGCCCATCGTTCCAGTAGCTCGCGTAGAGCAACCCGTCGCGGACGTCGATGTCGTGGACGTAGCGCGCTGCGTCCGGCCGGTTGGTGCGAAACTCACCGACCTGCTTGGGGTGGTACGGGTCGGTGATATCAATGATGTCGATCGCGCCGGTGCCGTCGTTGGTGATATAGGCGTGCGTGCCGTACTTCTCCTGCCGGTACACGTACGACGAGTGCACGCCGGCCGTCACCCCGTCGGTGAACTCAGCGATCTTCTTGGGGTGGAGCGGGTCCTCGGTCGAGGCGATGACGATGCCGTTCTTGCGGTCGGCCGCGCCCTCGCGCGTGAATACCATGTACTTGCCGTCGGGCGTGGTCATCATGTCGTTGACCAGGCGCGTGTTGGCCTGGATCGAGTCGACGATCACGGGGTGCGACGGGTCGCTGATGTCGATCGCGTAGAGGCGGTCGCCACCGCCGTGGGTGCCGAGGTAGGCCACCTTGCCGTTGGGGTGGATCCAGACTTCCGACGTCGGGAACGCGGTGCGCGGCACGCGCGAGACGACCGTGACGGCGCGGCGCACGTCACGGGGCTCGGCGTGGATGATGGTGCTCGCCGTCGCGCGGCCAAACGACGCCGTGATCACGTAGTCGCCTGGGTTGTAGGCGACGAAGCTGCCATCCTGATCGATCTGGCCGTTGCCGGGGGAGAAGACCCAGGTCGGCGTGAGGCCGGAGATGGCGTGGCCGGTGCCGTCGGTGGCTTTGGCGGTGAAGTGGACGACATCGCCCTGGCGGACCGTGGTGTTGGACGGCGTCACGCTCACGGCGCCGATCGTGCCGCCGACGACGCGGACCGGGATCGTGGCCTTGGGAACGCCGGCGCCGGTGCCGGCGGCGACGGTCAGTGTCGCGGTGCCGGCGCCGGTGGCGGTGGCGAAGCCGTCATCCGTGACGCGGACAATCGACGAGGCGCTGCTCGTCCATCGGAGCGGCTCGCGGGCGCGGTCGTTCGCCGGTGAGAAGGCGATGGCCTCGAGGCGAAGTTGCTGGCCGGTGAACAGCGTGTTGACGCGGCTCCGGATCTCGACGCGGGAGGCCTTGGCGGGGACGACGTGGTATTCGATCGGTTGGATGAAGGGTTTCGTGCCGGGGACGATGGCCACGACGTTGATCGGGAGCTTGCCGACCGAGCTGGCGACGACCTTGCCGCTGTCGGAGACGTGGCCTTCGCCCTCGCCACCGTGCATGGCGAAGTGGATCGTCGCCGAGGACACTGGGGCGCCGGACGCGTCGAGGGCGTGGGCCACCAGGGTCAGGGAGTCGCCGGCCGTGATCGTTCGGGCGCTTGGCTCGACGATCAGGCGGGTGACCGGGGACGGTGGGAGCGCCGGGGCGGGGACCGTGTCCCGTGGTGGTGTGGCGAGCAGCAAGGCGGCGACGATCGCGACGGTCATGGCGGGCCCGGTTCGAGGTGACGCCTAACGTGGGCCCGAGCCCCGGGGAACGCCAGGGCTCGCTGTGTTCGCGTTACGTGCCGGGTTTGACGAGGAGAGAGTCACCAGCGCGGATGCGCGTGGTGGGCAACGCGTTCCACCGCTGGAGCGAGTCGATCGAGACGTGATACTGGGTGGCGATGCCTGCCAACGCGTCACCGCGTTTCACCCGGTAGTACTTGGGAGCGCGGGCCAACTCGGCGGCTTCTTCCTGCATGCGAAGCGTGCGGGCGACCGCGGCGCGCTGGGCGGTTTGCCAGCGGGTCACGGCGGTCACCAAGCCCTCGGCGCGGAGCCTGTCGCGCGGCGCGACGGCGAAGTGCTGTCTCAAGCCACTGGCGCGGAGGGTCACGCTCGGCAGGCCTGTGAGCAGCGAGCGGCCGCCGGTGACTGTCGCCGAGTCGAGCCAGTAGCTGTAGAGCTCGGTCGGTGGGACCTCGCCGGACGTTGGGGGCGGTGGGGCGAGGGTGGGGACGAGACCGACGTAGATGAGGCGGCGGTTTGTGGCGACGAGGACGCCCGGCGTGGCGCGGGGGCTCCACCAGACTTTGCGGGAGACCGGCACGGTGTAGACAGCCTGTTCGCCGGAGGTCCGGAGCTCGTCGGCCAGGTGCGCTGCCACGGCGGGTGGGATGCCGTTGGGTGATTGGTGCGCCAGGAACATCACGTAGCCGAGTGCTTCGCGGGTGCCGAGGAGGGCGAGGCCCCAGAGGGCGATATGGCCAAGTCGCCGAGCCGAGAAGTAGCGGCGCAGGCGGAGAGTGAGCGGGGGGGCTGTGGGGACTGCTGGCGACGGCATGGTGGTTCGACGATGAGATCCGACGCTGTAAAATAGCGGGCTGTTCATGGCCCGTGGGTACGCGAGTAGACTACCGGCCGTGTCAGACTCAAACACCAATGCGCTCCGGACGGCGCTTCGTGTCATGCAGGCCGGCGCCGTGGCCACGGTGCTCGTGGCGGCGCCGTACAAGGCGTTCGATCTCGATCGGTACTTTGTGCCGAAGGAGCTGGCGCTGCTGGCGACGGCCGCGATCGCCGGGGCGATTGTGCTTGGAGCGGTGCGGCGGGTGGCGCTCACGCGTGTGGATACGCTGTTGGCGGCGTTTCTGGTGCTCGGCGTCATGTCGGCGGCCGGGGCG
>DATMNB010000201.1:0-14214 GCA_035569435.1 Gemmatimonadaceae bacterium
CCCGGAATCGCCTCGAGCTTGTCGAGCGTCCCCCCCGTGTGCCCGAGCCCCCGCCCCGACATCATGGGCACAGCCACCCCGAGCGACGCCACCAACGGCGCCAGCACGAGCGAGACTTTATCCCCGACCCCGCCCGTCGAATGCTTGTCCACACGCATCTTGCCGTCGGCCGTCGCCGGCAGCGTCGACCCGCTCGCTAGCATCGCCTCCATGAGCGCGGCAGTCTCACCGGCGTCCAGTCCGTTGAGAAAAACCGCCATGAGCAACGCGGCCATCTGGTAGTCGGGCACGTCGCCCGCGACGTAGGCGTTGATGCACTCACGCCATTCGGCCGGCTCGATGCGGCCACTGTCTCGCTTGCGCTCGATGAGCCGCAATGGCAGCATTGGCCAAGATCTATCGCTTGACCCACGCCAGCACCAGCCGCACCACCCCCCAACGGATGGTAAGAATCTTGCTTCACTCGAAGCTGACCTCGGCTGGACGTGACCCAGTCATGGCCGCGGGGCCGGTGCGCCCGTACGCCCACACGTTGTTGTAGGTGCTTGAACCACAACATCTTCCAGGCAGCGACGGTACATGAGCGCCACCAACGGCAAGACGGTTCTACTAGTCGAGGACAACGAGGACAACCGAATCGTGTATTCCACGATTCTGCGTCACTTTGGCTACCGGGTCATGGAGGCCCTGAACGGCGAGGAGGGAATCGCCAAGGCACGCGCCGAGAAACCGGATCTCATCCTGATGGACATCTCGATCCCCATCATCGATGGCTGGGAAGCGACGCAGGTGCTCAAACACGACCCCGAGACCCATCGTATTCCGATCATTGCGTTGACTGCCCACGCCCTGGCCTCCGATCGTGAGAAAGCGATGGAAGTCGGCTGCGACGGCTATCTGGCCAAACCCTGCGAGCCACGCGCCGTGGTCGCCGAGGTGCAGCGGTTCCTGGGTCGCACGGACGGAGGATGAGGTGCGGAAGTCGATTCTCATCGTTGATGACCACCCGGACAACGTCGATCTGCTCCGCGACCGCCTGGAGGCGCGCGG
Source organism: Gemmatimonadaceae bacterium (assembly GCA_035569435.1). Classification (GTDB taxonomy): domain Bacteria; phylum Gemmatimonadota; class Gemmatimonadetes; order Gemmatimonadales; family Gemmatimonadaceae; genus DASRDS01. The sequence continues at coordinate 1,051 of DATMNB010000201.1, forward strand.
CTACAAAACGATCATCGCGCGCGATGGCGAGGAAGCGCTCCGCGCGGCCGGCGCGTTGGGCGGTCCGCTCGCCCCGGATACGACGCCCGATGTGATCCTCCTTGACGTCATGCTCCCCAAGCTTGACGGCATCGAGGTCGCCCGGCGGATCAAGGCTGACAAGTCCCTGCCATTCATGCCGATCATCATGCAGACCGCGCTCGATTCGACCGAGAGCAAGGTCGAGGGCTTGGATGCCGGCGCCGATGACTATATCACCAAGCCGATCAACTTCGCCGAGCTCGAGGCCCGGCTCCGCTCCTGGCTGCGCATCAAGTCCCTCCAGGAAGAAGTCGAGCGCCAGTCGCGCGAGATCCTCCGCATCTCGCAAACCGACTCCCTGACCGAGATCGACAACCGGCGCTATCTCGAGGAACGGCTCCGCGAAGCCTTCGAGCACGCCAAACGCATGCACGAGCCGGTGGCCTGCGTGATGTGCGACCTGGACCTCTTCAAGAGTGTGAACGACAACCATGGCCACCAGGCCGGCGACGCCGTGCTCCGGCAGTTGGCCCAGCTCCTCAAGGCCGAAGCGCGCGAGATCGACCGGGTCGGCCGCTATGGCGGCGAGGAGTTCATGCTGATCCTGCCGGGGGCCAGCGCCGAGGCAGCCGTCCGCTTCGCCGACCGGGTGCGCAACGCGGTCGCCCAACGTACATTTGCGTTCGACGGCGGAAACGTGCAGCGCACAATCAGTTGCGGCGTCGCGAGCTGGCCCCATCCGCGGATCGGCCACGTCGACGCGCTGGTGCGCGCGGCGGATGACGCGTTGTACGTCGCCAAAGAGACAGGCCGCAATCGCGTAGTCCGCTTCGACTCTGACGAGTTCGCGCTCCACGCGAAGACCCCCGGGCACCAGGCGGACGATGGAGACGAGCGACGAACAGCTCACGACGACGGGCAGCTCCCCGGATCTGCGCACGCTCCAGACCAGAATCGAGGAGCTGCAGCGCGAGCGTGATCACCTGGTGGCGGTCGTCGATATCCTCCAGGAAATTTCCGCCACCTTCCATTTCTCCGACATCCTCCAGATCATCGCCCGCAAGCTGGGCGAGACGTTTGGACTCGATCGCAGCTCGATCTTCCTCGCCGGGGAGTCCGCGGAAGTCCGCCTCGTCGCCAGCTACGAGGACCCGAGTATCCGCAACATGGTCGTCGATCTCGCCAGGTACCCGGAGCTCAAGCGCGCCTTCGAGTCCGGCGACACCGTGTTCATTGCCGACGCCAGCAACGAACCGATGTTGAGCGCCGTCAAGTCGACGCTCGACATGCGGAACGTCCAGGCCATCGTCGTGGCCCCGATTCGCTGGAGAGGCACGGTCATTGGCGCGATCTTCCTGCGCACCGAGCGCGACGCCGTCCCGTTCTCCGAGAGCGACGTCCGGTTCTGTACCGTCGTCGCCTCGCTCACCGCCAAGGCGCTCCGCAATGCCCATCGGTTCGAGGCCATGGTCCGGTCCAGTCAGGACTCCTCGAGCGCGCAGCAACAGACCGAGATGCAGCGCGTGGCCCTGCTGGCCTTTCTGAAACGCCTCCTCGACCGCTACAGCAAGAGCGAGGACCACGTCTGGGCCGAGTCGCTCCTCCCCAAGGACTCCGACGCCGAGCTCGAACGCCTGGTCTCTGTCGCGATGCAAGTCCTGGCCGAGGAGGCCTCGGGCCGGTGACTCGTTTCGCCACTCGCGCAGCCGAGCTGCGTGAGTCCCTGGAACGCGCCTCGCACGAGTACTACGTCCTCGACAACCCATCGTTGAGTGACGCCGAATACGACCGCCTGTTCTCCGAGCTACAGGCGATCGAACGCGAGCACCCGGAGCTGCGCACACAGGACTCGCCAACACAGCGAGTGGGTGCCCCACCCCAGAGCGAGCTCCCCAAGCACCAGCACCTCGTGCCGATGCTCTCACTCGGCAACGCCTTCGACGACGCCTCCCTCGCCGAATGGGAAGAACGCTTGATCCGCCTGGCCGGCGACGAGGTTCGGGCGAGCGGCTACACCGCCGAGCTCAAGATCGACGGCGCCGCGGTCAGTCTCACGTACAAAGACGGCATCCTGGTGACCGGCGCGACCCGCGGCAACGGCACCATCGGCGAAGACGTGACGCCAAACATCCGCACCATCCGCGACGTCCCCCTCCGCCTCCGCGCCAAGCGCCCGCCACGCGTCATCGAGGTCCGCGGCGAGATCTACATGCCGTTCGACAAGTTCGAGCGCATGAACGAAGCCCGCGCCGCGGCCGGTGAGCCGGTCTTCGCCAACCCCCGCAACTCGGCGGCCGGCGCCCTCCGCCAGCTCGACCCCGCCGTCACCGCCAATCGGCCCCTACACTTCTTCGCTTACTCCGCGGTCGGCGACGTGGCGCCTGACACGCAGTGGGCCCTGCTCGATCTCCTCACCGAATGGGGCTTCCCCGTCGCTCCGCACCGCCGGCGCTGTCCGACGCTCGCCGAGGCCACGGCGTGGGCCGCGGAAGTCGAACACGCCGTGCGCGGAACGCTCAACTTTGGGATCGACGGCGGCGTGATCAAGATCGACAACCTCGCCCTCCAAGCCGAGTTGGGTGTCGTCGGTGGTCGCGAGCCCCGGTGGGCCATCGCGAGAAAGTTCGCCCCTGATATCGCGGTAACGCTCTTACGCTCGATAAACGTCAATGTGGGTCGCACGGGGGCTCTCAACCCGTATGCGGTCCTGGAGCCCGTCGAGATAGGCGGCGCCATGGTGAAGCTGGCGACCCTGCACAACTTTGATCTCGTGCACCAGAAGGACCTGCGCGAAGGCGATTGGGTGCAGGTCAAACGCGCGGGCGAGGTCATCCCCCAGATCATCGCCCCCCTCGTCGACAAGCGCACGACCGCCTTGCCGATCACCCCGACGCCGACCCACTGCCCCGTCTGCGGCACGGCTGTCGAGCGCGACGACGAAGAAGTGGCGATCTACTGCCCGAACGTCGCGTGCCCCGGCCGCCGGCTCGAATCCCTCGTGCACTTTGCCTCGCGCGGCGCCATGGACATTCGCGGCCTCTCCTACGCCCGCATCCAGCAGGTCGTCGCGGCCGGCTGGGTCTCCGACGTCGCCGACATTTTTTCACTGACCGTCGACCAGCTGGTCACACTCGAACGATTCGCCGAGAAGAGCGCGGCCAATCTCGTGGCCGCGATCGAGGCGTCCAAGAAACAGCCCCTCTCGCGCCTGCTCTTCGGCTTAGGGATTCGCCATGTCGGCGGCACCGCGGCCGAGCTCCTGGCCCGGCAGTTCGGCACCCTCGACGCCCTGGCCCATACGCCCGCGGAAACGATCCGCGACGTGCGTGGCATCGGCGACATCATCGCCCAGGCCACGGCCCGGTTCTTTGCCGATCCGACAGTGCACCACCTGATCGACAAGCTCCGCAAGGCGGGCGTGAACCTGTCCGAACCCCGCCACGTCTCCGCCGGCGGTGCCCTCAGCGGGCTGACCGTCGTCATTACCGGCACCCTCCCCACGCTGTCGCGGGGTCAGGCCACCGAGCTCATCGAACAGGCCGGAGGGCGGGTGACGAGCGCGGTCTCCAAGGCGACGAACTTGCTCGTCGCCGGCGCCGACGCGGGCACCAAGCTCGCCAAGGCGCAGGAGCTCGGAACTGAGATTATCGACGAAGCAGAACTCTTACGCCGCGTCGCACCTTCGCTAGCTTAATCGCCATGCCCGAGTCGATCGACCTCGCCAACCACCAGATGCTCGCGCTCACCCGCGCGTCCCTCGCCGCCCTCCGGGCAGCACTGGTCCGTGATGCCGGCCCGTCGGCCGCCGTGTACCTCCAAGAGGCAGGCTACGCCGGCGGCGAGGCCCTCTTCTCCTCGTTCACCGCCTGGCTCGCCGAGCGCGGCTTGGGCGCCCCTGAGGACCTCGATCTGCCCACCTTCGAGCAACGCGCGACCGAGTACTTCCGCGACGCCGGCTGGGGCTCACTCACCATCGCGAGCCTCAACAACGCCGTGGCCACCCTCGACTCGACCGACTGGGGCGAAGCCGACCCCGCCGCGGGCCTCGACCACCCGTCCTGTCACCTGACCACGGGTATGTTCGCCGACTTCTTCGGCCGCCTCGCCGACCACCCCCTGGCCGTCCTCGAGGTCGAGTGCCGCTCCAGCGGCGCCCCACGCTGCCGCTTTTTAATCGGCAACGCCGAAGTCATGGGTCACGTCTATGACGAGATGGGCGCAGGCCAGAGCTACGAGATCGCCGTCGAGGACGTCGCCTAGCGCCCCAACCCCTCGTACATGGGATTGGCCACCAGGTCGCCTTCGACCATGACCTCGCGGTCCCACGGCAACACGATCGTGCTTTCCGTCGCCAACGCGTAGAAATCAGGCTCGTACGTCCCCGTCTTGAAGCTGACGGCAGTCCGCACCGTCGACGCCCCAGCGTTGACGATCGCCGCCACGGCCAACCGCATCGTCGCTCCAGAATCCGACGTCTCATCGACGATCACCACCCGACGCCCCCGCACCTCCGGCGGCGCCACCCCCAGAATGGCCGGCGTCTCCCGTACGGTCTCCCCGCGCAACCGCCGGCTCACCATGATCGAGTGAAACTCTCGATCGAGGATCGCCGACACGACCGCGCCCGGCACCACACCCGCCGTGGCAATCCCGATCACGATTTCCGGGTCATACGTCCGGGCGACCTTGATCGCCAGGGCGCGGGACAACTCGCCAAACAACGGCCAGTCGATCAGCATCACGCCCTTTGACCGATCGACCACGTAGCGACGGGGAGACATGGCGGGTAAGGTATGTGGCTACGTTGCCCGCCCGGTACCCCATCCCTACCTTTGAGCCATGTCCTGGTTGAGCCGCCTGCTCGGCGGCAAGCCGAGCCACGAAGTCAAGCCCACACGGCTCGACTACCTGAACGAGGCGCTGGCCCTCGAGCGCCAGGGCGACTATGATGCCGCGCTGACGTCCTATCAGCTCGCGCTCCGGGACCACCCCAACGATCACCGCGTCCTCGAGAACCTGGCCATCGCCTACAGCAAAACCGGCCGCCACGACGACGCGGTCCGCTGCTACCGCCGCGCCCTCGACCTGCAGCCGCAGCTCGCTGGCGCCCACTACGGGCTAGCCTTCCTCCTCCTCCGCCGCGGCGACCGGTCGGGCGCCGAACGCCACTTACAGCGCTTTCTCGAGCAACCGCCGCGCGGAGCCGACTCCGACCGGTGGATCCAACACGCGCAGGAAACGCTGGCCGCCCTGTCCCAGGACGCGTAGGCGTGGGGCACGTGCTGGCGATCGTCAGCCAGAAGGGCGGCGTCGGCAAGACGACGACCGCCGTGAACCTGGCGGCCGCCTTCGCCAGACGTGGCCTCAAGACGCTCATCGTCGATGTCGACCCACAGGGATCCGTCCGCTACGGCGCCGGGCTCCGCCGCGGCCACGACACGCGTGGGTTCTTCGACTATCTGAACGGCTCCCGTAAGCTCCGGGAGATCATCCTCCCGACCCAGCTCCCCTGGCTCCGCGTGATCCTCGTCGGCACGGTGAGCGACGAAGCCAATCATGCGGGGTATCAGGAGCTCGTGTCGGATACCACGATACTGCGCGAAGTCCTCGACGAAGCGCGGGCGCGGTGCGACGTCGTCATCGTCGACACTCCCCCCGGCCTGGGCCCCCTCGTGCGCCGCACGCTGGAGGCGAGCCAACACGTCGTCGTCCCCCTGCAGTGCGAGCCGCTCGCGCTCCAGACGACGCCGCAGATCCTGCGCGCGATCCAGGACATCGTCGGCACCAACGCCGAGCTCACCCTCGACGGTATTCTCCTGACGATGTACGAAGCCGAAAACCCGGCCTGCGTGCGCGTCGCCGACTACGTCCGCAAGCACCTGCCGGCCAACATGGTGTTCGACACGGTCGTCCCGCGCACCGCCGCGTCAGCCGATGCCTTTGCCGCCGGGCAACCGGTCGTCCTGCGCAGCCCGTCGGACCCAGCGTCCCAGGCCTACGTCAACCTGGCCACGCTCCTGGCCGAGCGCTTCCAGTGAGACGCCGAGCGCTTTCAGTGGGACGCCGAGCGCTTTCAGTGAGACGCACGGGAATACCCGCCTTCGCACTTCCTATTGTTTTCTTCCTTGCCGTTGTAGGTGCCGCGGCCTGCTCCAATCTCAACACCGCCCCCGGCCACGTCGTCTCGATCTTCATCGACACCCTCCCCTACCCATCGATCGTCCAGAACGACACCATGCGCGACACCACGGGCAGGGTCGTTCCGTTCAAGGCCACGGCCTTCAATCTGGCCGGGGACTCGCTCCCCGGGGCCGTCCAGTTCTTCTCGCTCGACGCCAACCTCCTCCGCGTCACCCTCAGCACCAACTTTCCGATCGCCACCGACTCGGCGCCGGCGAGCGTGCGCATCGTCGCCCAGGCCCAGTCGCTGCAAACGACGCCGACCACGGTCACGATCGCCCTGCGGCCCGATACCGTGTCGCACGACAGCGTGGCCACCGCGTCCGGGACTCCTGCGTTCACGACGTCCGACACGACGCAGCTCGTGCGCGGCTTCTGCGCCGGCGCGCCAACCTCGGCCCAGATGGTCGCCTTGCTGCGCCACAGGCCTACCGTATCCACCAACACGTTCACCGGCGTCGACAACTTCATCATGAAGTGGAAGATCATTAGCCCCGACTCGATCGCCGGCACGGGCTCAATTAACGATACGGCGCATTTCGCCTATATTGTCGGGGCCAATTTGCTCCCGGCGGTCCGCGACACGACCAAGGGCGGGGGGTTCTCCACCCGGTTTCTGACCTTTGGCGGCGAGGCATTCAAGCGTTTCCGGGTCGACACCGACACCGTCACCGTCATCGTGCAAGCCTGGGCGACATATAGATTCACCCCGGCCCTCGACAGCGCCGCCCAGGTGCCTGGCATGGTCCGAGATACCATCCGATTCGTGAACCCCAGCAAATGCTGACCTCCACGCGTCGCCCCGACCCCCGTCCCGCCCCCGGGACCCTGACGCAACTGTTCTTCGAGGCCGTCGAGCACTTCGACAAACCCAACGCCTTGCAATACAAGGCCGGCGGCACCTACCGTCCGATCTCCCACCGCGACGTGCTCCGCCGCGTGCGCCACGTGGGACTCGGCCTCAAGTCGCTGGGCGTCGGCCCCGGCGACCGCGTGGCGATCCTCTCCGAGAACCGCCCTGAATGGGCGATCGCCGACTTTGCCTGTCTGACCAGCGCCGTCACCGACGTCCCGCTCTACCCGAGCCTGCCCGCTGAGCAACTCGCCTTCCCGCTCATCGATGCGGGGGTCGTAGCCATCTTTGTGTCCACGCCAGCGCAAGCGGCCAAGCTCGCCGCCATTCGCGCACGCGTCCCCTGCCTCCGCACGGTGATCACCTTCGCCGGCACGCGCGTCGACGGCGCCGACCTGACATTGACGGAGCTCGAGGCGCGAGGCGCCGCGGCCGATAGCGACGCGGTGGCGGCGACCTATCGCCGTGAAGCGCTGACCGTTCGCCCCGACGACGTGGCGACGATCATCTATACGTCGGGCACGACGGGTGAGCCTAAAGGCGTCATGCTCACGCACGACAACATTTTCTCCAACGTCGCCGCGTCCCAAAAGATCGTCCCCCATGGCGGCGACGACGTGTGCCTCAGCTTCCTGCCCCTGTCGCACATCTTCGAGCGGATGGGCGGGCACTATCTCATGTTCTCCGTCGGGACATCGATCTGCTACGCCGAGTCGGTGGAGACGCTGATCGATGACTTTGGTGTCGTGCGCCCGACGATCGTCTTCTCGGTCCCACGCATCTACGAGAAGATCCTGAGCGGGGCGACCGAGCGGGCCCGCGCGGCCGGCGGCCTCACCTGGCGCATCTTCTCCTGGGCACGCGCCGTCGGCGAAGAGTGGGTCACGGCCCAGGAAGCCGGGCGCACCCCGGACGCCTGGCTCGCGGCTCGATACGCCGTGGCGTCGCGTCTCGTGTTCGCCAAGATCCGCGCCCGCATCGGCAACCGCTTGCACCATTTCGTCTCGGGAGGCGCGCCGCTGGCCGTCGAGGTGAACCGCTTCTTCCGGGCCGCCGGACTCCTCATCCTCGAGGGCTATGGGCTGACCGAGACGTCACCGGTCATCACCGTCAACACCCCGGACGAAAACCGGATCGGCACCGTCGGCAAGCCGATTGCCGGCATCGAGGTCGCGATCGCCGATGACGGTGAGGTCCTGACCCGCGGCCCGCACGTCATGCTCGGGTACTATAACAAACCCGACGCGACGCACGCGGCCATCGATGACGAGGGCTGGTTCCACACCGGCGACATCGGCGAGATCGTCGATGGGTACCTGCGCATCACCGACCGCAAGAAGGATCTCATCGTCACCGCCGGCGGCAAGAACATCGCCCCGCAGCCGATCGAGAACATCGTGCGCCAGAATCGCTACGTGAGCCACGCCGTGATGATCGGCGACCGGCGGCGGTTTCCGGCCATCCTGATCGTGCCCAACTTCGCCCAGCTCGAGGCGTGGGCCGCCTACAAGCACATCCCCGTCACCGACCGCGCGGCGTTGATTCATCACCCCGACGTCGTCGCCAAGATGGAGCGCGAGGTACTCGGCGACCTCCACGGCCTCGCCAACTTTGAGACCCCCAAGAAGGTCGTCCTCCTCGAGCACGACTTCTCGATCGAGCGCGGCGAGCTCACCCCGACCCTCAAGGTCAAGCGCCGCGTGGTCGATGCGCACTACAAGGACATCATCGACCACCTGTACGCCACCACTGACTACACGGCGGAGTACGCGGGCGTCCCCAAGCATCACGACTGACCCGCACCCCCCCGCCTCAACTGCACGGTAGGTGCCGCGAGGATTGCCTCGCCCACCCAGTGCCGGTCGTCGCGCGCCAACTCCCGCACACCCTCCGGCACCGCCGCCGCGACCGGCGCCAACACTCTCCCGCCAACCCGTAAGGCCCGCACCACCAACTCCGGCGCATCCGTCGCCACCGCCCGCACCGATCCCGCCGCCAGCGGGATCAGGCCACCTGCGTAGATGGCCGACACGCCCTCCTGTGCGACCGGTGGATCAACAACGAGCAGATGCGCGTCGACGACGTCCGCCAGCGGCTGTGCGTAGACACTCCACGCCCCGACGAGCACCACGACCCCGCCGGGATCCGCGAGATCGAGTAACGCCGCCGTGCGCAGCACCTCGTCAGCCTCAGCACGCGTCGCTGCACTGGTGCGCTCGCCGAACAGCACGGCACCGCCGGCGATGGGATAGACGGCCTCACACACCGGACACCCCAGCTGCCCCTCGACGATGTGCCGCCCGACCATCCGCTCCGCCGTGGCCACCAGCCAACTCTCGGCGTGCGGCCGCGGACACCGCAGCAGATCTACCAGCTCGATGTGCGTATCAGCGACCCTACTAGCGCCCTTGCGCGCTATTCGCGTAGGCCAGCCGCAAGAACTCGTCGCGTGTCTTCCCGTCGTCGCGGAAACTCCCCCGCAACGCGCTCGTGATCGTCCGCGAGTTCTGCTTCTCCACGCCCCGCATCATCATGCACAGGTGCTGGGCCTCGATCACGACGCCCACGCCTCGCGGATGCAGCGCCCCCTCGAGCGCCCGCGCCACCTGCTCGGTCAACCGCTCCTGCACCTGCAGCCGCCGCGCGAACACGTCGACGACGCGCGCCATCTTGGACAACCCGACGATCCGCCCGTTCGGGATGTACGCCACGTGCGCCCGCCCGAAGAACGGCAGCAGATGATGCTCGCACAACGAGTAGATCTCGATGTCGCGCACCATCACCATGCTCTCGTGCGTCTCCTCGAACACCGCGTCCCCGATGACCGCCGCCGCGTCCTGCGCGTATCCACGCGTCAGAAACGCCAACGACTTGGCCACTCGTTCCGGTGTCTTCACCAGTCCGGTGCGGTCGGGATCCTCGCCCAGCAATTCCAGCTGCCGCCGCACGAGCGCCGCAAATTCCAGTTCACGCTCGTCGGCGCCCGCTGGCACCTCAGTTATTGTACTCGCCATGGTCCCGCCTGATATTCAAGCACGTTCAAATGCGAAAGGCCCCGCCGCTCGGCGGGGCCTCTCGAAATAACAGGAACGAAGAGGGGTTTTTGAAGCCCAGTCGAATGTTTGAGGCCCTCACCATGCCTTCCGTCTTCCCCGCGCTGGGGCCTGGCGTCAGCATAGATTGTCGGACCCACGCGATGGACTTATCGGCTCAAAAATTAAGCCTCTCCGCCCCGTGAAGGCTGCACGGAATGTACCGACCTCCAACGACCGAGTCAACGTGCCCGCTTTGTCAAAATCCCGCATCGGAATGATCACTGGCGTCACATGCATCATCGTGTGGGCCATCGCCGCGCTCGGCTTCGACGCACCAGGTTACGTCCACCTGCTCTTGAGCGTCGGCCTGTTCTTATTGATGTGGGGAATCGTCTCGTAGTGGTTGTCGTAGATCAGACTTCCCAGTTGGACCACACGATGCCCTCGGCCCCGCGCGTCTCCGCCGCACCGGCGACCGCCATGCGCAAATCTGTCCATCGCACCCGCGCCCCGAGCGCCATGAGCTTCTGATACGCGTCGAGATACTCGCCTTGCACGCGCAACGCGACCCGACGCGTCCCGCTCCGCCGCGCATAGTCGGCGAGCAACCGCACCATCGCCTCGAGATCACTCGTCCGCGCCAACACGAGCTTGAGCACGCGCAGCTCATCGCGCGATCGCCCCTCGACGAGCGGCGCCGTGTGACACAGCGCAAATCCCTTCACCCGACCGCCCTCTTCCAGTAACACCGTGTCGCCCAGCGCGAGATGGTCGGTCAATAAGAGTTCGCGCGTGAAGTCGTACCCCGGCAGAATCCCATCCACCAGCGCCCGACACTCCGCGATCATCGCCTCCTGTGCCGGCCGCGACAGCCGCCCCAGCATCGTCGCCGGGCGTTCCGATGCGGCCGCCTCCACCGTGACCGTCAACGTGAGCCGCCCCGGCACGAGCCCCAACGTCGAGTAAAACCCGATGTTATCCATCGTCCGCGGCATCGTCTCCAACCCGATCACTTGCGCCCCTTCACGACGCAGCCACTCGATGCCGGCGCGCACAACCTCTTTGCCAACGCCCGTCCCCTGTGACTCCGGTCGCACCGCGAGTGGCCCCATCCACCCCTCGACGCCCGATCGGTGCGCCATGTTGAACGCCACGACCTCGCCCCGCTCCCCACGCCACAGCATCGCGCCACCGGCGGCGTCTTCGATCGCATACCGCCAGATCGCCGGATTGAGAAACGGCACCCGTACGCCAATCATCCCGTCGCGGCGGTACCGCTCCGTGAATGCATCGCTGAACACCTGGTTCAACGCTGGGATGTCCTCGCGCCGCGCAGGATGCGGCCCATCCGCCGAGCGCAGCTGCCGCCACGTCCGCGCCACGGCCATCACGCAGCCCCCGCCCAGAGCGGTGCGTCGATATCGGTCGACGACGACGGGGGCGGCGTGAGCTCGCCGTCCTCGCCCACGACCTCGACCGCGGACGCGCCACGCGCTTCGTCGAACCGTACCATCATCACGCGATCCAACCCGTCACGCACCGACTCGATGTGCGTGATCACGATCACCTGCTCGAATCGGTCGTGCAGCCGTCGCAGCAGGTCGACAACATGGTGTCGCCGCGCTTCATCGAGCGACCCGAACACCTCGTCCAGAATGAGCAGCGTGAACGACTGCCCCGTGCGCTCGGCGATCATCTGTGAGATCGCGAGCCGGAGCACCAGATTCGCCAGATCCTCTTCCCCGCCCGAAATCACCGGCTTGGGCACACCGTCTTCGAGCACGATAATGTTGTACTGATCGTCCAGCTCAAGTTCCGCGTACCGGCCGTCGGTGAGCTCGGTCAGAAACCCGCTCGCCAGCTCGGACACTTCCGGTCGCATCTGGAAGTTGAGATCCTCTCGCAGGTCATTGTAGGCTCTGTCCAGCTCGTCATGCAGCCGCCGCTCCCGCTGCAGCCCATCGAGCTTGGCCTGCACCGCATCCAGCGCCCGCCGCGCCGACTCGGCGGCCGCGACCGCCGACCGCCCCATGTCCATATCCCCACGTGCCGCGACCGCAGCCAGCTCGGCGTCACGCACCAGCGCCGCGGCCTGTTCCCACCGCCTGCGCACACCCGCATGACGTCCCTCATCGAACCGCATCCCCTCGGAACGCTGCCGCAACTCGGCGAGCCGCGTCACCGCCGCCGCCAGATCCCCAACGATCCGCGCGTGCTCGCGCACCAGCTGCGGCTCGCGCTCGACCGCCGCACCGAGCCGTGCCGCCCGCGCATCGAGCGGCGCCAAGCGCTCGACGTCGCGCTTGAGCCGCGCGTGCCGCTCGCCATCATACCCCGACGGAATGGCCGCCAACTCCGCGGCGATCGCCGCCCGCCGCGCGCGCTTTCCATCCGCGTCGCGCCTGAGCGCCGCCAGCTCCTGAACCCCGGCCTGCACTTTGGCCAGACGCCGCTCCAAGGTCGTCACGTCGGCCGCGAGCGTCTCGCGCCGCGCGTCGAGCGCGGTCACCTCCGCCGGCGGTTGCGTCAGTTGCTTCACCCGATCCTTGTAGTACCGCCCATCGACGGTCAGCGTACTGGCCTGCTCATCCAGCAGCGCAACCACCGACGCCAGATGGTCGCCCAACGGTCGCGCGCACGTCGGGCACTCCCCGTCGGGTCCAAGGTGTACGAGCTGCTCCTTCTGGCGACGGAGCTCCTTGACCTGATCGCCGAGGGCTTTGAGCTTGGTCCGCGCTTCCTCCAGATCCCGCACCCAGTCGGTGCGCCGCGCCTCCGCTTGTCCCTGCACGTCCGCCAGCTCGGCGCGCCGGGCCGCGATGTCCGACACGAGCGACGTCTCGAGGCTCGGCGCCGTCTCCAACTTGACGATCCGCTCGTCGAGCCGCGCCAACTCGTCGACCAACGCGCGTTCGTGATCGATCAGACTGTGCCGGCGCCCATCCTCGCGATAGAGCGCATCGGTATGCTGCAGCTCCTGCATCAGCGACGGGAATGCGGCCAGCTCCACGCGCAGCCCGTCGAGCTCCTGCCGCGCGCGCCCTAACTCCGACAGCTCCCGCGCGACCCGCTCCG
>DATMNB010000202.1:0-3414 GCA_035569435.1 Gemmatimonadaceae bacterium
CTGGAACGATCCGGATATGCTGGAAGTGGGGAACGGCATGTCGGTCAGCGAAGACCGGGCGCACTTCTCCATGTGGAGCGTGCTGGCGGCGCCGTTGATCGCGGGGAATGATCTCAGCCACATGTCGGCGGAAACGGCCCGCATTCTGACGAACCACGACGTGGTGGCGGTCGACCAGGACTCCCTCGGGATTGAAGGGTTCCGATATTCCACGGCGGATAGCGTCGAGGTGTGGTTCAAACCGTTGGTGCGCGGGGCGTGGGCGATGGTGATCCTGAATCGCGACACCGTCGCGCGCGCGGTCGCCTTTGACTGGGCTCGGGAGTCCGTGGTCGATAGTCTGTCGGGTCGGATGGCCGCGTTCGGGACAACCACGTATCGGCTGCGCGATCTGTGGACGGGGGTCAAGGTCGGCACGACGGCGCGCCGGCTCAAGGCTCGGGTGCCGGCGCACGACGTCTTGATGATGCAGTTGACCCCGACGCCATGATCTATCGCCGCGTAGGGCGGAGCGGTCTGCAACTGCCGGTCGTGTCGTTGGGACTGTGGCACAACTTTGGGAGCGTGGACTCGTTCGAGACGGCGCGGGCGATGGTGCGCCGCGCGTTCGAGTTGGGGATCACGCACTTCGATCTGGCCAACAACTATGGTCCGGAGCCTGGGTCGGCCGAGGAGACGTTTGGGCGCATTCTGGCACGCGACCTGGCAGGGCATCGGGACGAGATGGTCATCTCAACCAAGGCCGGGTATCCGATGTGGGCCGGACCCTACGGCGATGGGGGGTCGAGAAAGTATCTCGTGGCGAGTCTCGACCAGAGCTTGCGCCGGATGGGACTGGAGTACGTGGACATCTTCTACCACCATCGGCCCGATCCCGGAACTCCGATCGAGGAGACCATGGCCGCGCTCGATCACGTGGTGCGATCGGGAAAGGCGCTGTATGTCGGGCTGTCGTCGTACGACCCGGCTGAGACCCGGGCCGCGCTGGATGTGCTCCGGGCGCTCGGGACGCCGTGTCTGATCCACCAGCCGAAGTACAGCATGTTCGAGCGGCGGATCGAGGATGGCCTTCTGGCGACGCTCGCCGGCGTGCAGGTCGGGTGCATTGTGTTCTCGCCGTTGGCGCAGGGGCTGCTGACGGACCGGTACCTGCGGGAGATCCCGAGCGACTCGCGAGCGGCCAAGACGCACGGCGCGCTGCGGGCCGAGGCCATTACGGAGGAGGTGCGGGCACGGATCGTGAAGCTGCACGAGATTGCGGCGGCGCGTGGGCAGAGCTTGGCGCAGCTGGCCCTTGCCTGGGTGTTGCGGCATCGCATCGTGTGCTCGGCCCTCATCGGGGCGAGCCGGCCGGCGCAGATCGACGATGGCGTCGGCGCGCTCGAACGCCTGGCACTGTCCGATTACGAGTTGGGTGCCATTGATCGCGCCCTTGCCTCAGGGGCGTGAGGAGGTCCCATGGCGCGCGTCGTGTCCATCGGGGAGACGTACACGATCAACGATCGGATGAACCAGCTCGTGCTCGCGCACCTCGACGCGCGCGCGTGGCGGGCGACGCTGCCCGGGCAGCGGGGCCGGACGATTGCGGCGATCTTTGCGCACGTCCACAATATCCGGTGCAAGTGGATCCGGCTGACCGCGCCGCACGTGGGTGTGCCCGTGCGGCTCGACCGCACCCGATGCACGCCGCGGCAGGCGGGCATCGCGCTGGCCCGGAGCGCGGCGCGGTGCGTCGCGATGCTGACCGATCCCGAGCTCACGACGTTCCATCGGGATGGCTGGGCCAAGCGATGGCCGGTGGGCCCGTCGATGCTTGCCTACATGATCACGCACGACGCGCATCACCGCGGTCAGGTCTGCATGTTGGCCCATCAACTCGGGTATCCGCTGCCGAACGAAGTGGGGTACGGGATCTGGGCGTGGGAGCGTCTAGCGGGGCCCGTGTGATAACGCCACCAGTCGTGGTGAAGGGCTGATGGCTGCCGAGGCCGGGACGGGCGCTAGTATTTCCCGACCGGCCGCGCCGAGTGGTGCGGCGCTTCCTACACCAGGATGGACCGATGTCCGACGAAGATCTCAAATCAGAGCTGGAACGACTGCGCAAGGAAAATGAATCGCTCAAGAAGCGGGCCGCGAGCCGAGTGTCGCTCAAGGTCAGCGAGAAGGGCGGTGTGTCGGTGTATGGGCTGGGACGATTTCCGATCACGCTCTATCGGGAGCAGTGGGTGAAGCTGCTCGACATGGCGGAGGAGATCCGGGAGTTCCTCGTGGCGCATGCCGCTGAGCTCAAGACCAAGGAGTAGCGTCGACGCCGCGCGACC
Organism: Gemmatimonadaceae bacterium; assembly: GCA_035569435.1. Classification (GTDB taxonomy): domain Bacteria; phylum Gemmatimonadota; class Gemmatimonadetes; order Gemmatimonadales; family Gemmatimonadaceae; genus DASRDS01. The sequence continues at coordinate 2,322 of DATMNB010000202.1, forward strand.
TACCGGCGGAACTGCGCGCGCACGGCAACGCAACATCGTAGGCGAGGGGATCGGACAATCTGGCCGAACCCGTTGGGTGACCTTGGGGTCATCACCGTGGCGTGCGCCTTGCCGTATTGATTGGAGCTATGGGTGCACTCTCCGCGGCGGACGGCGTTCGCCAGCGACTCGCATCCGCCCTCGGATGCGCATATGTACTTGGACGCGAGTTGGGCAGCGGGGCAAAAAGCCGCGTGTTCAGCGCGTGGGACATTGCGCGCGGCCGGCCGGCGGTCGTCACGGTGTTGCCGGCGCCAGTCGGCGGCGAGGCAGCGGCACGGGTCCGGCGTGAGATGCGGCTGGTGGCGGGGGTGCAGCACCCGCATATCGTGCCCGTGTTCGAGGCCGGCGAGGCGGGGGGCCTCCCGTACTACGCGACGGCATTCATTGATGGGGAGTCGCTGCGCGCGCGGTTGGACCGGGATGGGTGCCTGGACTCGGCGACGGCATCCCGGGTGCTCGGCGAGGTGGCTGGCGCGCTTGCCTACATGCATCGCCATGGGTTGGTCCACGGTGACGTAGGGGCGGAGAGCATTTTCCTGGAGTTCGAGACCGGGCGCGTCCTCCTGGCCGACTTCGGCGTGGGGGGGAAGGCACTCGTGGACGCGCGCAACGACCTCTACAGGCTGGGGTTGGTTGGACGGGAGATGGTAGGGCGGGATGTGGCCCCGGGAATCGGGGCCGCCATCGAGCGGGCTCTGTCTAAGGATCCCGCGGCTCGGTGGCCGACCGGTGACGACTTTGCGGCGCAGCTGCGGTCGGTCGAGCGCGGGAGCTTGGGCCGGCGGGTGAGCCAGCAGGGACAGCAGGTGGTGGAGCGCGTGCGTGCGTCCGGGGCGTGGGCGGTGGGGCGCGGGATCATCGACCGCGGGCTCGACCTGGCCGCGCGAGTGAGGGCGCAGCTTCGCGTGCACGATGCATGGCCCGGGCGCGGTGGGGTGGTGTCGCGCGTGACGTGGCTCGTGGCGGGCGGGGCTGCGGTGCTGCTGTTGCTCGGGGACGGCCGCGCCCCGGTGTCCGTGGCGCGGGCGACACCGGCGTTCGTGACACCGGC
>DATMNB010000203.1:0-5356 GCA_035569435.1 Gemmatimonadaceae bacterium
TCTCGAACCGCGCACGCAAATCGAGCACGGGGAGCACGCGCTTCTGATAGTCGATCACACCGCTGATCCACGACGGCACGTTCGGCACCGGCGTCGGCTCCTGCCACCTGAGCACTCGCTCGACCCCGTGAATGTCGGCCGCAAAGAGATCGCCGCCCAGCCGAAACGTCACGATTTGAGACTGCGCCGGTCCACTCATGGCTTCTCCAGAACGCGATCCGCCGTGCTTGCATTCATGCACGCGGTCACCAGGATCTCCGCATCGACCACTGCCAACAGCTTTCCACCCCGCGTCGACACCCCGAGCACCACCCCATCCGCGGCCGCGGGAGCCGTGAGCCCGTCAAAATCGAACGCGATCACCCCTTCCGCCTCATCGATCGCCAACGCCACCCGCCGACCCGCCGCCGACGGCCGGGCGACGATCGCCGCGCGCGGCGTCCCGCCGACCACCCCGAGCGCCGGACCAGGCGTGTACACGGGCAACAACGCCGACCGCAGCTCACACACGCCAAGCATGCTGGGCGGCATGTGCGGCAGTGGCTGCAACGCCGGCAACTCGACGACCTCCTCGATCGCCGCCAGCCCAACAGCAAACCGCTCCCCGCCCAGACGAAACACGAACACATCGGCGAACCCACCGCGGCGTCGCGCGGCCTCACGCACGCTCTGCGCGTCGGCCGTCAGACCAACCAGGTGCGCCACGTCCGGCATGAGCCCGGTCATACCCCCGCCCGTGCGGCCACCAACGCCGCCACCGTGTGGGCAATGTCCGTGAGCCCCGCGATGCGGTCCGCCCCAGCCGTCGCCAGGGCCGCCTGCGGCATGCCGAAAATGGTCGAGGTCATCTGATCTTGGACGACGGCCTGCCCTCCCGCGTCTCGGATGGCCCGGAGCCCCTCGGCGCCATCCCGCCCCATCCCCGTCAAAACGACCCCAACGACCGCCGCCCCAAACAGTTGTGCCGCCGACCGGAACAGCGGGTCCGCCGCCGGCCGCACCCCCCAGATCGGCGCGGCATCGTCGAGCGCGATCGTCGGCGCCCCGTCCCGCCAGACCACCCGCATGTGGTGACCCCCCCGGGCGAGGTAGACCCGGTTGTGCACCACCGGGTCCCCGTCGCTGGCCTCCACGACCCTGAGAGGGCTCATGAGATCCAGCCGCTGCGCCAGACTCCGGGTGAACCCGCCGGGCATGTGCTGCACGACCAGCACGGCCGCATCCAGTGTCGCCGGCAGATGCGGAATCACCTCGGCCAGCGCCCGCGGCCCCCCCGTCGACGCGGCCACCACGACCGCGCGAGAGGCGCCGCCCGACCGTGCCGCCGCCCGGTCAGTCACCTGGGGCGGGCGCGCCAGCACGCTCACACTCCCCATGTTCATGCAGCTGGCCGCGCGCAGCGCGTCAAACAACCGCCCGCGCACCGACGTCAGGTCGAGACTGACTGGCCCCGATGGCTTCCGCACGAAATCGATCGCGCCCAGCTCCAACGCGCGGATCGTCAGGTCGGTCCCGCCGGCCGTCCCGGCGGCGCTCAACATCACCACCGGCCGCGGCGTCTCCGACATGATGTAGCCCAGCGTCTCGATCCCATCAAGCTCCGGCATCTCGATGTCGAGCGTGACGATGTCAGGCTCCAACGCGTGGATCTGCTTCAGCGCGTCCAGCCCGTTCCGCGCCGTCCCCACCACACGGAACTCCGGCGACCCGGCGATCATATCGGCGATCACCTTCCGCATGAACGCGCTATCGTCGACGACCAGGACGGAACGTTGCCGCGGAGGCGGTTGTCCGACCGGAGGCACGGGCTACAGCGACCGCTCGCCGTGCATGATCGACTTCACGACGACGGCCCCATCGCGGACGTGGAGAAACACACTCCGCCCAAAGTCGCCGCCGGTCTCCTGCGCGGCGATGGCGATCCGCGCGTCCACCAGCGCTTGCCGCGACGCGGCGACGTTGCGGTCCCCCATGTTCACGCCGCCGGTGGGCAGCAAGTTGCCAAACATGCTGGCGCCGCCCACAAGCTTGGCCGTCAGCGGCCCGCGCGAGCCGAGCCCCCGCATCTCCTCGATCAGCATCGGCACCGCTGTCGACGGGAACTTGGCCCGGTTCTTCGTGTCGCGCGACATCCCCTCGCTCGGCAACAGAATGTGCGCCAGGCCACCCACCCGCGCGACGGCGTCGTATAACGTGATCGCCACGCACGAGCCCAGGCCCAGTGTGCCGATGACGGCGTCGCCCCGCGCGACCGCGTAGTCCGCGACTTTTACCCGAATGATCTCGATCACCGGCGTTGGAAGATGCGCTCGCGTGCATCGACGGGATCGAACAACGTCCGCGTCGGTCCGAGCAAGGTTTCGACTTTGCCGAGAACGAGATAGCCGCCCGGCACGAGCGCGTCGTGAAAGCGCCGGAACAATTGCTCCTGCGTCTCGCGATCGAAATAAATCAGGACGTTGCGGCAGGCAATCAGGTGCTGTGGGCTCGGCGCGGGGTCGTTGATCAGGTCCCGTCGCTCGAATCGCACCATGATTCGCACCGCGGGGTCTATGGCGGACGGCGTCTCCGCGGTGAAGTATCGTGCCCGCAGGTCGCCCGGCGTGTCAGCGAACGCGGCGTCGACAAACGTCCCCCGCGCCGCCCGCACCAGGCTCTCCCGATCGATGTCCGTGCCCAACACCCGCACGCGCGCCAACCGGTCTCGTTCGCCCACACGCAGCGCGTGCTGATGCAGCAGCACCGCCAGCGAATAGGCCTCCTCGCCCGAGGAGCACCCCGCGCTCCACACGTTGAGCGCCGCCCCGCCGCGGCTCGCCTGCCAGAGCGGCGGCACCACTCGCTCCGCCAACGCCGAATACGTCTCCCAGTTCCGGAAAAGCTTCGTGACGTTGATCGTCAGCGTGTCCAGCAACTTCTCGTACTCGCGCGCGTCGCCATCGAGCAGCCGTGCGTAATCGGCATAGCGTTGGATGCCCCGCGCCCGCAACCGCACGCCGATGCGCCGCCGCAAGCACTTCTCCTTGTAGCTCGCGCAGCGGAAGTCGCGCTCGGCCGAGATTTTGGCCAGGAGCGCCTGGAACTCGTGGTCGTCGCTCATCCGACCCGCCGAACCGCGTCCAGGTTGCTCCGGATGATCTCGTTCGCCGGCTCGAGCTCCAGGGCGCGCTCCCAGCACTTCACCGCCTCCGCCGTCTCGCGCCGCCGATAGCGGATGTTCCCAATCTTGAAGAACACATCATCGCCGAGCGCCGGATTGAGCCGCGTCGCCCGCTGATAGGCGTCGAGCGCCTCGTCGTACTGGCCGGCGCGATACGAGTAGTCGCCGGAGTTTTTGTGTAGCTGCGGCAGCGCCGGATCTTCCTGCGTCCCGCGCTCGATGCTCTGCGCCGCGTCGGCATAGCCGCCACGCCGTTCCTGGACAGCGCCCAGGTTGTTGAACAACGCCGCGGCGTGCGGGTGGTGCGTGACGCCCTCCGTCAGCAACTCGGCCGCCCGTGGGGCATCGCCGCCGAGCGCCGCCGCCAACGCCGCGTAGTGGTACCACGCCGCCGCGGGCGGCCGTTTCCCCCACAGCGGGCGCGCGGCCGACAGAATCGCGTCGGCCTCCGCCACCTCGCCGCGCCGGAGCGCCAACGCACCAAGCGACGTCTGCACCCGCGGATCGCCCGCCGCCCCACGCTTCACGGCTTCAGCCAACGCGGCCGCGGCCTCGTCGTACTGACCGAGGCGCTCGAGCACATACGCGTAGTTATGAAACACGGCGCCCCGCGCGCCGACCTGTAATGTCGCCGCCCGGTAGACCTCGGCGGCCGCGGGCCACTTGCCCTGCCGCATGAGGACCAGCCCCAGAAAGAACGCCGCGTTCGGATCACCGGGCCTGAGCTCCGCCACCCGGCGAAACTCGCGCACGCCCTCCTCGAGCATCCCCGTCTTGTAGAACGCGATGCCGAGGTTGCGGTGCTCGTCGACCCGCGCGTCCGAGACGACGGGCTCCGCAGCCTTGGTTTTCCCAACCCGGTGCAGAAAGCCCGCCGACGCCAGCGCATACAACGCCTTGCCCACGTCGAACTCGCTCAACCCCGAGACATCAACGAGCGCGGTCACGTCTTTCCGGCCGTCCAGATGCTCGAGCAGAATCTCTTGCTGGTCGGTCAGCGTAACGCCGCTCTGCCGGATCCGCTCCCGGTCGGCCTCGAACACCAGGTCAAAGCTCGGGATCTTCTTGGCGATCAGCCCCCACTCGTCGACTCGCCGCGCACCTTCCAGAAGGAGGGACTCGGGGTTGATCGAGACGATGAAGTCCTGATCCTCGGGCTTGATGTCAGCCTCGAAGTTGAACGTGCCCTGCGTCCACGTGAACAGGAAGTACACCGCCTCTTCGATCTGCACCCGCACCTGCGCATGCAGTTCGTCGCGTGTGATCAGGTTCTGCGCGACGAGAATGTCGCCCAGCCGCTTGTCCCGATAGGTGTTCTGCGCACCCACGGCTTCATCGAGCTGCGTCTTGGTGATCAGTCCGCCCTTGATGAGCAGATCACCCAGCCGGTCGCGGCGATTGACGATCGAGGCGTACGCGATCCGGCCTCGCTCAAAGTAGATGTACCCGAAATTGTTGCGATGCGTGACACTCAGGCACCCGCTCTTCTTGCCCATCGCCAGGAGCTGCAGCACGTCGGGGAGGCTGGCCTCCTTGAGACTACCCTTGATCGCCATCAGCGCCACTCCTCGATGACGCGTCCGCCGACTTCGGGCCAATCCCAGATCACCTTCTCGTCATCGAGAAAGAACTCGTCGACGGCGCGGACCGCGACGGGCGGCGGCACGCGGAGCGCACCCGGTCCATCCAGCTCGCGCTCGGCGAGCTCCACCGTCACGTTTGCGCCGGCCACGTCGGCGGCGGCGATCAACCGGTGCACCGTCCCGGCGATCTCCCGGACGCTGGCCACCGAGCGCTCGCTCAGGTACGCCAGCAACGCGGCGTCCGGCTCCACGTCGGCCTGCACGAGGTAGCGCGCGAACAGTTTCTCGCGCAACGCGCGATCGGGCGAGTGGATCTCCACCACCAACCCACCCTCGAACCGCGAGCGCAGCCGAGCCTCCAGATCTCCCAGCTCCGTGGGCGGACGATCGCTCGACAGCACGACCTGCTTCCCCTCGGAGTGGAAATCGTTGAATACGTGGAACAGCTCTTCCTGCGTGCGCTCCTTGCCGGCGAGAAAATGCACATCGTCGAGCAGCAGCGCCCCGGCGGCGCGGAACCGCGCGCGCCACCGGTCGACGCTACCATCCTGGAGCGCGGCGATCAACCCGTCGACAAAGTCTTGGGCGCTGACGACCGACGCCACCAACGCCC
>DATMNB010000204.1:0-13703 GCA_035569435.1 Gemmatimonadaceae bacterium
GACAGAATCTTCTGCGCCCGCTCCTGGATGCGGTCGACGACGCTGTGCACGTCGCTGCTCTGGACGACCGGCGTGATCTCGAGGAGGACCTGGGAATCGCCGCCGGCCCGGGTGCGCGACCCGGGTCCGCGCAGGTCGAACAACCCGTCCGCGTGCTGATAGAATCCGGTGCGGGCCCAGTAGGACGCGACATCGTGGTCCTCGGGCGGCACGAGCTCCGGCTTGGTGGCCCGGCTCTGCGCGACGGTCAGAAGGCCGATGAGCCCATACGGCGAGGCAAACCGCGTGTGGCGCGCGTCGAGGAGGACTTTTTCCTCTGGGGCGAGCGCCGCCAACGGCCCGAGCACCTGCTCGAAGCTCGCGTCGTCGAGTGACGTCGGAACGGGTATCACGTGCGTCACGTGGGGCTCAGCTCTCCGCGCAAGTAATGGGCGAGTCCGGCCGCCCCCCGGTGCCCGACGTTACGGGCGGCCGCGACCAACGCGGTCTGCATTGCGTGGGCTAAGTTATCACCGGCGAGCAGGCGGGAGAAATAGGTCGCGCCCCACACGTCGCCGCAGCCCGTCGGATCCGCGTGCGGTCCCTCGGCGGGGACGGCCGGCACCAGCGCGGTTCGGACTGCTCCAAAGGCGTTGGAGACGGTAGCGGCGAGCCCATTGAAGCCCGGCGCGGCGAAATAGACCACGCCGCGGCTGCCAAGGGTGACACTCAAGTTGCGCACGCCCTCGGCGAGCGCGGTCGCCGCCAGCGCCATCGGGTCATCGGCCATGAGGGCCATCTCGTCCTCGTTCACCTGGAGCAGGTCGGCGCAGCGGCACCAGGCGGCGACGTTGACGAGCGGACGCGGCGTGCGGAGGCCGCTGGGCTGGATCCCGAGCAAGAGCGAGTGGAGATCGCAGTAGATCGGGCCGCGAAAGTGCGCCCGCAGCATCTGCGCGGTCTCCAGGTCGAGCTCCATCCCGCTGATCAGGTTCACGTACAGCGCGTCGAGCCCGGCGAGCAACGGCTTGAGTCCGAGCCAGCTCCACCCGGGGACGCCGCCGGAGAGGACCTCGCTCCGTCGCTCGGCGCTCTGATAGCGCAACTCGACCCGGTTGTTGGGATACGGGACTTCGATCGGGGTGGCGTCAGGCGCCACGCGGCGGAGTGTGCGCAGGAACTCGCGGGCGCGGGGCGCCAGGTCGCTCCCCACTTTCACGAGCGGCACGACCTGCCAGTCGGGCGGGAGCGCGGCGTCGAACGCGCCAAGGGCATAGGTGATCCCGCCCCACTCCTGGACGGGCAGGTCGCGGGGGTCTCGGCCGTAAATGATGTCCCAGACGAACGTGCCGATGACCCCGACGCGCTTCATACGCCACCTAGTGCCTGCGCCTTGAACGTGGCGACCGCGCCGACGACGCCGGCCGACCCGGAGAGCGAGCCAGGCACGATGCGGCAGGCGTCGACGGCGGGCCTGAAGGCGCGCCGGCGGACTTCGGCGCGCAGGGGCTCGAACAGCGCGTCGCCGGCGTAGGTGACGCCGCCGGCCAGGACGACGACGTCGGGATTGAAGATGTTCACGAGATTGGCCACGCCAGTCCCCAAGAACCGCGCGGTGTCGCGAACGACTTCACGGGCCGTCTCATCGCCCTGTTTGGCGGCGTCGTACACGGTCTGGGCGGTGATGGCCATCAGATCGCCGTTGACCATCCGGGGGAGGATCGACTGCTCGTCGCCCGCCAGCGCTTCGCGGGCGCGCTCGGCGATGGCCGGTCCCGAGGCGTAGGCCTCGAGACATCCATAGTTGCCGCACTTGCAGCGGCGGCCGGTCGAGTCGATGGTCGCGTGCCCGATCTCGCCGGCCACGTCCGAGGAGCCGTGATAGAGCGCGCCGTCGAGGATCAAGCCGCCGCCGATCCCCGTCCCAATCGTGAGGCCGACGACGTTGCGGCCACCGCGGGCGGCGCCGCACCACCACTCGCCGAGTGTGGCGCAGTTGGCGTCGTTATCGAGGGTGGCCGGGAGGCCGAGGCGGTCGACGATCCGGTCGCGGAGGGGGAAGTCGTGCCATCCCAGGTTGGGCGCCACGACGACGACACCGCGCTCGCGGTCAAGCGGGCCTGGGGCGCCGATCCCGACGCCCAGAAAATCGCCCCGCGTGCACCCGGTCTCGTCGATCGTCGCCGCGATCACCTCTTCGGCCGCGGCCACGATGCGATCGACCACGCCGTCGGCGCCACCGCGGTCCGCGAGCGTCGGGCGAGTGCGCATGGCGATTTCGCGGCTGCCGTCGGCGGGCATAGCGCCGGTGGCGATCGTCGTCCCACCCAGGTCCACGCCGATGATGTAGCGTTGGTTCATATGAGAGCGTCGACCTCGTCGATAGTGATCAGCGCGAGACACTCATTATGTGCATCGGGGAGCCGCGTGCCATGGCCCGACCGCGGGCAGACGTTGCGGGTGCACGGGACGCAGGGCAACTCGGGGTGGCGGACCAGGCGTTGGCCTGGTCCGAGTGGGCCGGTGACGAGCGGGTCACCGGCGCCCCAGGTGGAGATTGTAGGCGTTCCGACTGCTGCCGCCATGTGCAGTGGCCCGCTGTCGTTGGTCACCACGAGATCGCACGCCGCGAGGCCGGCCGCAAGGAGTGGCAGGTCGGTCTGGCCGCCGAGATCGGTGGCATGCGATCCCGCGACCTGTTTGGTGAGGTCCCGTTCGGTGGGGCCGCCGAAGACGACGACGCGGGCGCCTCTGGCTGCCAGGCGGGTGGCGAGATCTGCGAACGAGGCTGGGGACCAGCGACGGGAGGGGGCATTGCCTCCCGGGAAGAGTCCGATCAGAGGACCATCTGGCGCGAGGGCGCGCCAGCGGGCCCGGGCCTCATCGGGAACGGTGAGGCGGGGGCGGAGCGGGTCCGGCATCGTGTTGTTGGACAGGAGCGTCCAGTAGGTCTTGGCGCGGTGGAGCTTGGTGAAGGGGTAGGATGGCACGCAGTCGGTGAGGAGCAGGCTCCGTGCGTCGGTGCTGGTGCCACGCCGGTTGGGGATGCCGGCGGCGGCGAACAGGAATGCCGAGGAGAAGGATGGCGTCAGGAGCACGCCGCGCGCGTAGTTGCCGCGACGCAGGCGGCTGACGGCGCGGGCGAAGCCGGCGGTGCCTCGGGTGAGGGGGATGACGGTCCCCTCAATGCGGGCCATTGTGAGCAATGGGGCGATCGTATCGAGCACCAGGACATCGTGCGGCGCGGCCTCGAGCGCCGGCAACGCCATGACGAGATCGCCGAGGTGGTTGGGGGCGCGGACCACCGCACCTTTCATTCGACCTGCAAGACCGCCAAGAACGCTTCCTGCGGAATCTCGACGGTACCCACCTGTTTCATCCGCCGCTTTCCTTCCTTTTGCTTCTCGAGGAGCTTGCGCTTCCGGGTGATGTCCCCGCCGTAGCATTTGGCGAGCACGTTCTTGCGCAGCGCTTTCACGGTCTCGCGGGCGATGACCTTGGTGCCGATCGCCGCCTGGATGATGACCTCGAACAATTGGCGCGGGATCAGCTCTCGCAGCTTGTCGGCGACCTTGCGGCCCCACTCGTACGCTTTGTCCTTGTGGATGATGACGGAGAACGCGTCGACCGGGTCGCCGTTGATCAGCATGTCGAGCTTGACCAATTCGCTCGCGCGATATTCCGGCGCGCCGTAGTCGAGGCTCGCGTAGCCGCGGCTGATCGTCTTGAGTCTGTCGTAGAAGTCGAGGATGATCTCGGCTAGCGGGAACTCGAAGTCGAACTCGACGCGCTGCGTGTCGATGTAGCTCATGTTCTTATAGATGCCGCGCCGCTCGGATCCCAGGGACATGATCGGTCCGATATAATCGGCCGGGGCGACGATGCGGGCCTGGACAAACGGCTCCTCGATGCGCTCGATCTCGGCGGGCGGTGGCATCTTGGATGGGTTTTCCAGGAGGACCATCGTGCCGTTGTGGAGATAGACCTTGTACTCGACGTTGGGGACCGTGGTCACCAGATCGAGGTCGAACTCCCGTTCCAGGCGTTCCTGGACGATCTCCATGTGCAACAGCCCGAGAAACCCGGCACGGAACCCGAACCCGAGCGCCGTCGAAGTCTCGGGCTCGTAGTTGAGCGATGCGTCGTTCAACTGCAACTTGGCGAGGGCGTCGCGCAGGTTCTCATACTCGCTGGTGTCAGTCGGATAGAGTCCGGCAAAGACCATCGAGCGCACGTCGCGATAGCCGGGGAGCGGCTCGGCGGCCGGACGTGCCGCGTCGAAGATCGTATCGCCGACGCGCGTTTCTTTGACGTGGCGGACGTTGGCGACGACGTAGCCGACCTCGCCGGGTCGCAGCGCGTCGGCTCGCACCTGTCGCAACTGTAAGTAGCCAACCTCGGAGACGTCGAAGCGCTCGCCGCTCGCGCCGAAGGCGATCTTCATCCCGGGGCGCAGCTCGCCGTCGACCACGCGCACGGTGGGGATGGCGCCGCGATAGCGATCGTAGTACGAATCGAAGATCAGGGCGCGGAGGGGGCCTTCGGGGTCGCCCTCGGGCGGTGGGACGCGGCGGACGAGCTCCTCGAGGAGCGCGGGGATGCCGGTGCCATCCTTGGCGCTGACCAGAAGCACGTCGTCGGGCGAGACGCCGAGGAGGTCGACGACTTCCTGGCGGCGTCGCTCGGGCTCGGCTCCCGGCAGATCGATCTTGTTCAGGACGGGGATGATCGTGAGGCCGGCATCGAGGGCGAGAAACAGGTTGGACAGGGTCTGCGCCTGAATGCCCTGCGACGCGTCGACGACGAGGATGGCGCCCTCGCAGGCGGCCAACGACCGTGACACTTCGTACGTAAAGTCGACGTGGCCCGGCGTGTCGATCAGGTTCAGCTCGTACTCGCGCCGATCACCGGCCGCATACGTCATGCGCACCGCGTTCAGCTTGATGGTGATCCCGCGCTCGCGCTCCAGGTCCATGCTGTCGAGGACCTGGTCTTTCATCTCGCGCTTCTGGAGCGTCCCCGTGGCCTCGATCAGGCGGTCGGCCAGGGTCGACTTGCCGTGGTCGATGTGGGCGACGATACAGAAATTGCGGATGTGCGACAGCTTCACGAACAGCCTCGTTGGCGGGAACGCTCAAATATACGCGAACGAGGTCAGGCTGATGTCGCCGCGCTGGAGCCGGGTGGCGACCGCGGGACTCAGCAGCGCCACCAATTCGCTCACGCGCTGCCAGGTGTAGCCGTCGACGGCCGCCAGCGCCGGTTCCACGTAGCCCGGGTGCACCATCAGTTCCGTCACGCCGGGACGCAGTCCATCCAAGGTCCGGAGCAATCCCGCCTCGAAGTCGCGGGCGCCATCGAGGGTCAGCCCGGTGAACTGGACGCGTCTGGTGGCGGTCGGGCGCCATGCGGACGCCGACACCGCGGCGCGGTGGAGTTGGGCGGCCAGACTCGGCGTGCGGGCGGTGCGCCAGGGTTCGGCGGGGATGCGGACGATGAGGCCCGCGACGGCCGCCACCGACTGGACGGCGGACCAGACGCCCGGCAGGGGGTGGGTGTGGCGGTGACTGTCGATGTGGGTCACGCGGGCGCCAGTCTCCTGCAGCGCGCGCAACTGCGCCGCGCATTCGGCGCGGAGCTCATCCGGGTCGAGGCGTCTCGTGAGCGCGCGGGCCACGAGGGCCGAGAGTTGAAGGAACGTGCCCGTGCGGCGGTCGGTGATCGTGGGCGCTGCTGTGAGGGGGCGACCGACCAGGAGATTGAAGTGGAGGCCGACGTCGAGGGTGATCGGTTGGCGGAGCTGCGATTCGGCGTCGGGCCAGCCTGGGGTGCCGACCATCACGGACGTCGACGTCACGATGCCCGCGGCGTGCGTTTCCAAGATGCCGCGCGTCACACCTGGTGTGAGGCCGAAGTCATCGGCGTGAATGATCAATTGCTTCAGGGCCGATGGCTGCACGGGCAGCAATGTAAATTGCGAGCCATGGAGAAGGTGGACACCAGCGCGCGCGCCGATCGGGCCGACTTGTTCGACCCCGCGGTCCTGGCGTCGATGGGACACATCGAGATCGTGGCCCGGTGGGTGGTGGACGGGTTCCTGTCGGGGCTGCACCGGTCGCCGCGCAAGGGATTTTCCGTCGAGTTCGCCGAGTTTCGGCCGTATCAGCCGGGCGACGACTTGCGGTACGTGGACTGGAAGATCGCGGCGCGTGCGGATCGGTGGGTGGTGAAGCAGTTCGAAGAAGAGACCAACCTGCGGGCGACGCTCGTGCTCGACGTGAGCCGGTCGATGGCCTGGCGTGGCGCGCCGCAGCGGCTCACTAAGCTGGCCTACGCTGAGCGGCTCACGGCGGCGTTGGCGCTCCTGCTCCTCCGGCAACGCGATGCGGTCGGGTTGGTACGCGTTGACGACGCGGTGCGGACGGTGGTGGTGCCGCGCGCGCGCTGGACGCAGTGGCGCCGGATCGTGCGGGCGCTCGATGATCCGGGCGGCGGACGCGCATCGCGTGTGGCCGATGGGTTGACACGGGCATCGCGGATGGTGCGCCGCCCCGGGATGGTCGTGCTCCTCTCGGATCTGCTCACCGACATCGAGCCGGTCGGGGCCGCGATACGGACGCTGGCGGCGGCGGGGCACGATATCACGGTGTTGCACGTGATGGATCCGGGGGAACGCGATCTGGCGCAGGCAGGCGAGGCGCTGTACGTAGATCCGGAGAGCGACGAGGAGGTGCCGGCGACTGTGGCCGACGTCCGCGATGCGTATCGGGCCACGGTGGAAGAAGCCATTGGCGAATGGCGGGATGTGTGCGCGCGCGCGGGCGCGCGCTATGAGACCGTCATGACCGACACGCCGTTTGGCGTGCCGCTGCGCCGCGCGTTTTCCGGGCGCTGAGTGCACCTTCTCGCACCATTGTTCGTCCTGCTCGGCGCCGGCGCGATCGTGCCGTTGCTGCTGCATCTCATGCGCCGGCGGGCGGGGGCGCGGATCGATTTTCCGGCGGTGCGTTATCTCGCGCGGGCCGAGCGTGAGCACAGCCGGCGGCTCAAGCTCCGGAACCTGCTTCTTATGATGCTGCGGGTGTTGGCGGTCATCGCCATTGCGCTGGCGGCGGCGCGTCCGGTGAGTCGTATCGTTGGGCGTCTGGTCGGGTGGTTTGGCGGCGCTCACGCGCCGACGGCCGTGGCGGTGGTCGTCGACAACTCGCTCAGCACGTCGGTGGTCGTGCGAGGACGGACGGTGCTCGACCGATTGATCGTGGCGGCCGATGGCATTCTCGATCGACTGGGGTCGGCCGATCGCGTGTGGCTGGTCACGGCTGACGGGACGGTGCAGGGTGGCACGGTGTCCACGGTGCGCACGGCGCTACACCGTGTGCGGTCTCTCGGGGGCGCGGGGGATCCTCCCGCGGCGGCAGCGCGCGCCGCCGTCGTGGCGGCGAGTCAGGCGCGGTCGGCCGGCATGTCGGACGCCGTGGTGGCGATCGCGACCGATGGTCAGGCGACGACGTGGACGACGCCGATCGACGTCGGCGGGGCGCGGGTGGTGATTCTGGCGCCGTCCGATGGGCCGCCGCCGAATCATGCGGTGGCCGACGTCGAGTCCCGGCCGGAGCGGTGGACGCCGCGCGGGGAGGTGGCGGCGCGGCTCATCGGCGTAGGGGATTCGGTGGCGTACCGGATCGATCTGGGCGGGCGGTCGTTGGCGCGCGGCACGGCCACGGCTGGCGATCCGACGATCTCGGTGCATGCGAGCCCGGGCGAGCGCGGGTGGGTGGCTGGGGCGGTGACGCTCGAGCCGGATGAGCTTCGCGCTGATGACGTGCGGCACTTTGCCGTGTGGATCGGCGAGGCGCCGGGCGTGGCGGTGGATTCGGGGGTGGGGCCGTTCATGCGGGATGCAGTGTCGACGCTGGAGAGCACGGGGCGGGCGGCGGGCGGTGGGCCGAGACCCATCGCGGTGGTTCCAGCTGACCGGCTCGACCATCTGCCGGCGTTGATTCTTGGGCCATCCGAGCCGGTCCGTCTGGGTGCGGCCAACCGGGCACTCGAGCATGCCGGGATTCCGTGGCGGTATGGGGCCGTTGTGCGGGCGACGGGGGATGTGCGGGCGGCGACGAAAGCGTTGGGTGATGATGTGACGGTGTCGATGCGGTACGAGCTGGAGCCGCACGGGGCGGCGGCGAGTGACACGATCGCGCGCGTTGGCGCGGCTGCCTGGAGTGTGGCGGGGCCCGGCTATGTGTTGCTGGCGTCGCCCATCGACCCATCGGCCACGTCGCTGCCGATCCGCGCGTCGTTTGTGCCGTGGGTGGCCGACCTGCTCACGCAGCGGCTGGGGCCGGGGGCTGGTGGCGGGGGCGTGCTCACGGCGGTGCCGGGGGCCACGCTGGCGCGCCCCGAGTGGGCGGACGCGTGGGAGCCTGTCGATGGGGCGGTGCAGCCACTGACCGGCGCGACGATCCGGGCGCCGGCGGTGCCGGGAGTGTCGTTTCTGCGCCGAGGGACGGCGCGGGTTGGGGCGCTTGTCGTGAACGGTGAGGCGCGGGAGTCGGACCTCCGGCGGTTGTCGCCGGTGGCGCTCGTGCAGCTCGTCCGGCCCGCGGGCGCGGGGCGCGTCCAGACGCTGCGCGACTTGTGGGTTGCGGCGGTGTTCGAGGGTGGTGGTGGGCGGCCGTTGGCGACGCCGCTCTTTCTTCTTGCGTTGACGTTGTTGATCACCGAATCGGTGCTCACGCGGCGCCGCGCGCACACGACATAACAGTGGCTCTTCCTCTGCTCCTGGACGCCGTCGACCGGTTGCCGGCGTTCACGCGATTGATCAACACGCTGCCTGGGCCGGGTGAGCGGCTCACCGTGGCCGGGTTGGCGGGGTCTGGTGACGCCGTGGCCGTGGCGGCGCTTGCCCGGCGGCTGCCGGGGCGGTTCATCGTGGTGGTCACCGAGGGGTTGCCCGAAGCCGAGCGGTGGCTCGCTGATCTGCAATCGTTGAGCGGGGATACTCCCGTGGCGCTGTACCCGCCGCGCGAAGGGTTTGGGGAGGCGGAGCCGCATGCCGAAGTTGCCGGCGAGCGGGTGGAGACGCTGGAGCGGGTCGCCAACGGTGGCGTGCGGGTGCTGCTGACCACCGCCCGCGCGCTGCTCGAGCGGACGCGGTTGCCGCGTGCGGTGCAGGGCGCGCGGCTCGAACTGCGGAAGGGGGATGTGCGGCGGCCCGAGGCGCTTGCGGAGCATCTGGAGTCGATTGGCTTTGAGCGCGTGCCGATGGTCGAGGATGTGGCGCAGTTCAGCGTGCGGGGCGGGATCTTTGATGTGTACAGCTTTGGGATGGCCGATCCCGTGCGGCTCGAGTTCTGGGGGGATGAGGTCGTCGATTTGCGGCATTTCGATCTCGTCTCGCAGCGGTCGACGCGGGAGGCCGAGGTCGCGCTCGTGTTGCCGGTTGATGGGCGGGCGGGGGATGCGAGTGAGGAGTTCGACCGCGTCACGGTGGCCGAGCTGTGGCCGCCGGACACGTTGGTTGTCGAGCCGCGGAACACGCATCTGGCGCCCGAGATGCGGCGCACGTGGGACGAGGCGGCGCATCACATCGAGTTGGCGCGGAGGCGCGGCGAGGATACGGTCTCGCGCGATGAGCTGTATCAGCCACCCGACAGTGCCGAGCGGTTGTTGCGTCAGTTTGGAAGCATTGTGGACGTCGGCGGCAGTGCCGAGGCTACGCAACCGGCCGAGTTGGTGTTTCCGCTACGACCGCCCGAAGCGATCGATCGCGACATCGCGCGGTTGGCGCGGTTAGTTCGCGACGGTGTGCCGACGCTCATTCTGTGCGACAATGCGGGGCAGGCGGAGCGGTTAGAGGAACTACTTACAGACGGGCGAGGGGCGACGCCGGCGACGTTGGCGGTCGGGGTGCTCGATGGCGGGTTCATCGTGCCGATGGGGGGCGTCGAGGGGGGCGGGCTTCGTGTACTGACAGACCACGAAATCTTCCGCCGGGAGCGGCGGATTCGGCGGGCGCGGCGGTATGCGAGCGGCGTGGCGATGGAGACGGTCACGGCGCTCAAGCCGGGCGACTACGTCGTGCATCTGGAGCATGGGATCGGGATCTACCGTGGGATCGAGACGATCTTCGTCAAGGAGAGCACGGTCGAAGTGGCGGTCGTCGAGTATGAGGGCGGCGACCGACTGAACGTGCCGCTGTACCGTATCGATCAGTTGGAGCGGTATCGGGCGGCCGGCGATGTGTCGGCGGATGCGCCGGCGCCGCGACTGCACAAGTTGGGCGGGAAGCGTTGGGCGCAGCAGCGTGATCGGACGCGGGCGGCGATCCGCGAGATGACGGTCGAGCTGCTCGACCTCTATGCGCGGCGGCAGGTTGCCCACCGTCCCCCGCATCTGCCGGACGGGGCGTGGCAGCGGCAGCTCGAGTCGTCGTTTCTGTTCGAGGACACGCCCGACCAGCGGAAGGCGACGACCGACGTGAAGGGCGACATGGAACGGGTGCGGCCGATGGACCGGCTGCTGGTGGGGGACGTCGGGTATGGCAAGACCGAGATCGCCGTGCGGGCCGCGTTCAAGGCCATGCAGTCGGGGCGGCAGGTCGCGGTGCTTGTGCCGACGACGATCCTTGCCGATCAGCATGCGCGCACGTTTGGGGACCGGCTGGCGGATTTCCCGTTTCGGGTCGATGTGCTGAGCCGGTTTCAGACGACCAAGGAGCAAGAGCAGACGCTGGCCGATCTGACGTCCAAGAAAGTCGACCTGATCATCGGTACACACCGGTTGCTCAGTCCCGACGTGTCGTTTGGGGATCTCGGGCTCATCATCGTCGATGAGGAGCATCGGTTTGGGGTCAAGCACAAGGAGCGGCTCAAGCAGTTACGGCTCGACACGGATGTGCTGACGCTGACGGCGACGCCGATTCCGCGGACGCTGCACCTGTCGTTGGCCGGGCTCCGGGACATGACGCTCATGCAGACGCCGCCGCGTGATCGGTCGCCGGTGCTGACGTTTGTCGAGCCGTGGGATGACGGGTTGATCGACGAAGGGATCAGCCGCGAGCTGGATCGGGGCGGGCAGGTGTTCTTTGTGCACAACCGGATCGAGACGATCACGGCGATCGCCGACCACATCCACGGGTTGGTGCCACGGGCGCGGGTCGCGGTCGGGCACGGGCAGATGCGGGAGCGGGACCTCGAGGAGGTCATGCGCAAGTTCGTGAACGGCGAGGTCGACGTGCTCGTGTCGACCTTGATCGTCGAGTCGGGGCTCGATGTGCCCAACGCCAACACCATGTTCATTAATCGGGCGGATCACTTTGGGCTGGCGCAGCTGTATCAGCTGCGCGGGCGGGTCGGCCGGTCCCATCGGCGCGCATACTGTTATCTCATGGTGCCCGACGCCGTGGATCCGGACGCCGAGCGGCGTCTGCAGGTGTTGGAGCACCATACGGAGCTCGGGTCGGGGTATCGGGTGGCGCTCAAGGACATGGAGCTGCGCGGCGCCGGCAACATTCTCGGGCCCGAGCAGTCGGGGTTCGTGCAGGCGGTCGGGTTCGATATGTACCTGCGGATGCTCGACGAGCAGGTGCAGCGGCTGCAGCGCGGCGATGGCGCGGCGCGGCTGGTGCCGGCGGATGTGTCGCTCGACGTGCCGGCGTATCTGCCCGACGATTATGTGCCGTCACAAGAGGCCAAGCTCGACGCGTATCGGCGGCTCACGCGGATGGTGGATGCCAATGAGATCGACGCGTTGCGTGCGGAGCTGCGCGATCGGTTCGGGCCGCTGCCGGCGCCTGCCGAGGCGTTCTTTAATACGGCGGTGTTGCGGGTGGTGGGGGGGCAGTTGGGGGTGGAGGGGATCCTGGTGCGGGGTCCGGAGGCCCGTATTACCTTTCGCGCGGACGCGGTTCCCCGCATGAAAGGCTTGTCGGCGGTCTTTCACGATGTGCAGTTTCAGACCGAGGTTCGCCGAACCCAACCGCTTTCGCTCAAGCTCACGCGCCTGGGTGGCGTTGAGCTCCTCGATGGAGTTGTGCGGGCGCTGCGGAGCCTCGCCTCGTAGCCTCGCTTCCTAGTCCGTCGAATTCCACTCACTTCGCACTCACACAATTTGCGCCTCATGACTCGTCCCGTCCTGGTCTGCCTGACGACACTGACCGTTGCCGCGTGCTCCGGCTTTAAGGAAGCAATGACCGCGCACGTCGACACGGTGGCGACCGCCGGGTCCCAGGCGTTGTCGGTCGATCGGTTGGCGTCGCTCCTGGCGCACTCAAAAGCGCCGCTCCAGAAGGAAGTCGTGCGGCAGATCGTCGACGTATGGGTCGACTACCAGTTGCTGGGCCATGCCGCGGCGGTCGACGACTCGCTGAACACCCCCAAGGACCGCGATCAGGCATTGTGGGCGATCGTCGGGCAGGCCAAGGCCAAGAAGCTGTTCGAGCAGATGTTCAAGCCTGACACGTCGCAGGACGCGCA
Source organism: Gemmatimonadaceae bacterium (assembly GCA_035569435.1). Lineage (GTDB taxonomy): Bacteria > Gemmatimonadota > Gemmatimonadetes > Gemmatimonadales > Gemmatimonadaceae > DASRDS01. The sequence continues at coordinate 12,456 of DATMNB010000204.1, forward strand.
GAAGTACACGTCGGGTGACCTGCTCTCGGCCAAGCACATCCTGGTGGCGGTGCCGCGCGGTGACACGTCCAAGACGGCGCTGGATTCGGTGCACAAGAAGGCGCTGGCGATCCGGGCCAAGGTGACGCCGGCCAACTTTGCCCAGATGGCGCAGGAGAACAGCCAGGACCCGGGCTCGGCGCGGCGGGGTGGGGAGTTGGGGGTGTTCGCCAAGGGCGCGATGGTGCCTGAGTTCGAGCAGGCGCTCACGGCCACCCCGCAGGGGCAGTTGGCGCCTGGTGTGGTCAAGACGCAGTTTGGCTACCACATCATCTATCGGCCCAAGTACGACGAGGTGAAGGAGCAGGTCGCGCAGTCGGTCGGCGGGCATGCCCAGCAGGCGGCCGAGAGCACGTACTTTGCGCGCCTCGATTCGACGGGGAAGATCCAGGTCAAGTCGAATGGCGGGATCACGGCAAAGGCGGTCGCGTCGGACCTGGACGCGCACCGGACTGATAAGTCGGTGATCGCGACGTCCGTTGGCGGGGATTTTACGGCGGCGCGGCTGGCCCAGTGGTTGTCGCTCTTTCCGGCGCAGCAGCGGGCGCAGTTTGCGCAGTTGCCGGATACAGCGGTGCCGGCGATCATCAAGAACTTTGTGCGGAACGAGCTGGTGCTGCGGGCCGCGGATAGCGCGCATGTGACGATCGATCCGGCGCAGATGGATACGATAGCCAAGAACTTCTCGGGCATCATCACGACGGCGTGGACGTCGTTGGGGATCGATCCCAAGGTGTTGAGTGATAGCGCCAAGACGGCGGCGGGGCGGGAGCGGGTGGCGGCGGCGCACATCGAGTCGTACCTGGACAAGTTGCTGGCGCAGGCGCCTGGGGTGCGGTTTGTCGATGTGCCGAGTCCGATCGAGTCGTTGTTGCGCGGGAAGTATCCCTCGTCCGTGAATGAGGCGGGGTTGGATCGAGCGTTGGCCAAGGCGACGGCGGAGCGGAAGGAAGTCGACTCCTCGCGGACGGCTCGGGAGCCGGCATCGGCTGTCCCGTTGCCTGGATCGTCGGCGCCGCCAGGTGGGCCAAACGGTGGGGCGCCACCGAAACACTAGACCCCGGGTGGGGTAGGTGATCAGCATGCGGGTGAATGCGTGGAGCACGGCGGTGGGGATCGCCGTGCTCGCACTGGGTGGGGTAGGACAGGGTGCCGCCGCTCAGGCGGCGCCCGCGGCCGCGCCGGCGCCAGGTGCGCCAGCGGCGGCGG
>DATMNB010000205.1:0-10719 GCA_035569435.1 Gemmatimonadaceae bacterium
CGAGGATCTGATCAGCGGGCGCCGGCGGCACACGAACTCGTGCTATCTGACGTTTGTGGCGATCGACCGGAATGGGCGGCCGTTGGAGGTCGCGCCGTTGGTGCCGGAGACGCCGATCGAGCTCCAACGCTATGAGCGGGCGAAGGAGCGACGGCGGCGCCGGTTGGAGGAGCGGAACTCCGAAGGTGGCGAGTGAACGGACCTTGACCGCGACGGCACTCTGACCCACCATCCGGTCATGGTCAAACGGTTCACGGTGGAACAAGCAACGAGCACGCTGCCGTTGGTACGGCGCATCGTTGAGGATCTCGTCGTGACGGTGGGCCGCTGGCAGGAGCGGATCCGCGAGTACGAGTTGGCCGCCGCGTCGATCGGGGTCGGGGCCGTGACGTCGGGCGTGGGGGATGCGCGGGCGGCGGAGTTGGAGCGCGCGGTCTCGCAGTTGGCCCGCGAGGTGGATGGATTCGTGGGTGAGTTGGGGTCGCTCGGGATCGAAGTCAAAGACTACGCAGCGGGGCTGGTCGATTTCCCGTCGGAGCGTGACGGGCGGCCCGTATATCTCTGTTGGCGGCTCGGAGAGCCAGCGGTGCAGTTCTGGCATGAGGTCGACGCTGGGTTCTCGGGGCGCCGGCCGCTTGATCCGCTCATCGCGGCCTGACCCCCAACACTCCCCCATGCCCGTTCGACGAACGACGTATGTCGCCCCCGATGGCGCCCGCTGGGACGTGGACGTGCAGGTGCCTGGGGCGAGCAATGCCATGATCGTGTTTCGGGTACCGGGGGAGCGGCGGGATCGCTATGCCTGGCACGCGTGGCATGGGCCCGAGGCGCGGAACGTCACCGGGCGGTTGACGGCGCAGAAGGTGATGGACTCGCTCGATGAGCTGACGTTGGCGCGGCTCTTTCGGCGGTCGATGCCGGTGCAGGCGGGGCGGACGCCACTCGGCTAAGCGCTGGTGCCGGCTTCTTCTTCTACCGCGAACGGCACGTCGATCTCCAGGCCGTCGCGCGCGCAGGACGTGGCCGGGAAGACCTCGCGGGCCTGGGTTTCGAGGTCGGCCGAGTCGCGGGCGTAGCGCGCGGAGAAGTGGGTGAGGATGAGGCGACGGACGCCGGCGCGTTCGGCGACTGTCGCGGCTTCTCGGGCGGTGGAGTGGCCCGTCTCGAGGGCCCGCGGCGCCTCGTCGTCCCCGAAGGTCGATTCGTGGACGAGGAGGTCGGCACCATGTGCGGCGGCGATTGTCGCGTCGGTCGGGCGGGTGTCGCCGGTGATGGCGATGCGGCGGCCGGGACGGGACGGGCCCACGAGGGCGGCCGCGTCGATCGTGCGGCCGTCGTCGAGGGTGACGGATTGGCCGCGGTGGAGGCGGCCCCAGAGGGGGCCTTCGGGGATGCCGTGGGCGCGGGCCAGGTCCGGGTTGAAACGGCCGAGCCTGGTTTCCTCGATGAGGGCGTAGCCGACGGACTGGGCGCCGCGGTGGTCGACCGGGAAGGGGAGGATCTCGTAACCGGACCTTTTGACCGATGCGCCGGCCTCCAGCTCGTTGAGCTCGACGGGGAAACCCCAACGTTCGCCGCCAAATGCTTCAGCTCGCTGCTGGAAGCGGGCGAGTCCTTTGGGACCGTAGAGGCGCAGTCGGTCAGTTCGTCCGCCGAGCTGCATCGTATGCATGAGGCCGATTAAGCCGAGGACGTGATCGGTGTGAAAGTGGGTGAATAGGATGTCGCTCAGGGCGAACGAGACCCCGTATCGCATCATTTGGCGTTGCGTGCCTTCGCCACAGTCGATCAAAAGGGTCTCGCCTTCGCGGACGATGGCGATAGAGGAAACATTGCGCTCGACGGTCGGCCGCGAGGCGGACGTCCCCAGAAAGCGAAGTGTGAGCGACATGGTGCGAAATATATTGGCGCCTAATGCCTGATCGGGCCTAGTTGTTGCCCAAGTAAGGCACCCTTCGGAGTCCCGAACCACTCCGAAACCATTGTTTGCACAGGGCGGTCGGAAATACCACTCCGATTCCCTGTCCCTCGCCTCAGCCGTGGAATCGCGTTATATCAGCGAAGAGGGAGTTGAGGGGCAGTGCCGATGGGGAATGCGGACACAGTTTTCACAGGGTATGGTCCTTCTCTTGCGGTCGGCTGAGTCGGTTTACCCTCGCTTTCATGTAGATGGAGGTCTGATGACGGAACAGCACAATCGCGACGTGGCGTCTGACGACGGGCGACGCGGACTTGGTAATGGCGCAGTCTCGGGCAAGCGGTCCGGGACGAGCAACCGTGGATTTGCGTCCATGGATCGCGAGCGCCAGCGGGAGATCGCTAGCAAGGGCGGTCGTGCCGCGCATGCCAAGGGCACGGCGCACGAGTGGACGGCCGATGAAGCGCGCGTCGCGGGACGCAAGGGCGGCGAGACGGTGAGCAAGGACCGTGAGCACATGGCTGCGATCGGCCGCGAGGGTGGCGGCGCGCGGAGCGCGGGCGCACGGAATCGGCGTCGGTCGGAGAACGGCGAGACGACGGTGGAAGATCGGAGTCGCGTCGCGCGGTCCGCGCCGGGGGATAGCTCGTCGAACGTCAGCTGAATGGGCGGTGCCTAGCGTTGGCGACGGATGATGCGACGTCGCGCGTAGGCACCGCTCTCGTGACGTTTGATTCGGTCGGTAGGGTGCTGAGGCGCTGACGGGCGACCGGGCGGCGTTCACTGATGGTGTGGGTGCGGGCGTGAAACGGACGCGTGCCTCTACTGTGCGCATCTGCTAGGTCATGCGCGCCGGTGTGGGGCCTGTTCTGCACGCGTGTGCTGCAGGAGATACGTGACCAACTGGGACGGGGGTGTTCCCTTGGGCTCCCGTCCCCGTTACCTTGCAGAGGGTCGCAAGTCTAAGCAGTACTTGCGGCGCAGCGGCGTGTCCGGCAGCGATCTTGTCCGGGGCTGTAGCTCAGTTGGGAGAGCGCTGCAATCGCACTGCAGAGGTCAGGGGTTCGACTCCCCTCAGCTCCATAGAAGTGGCACGATGCTCGCATGGGGAAATTGTTGCCCGCCGCCGTTCGGTAGGACGGAGAGTTCCAATGACGGTGTGCGTGGCAAACCCCGGCGAGACGTTGCCGATCTGAAACGCCGCGAATCTTTCGCGGCGTTTTTGCTTTTTCGGAAGGCCGCTTTCGCGGCCAGCGGTTTGGTCGGCGAGCCCGCCTTTCAGGCGGGGTTGCATTTCAGGGCGCGGCCGCGGTAAGGCCCAGGGCGTCGATGTCGGCGCGGAGCGCGGCGAACAGCTCGGCGTCGAAGCGGTTCTCCTCCGATTCCGACGCGCCCGTGAACTCATTGGCCGCCGAGCCGCCCACGTCGCCGAGCCAGCGCGTCACCGCGGTTTCTTTGATGGCGCTCGAGACCTGACGCCGGAAGAGTGACGGGCCGCCGGTGCTGTCGCTGATCGCCAGACGAAAGACCGTCCCTGCGCCCTCGAATGGGCGCGTGATCGACGCGTGGATGAAGCGGGCCGCGTCGAGCGGCAGGTGCCACTGCGGCGGGTGGTGGAGGCCAAAGACCCAGGCGCGTTCGTGTGGCGCGGTGGTCATCGTGAACTCGGCATCGAGGTCGCTCATGCCGATGGTGAAGATCGCCATCTTCTCGAACCAGGACGAGCGGATCATGAGCGTGGCGGGCATCGCGCGCGGCGGGCCGACGAACGGCGCGAGGTGGCCGTCGGCGGTGGCGCGGAGGGAGATCTTGATGTGGTTTTGTTCGGCGGCGATGTCGAGCCAGCGGGTGCTGTCTGGTTCGACGAGTGTGATGTAGTAGCGGGCGGGGGTGGAGTACTTGGTGAGGTAGGCGGAGTAGGCGGGGAAGGTGGATTTGATCTGGTCGGGGTGAAGCGTGGCGAAGAGGGTGATGCGTGCGCTGCCCTCGCCGGCGGGGACGGCGTGGAGGGTGTCGAGGGACATGAGGCGACCGAGGGCTTCGGTCGTGCGGGGGAACGCGGTGCGGTAGTTGGTGCGGAGGTCGGCGTCGGGGTGTGTGGCGGCGGTGGCGAGGATGGCGTTCAGGGCGCGGGCGAGGTCATTGCCCGTGACCGTGCCCCAGTTGGTCACCACGTCGGTCGACCAGCTGTATTCGTTGCCGCTCAGTTTGCCGAGTGCGATGACGTGGCGGGAGTCGCCGAGTTGGTGGGGGATGGGAGGAGCGGCGGGGAGGGGGGTGTGGGTGAAGCGATAGTGGCCGTCGGAGAAGTGGCCGGTGACGGTGAGGGTGCGGAGGCCGGAGGTGGGGTCGACGTAGTTCCAGATCGACGTGTCGCCATAGATGCGCGACGGGACGAGGGCGGCCGCGAACATCTTGGACCGGCCGTGGGCGTAGCGTGGGTCGCGTTCGACGCCGGTGAAGCGTTGCTCGAGGGCGGTGAGCATGCCATCGGCGTTGGCGCGGGCTTCGCCGGGTGTGGAGCCGAAGGCGGGGCCGGCGTTGCGGCAGGCGGTGGCGGTGGCGAGCGTCGCGGCGGCAACGAACGCGGCCCTGACGAGTGCGGTTCTGCGGTGGAGTGGCGGATGCACGACGAATGATACTCGGGCGACAGGGAGGGACCGGACAGGGGTGGTGCCTTAAAGGAACGCGCGGACAGCGGTTTCCTGACGACGTTGTTGCCAGGGGCCGGGTGGGAGGTATCTTGGCGCGTGGACCGAACGGAGCACAGCGAGGCAGACGGTGGGCCAGCGGGACCGCCGGGCGTTGCGACAGACGACCGGGGGCGTGGCCCACGTCGGGACTCGACTGGGGTGCGGATGCCACCGCCGGTGTACTACCTGGCGGGGTTTTTCGTGGGGTGGGTGATCAACCGGTTGATCGGTGGGCCGGTGGTGCCGCCGGATGCCGCGCCGAGTGCGCGGTTGGTGCCCGCGGGGTTGATGGTGCTGGCGGGGGTGGTGGTGGGGGGGAGCGCGGTCTGGACGATCAAGCGGGCCGGGTCGAACGTCGCGCCGATGCGGCCGACGACGGCGTTGGTGACGACCGGGCCGTTCCGGTGGACGCGGAATCCGATCTATCTCGGGATGGCGTTGTGTACGGCGGGGGTCGCGGTGGGGCTCAACCTGCTGTGGCCGTTGTTGGTGTTGCCGTTTGTGATCTGGGCCATTCGGCGGCGGGTGATTGCGCGGGAAGAGCAGTATCTCGATCGGGTGTTTGGGCGGGAGTATCGCCGGTATCGGGAGCGGGTGCCGCGCTGGTTGTAGCTGGTTGTCATTGGATGTCGACACATCTTGGGGGACGCATGGCGATGGGTCGCGTGGGTTGGACCGGGGCGATTGCCGCGTGCGCGCTGGTGGCGGGCGTGCGGCCCGTGTCGGGGCAGAGCGGGGCGTCGGTCGCGTACCCGGCGGCCCATCGCGATGGTGTGGTCGACACGGTGTTTGGCAGGCGGGTGGCGGCGCCGTATCGGTGGATGGAGGATCTCAACGCGCCGGACGTCGGGGCGTGGGTGGCAGCCGAGAACGCGGTGACGAGCAAGTATCTCGCGTCGTTGCCGGCGCGCGAGGCGATTCGGCAACGGTTGACGGCGCTCTGGAACTATCCGCGCGTGGGGTTGCCGCGGCGGGAGCATGGGACGCTGTTCTATGTGAAGAACACAGGACTGCAGCGACAGTCGGTGTTGTACATGCGGCGGACCGCGGCGAGTGCAGCCGAAGTGGTGCTCGATCCCAATGTGTTGTCGCCGGACGGGTCGATCTCGTTGTCGGGGTGGTCGCCGTCGCCGGACGGGCGGTATGTGGCGTACGCGTTATCGGAAGGCGGCGCCGACTGGCAGGACGTGCACGTGCGCGTGTTGGCGACGGGGCGTGATCTAGTCGACACGGTGCATTGGGTGCGGTTCTCCGAGACGTCGTGGACCAAGGATGGGAACGGGTTCTTCTACGAGCGATTCCCGGCGCGGGCGGCATCGGAGAAGCTGAGCGCGTCGTTGTCGGGGCAGCAGATCTACTATCATCGGGTTGGGACGGCGCAGTCGGCGGATCGGTTGATCTATGATCGGCCGGATTTGCCGACGTGGTTTGTCGGGGGTAGCGTGACCGAGGATGGGCGGTATCTCCTGGTCTCGCTCCAGGAGGGGACGGCGCCGCGGAATCGGTTGTACTATGCGTCGCTCGGCGATCCGTTGCATCCGACGATCGGGGGGCGGATCATGCCGCTCGTCGAGACGGACGATGCGATCTATTCGCCGCTCGAGGTGGTTGGGCGGACGTTGTACGTGCTGACGACGAACGCGGCGCCCAAGAAGCGGGTGATCGCGATTGATCTCGGGGCTCCCGACAGGGCGCACTGGCGGACGGTCGTGCCGGAGTCGGAGCATGCGATCGAGGACGCGACGATGGCGGGGGGGCGGCTCGTGTTGCACGAGCTGGTCGATGTGAAGAGTGAGCTCCAGATGGTGTCGCTCACGGGGGCGTCGCTCGGGAGTGTCGCGTTGCCGGCGATCGGGGCGGTGGCGGGGGTGAGTGCGCGGAACGATACGCCGGAGATGCTCTTTCTGTTCACGTCGCCGCTCTATGCACCCACGGTGTTTCGGTACGATGTGCGGAGTGGGGTGCGGACGGCGTTCGAGGCGCCGACGGTGGCGTTTGACGTGAGTAAGTACGAGACGCGGGAGGTGTTCTATCCGTCCAAGGATGGGACGAAGATTCCGATGTTCATCACGGCGAAGAAGGGGATGCGGTTGGATGGGGCGAATCCGACGTTGCTGTATGCGTACGGCGGGTTCGACATCAGCTTGACGCCGTCGTTCAGTCCGACGATTCCGCTGTGGTTGGAGATGGGTGGGGTGTATGCGACGGCGAATCTGCGGGGTGGTGGGGAGTATGGGGAGGCGTGGCATCGCGCGGGGATGCTCGAGCGGAAGCAGACGGTGTTCGATGATTTCATCGCGGGGGCGGAGTATCTGGTGCGGGAGGGGGTGACGTCGGCGCCCAAGTTGGCGATTCAGGGTGGGTCGAATGGTGGGTTGCTCGTCGGGGCGGTGATGGAGCAGCGGCCGGATTTGTTTGGGGTGGCGTTGCCGGCGGTGGGGGTGATGGACATGCTGCGATATGATCGGTTCACGGGCGGGCAGGCGTGGGTGACGGAGTACGGGTCGGCGGCGGATTCAGGGGCGTTTCCGTATTTGATCAAGTATTCGCCGGTGCAGAATGTGCACGCGGGGACGTGTTATCCGGCGACGTTGGTGACGACGGCGGACCATGACGATCGGGTGGTGCCGAGTCATTCGTATAAGTTCACGGCGGCGATGCAGGGGGCGCAGGGGTGTGCGAAGCCGGTGCTCATCCGGGTGGAGACGGAGGGGAGTCATGGGTATTTGCCGACCGATAAGCGGATTGCGAATCTGGCGGATTTGTATGCGTTTACGGCGGCGAATCTTGGGGTGACCGGGTTGGCGAACCCGGCGGCGCAGCCGTAGGGCGCTTGCATCGGCTTGGGGGGTGGGGCATCTTTTGGGTCTTGTTTGGCGGTGGGGTGGAGTGCGGGCCCCGGACAATTGCAATGGTTATTGCCCCTTGGTGTAACTGGCAACACGCCTGACTCTGGATCAGGAGAGTCCTGGTTCGAGCCCAGGAGGGGCAACTCGAAGGCCTCGCTTCGCTTAGTCGAAGCGGGGTTTTTCATTTCCGCTCGCGCTGTCGGGGAATGCCGTAGTTTCGCCGTAGTTTGTCGTTGGTTTTGTCGAGGTTTTCTAGCCGACGACGCCTTTGTCGCGGAGCTTGGCGGTGGATTCCATCACGGCCAGGACGCCGGCGTCGGTCGCTTGTTGGTAACACGTCTCCATCGTCGTTCGGTCTGACCAGCCACCGGCTTTCATCACGTCGATCGCCGGGAGGTGTCTGCGCTCAGTCGCCCATTTCCGGCGGTATGGATGCCAGAGGCCGCCAGGAAGCCGGGTCATCTTTGCGTCTGCTTCGGCCTTCCGCAGTACTTCGTCGAACACTCGTCGATTCCACGGTTCGTCTTTGTCGAGCTGACGGAACACCCATCCGTCGCCGAGTGCTTGGATCCGCATGCGCAAACTGCGGATTTCATCGGCCAACGCCTGAGGGATAGGAACGGTCTGTTCCCGACGGCGTTTGTCGTACTCGGCGCGTCAGGTGATCGACGGCACTTTCATGTCGAAGTCCGCCCAGCGGAGCCCTCGGATCGCTCCAACGCGTCGACCCGTCGCTTCGGCTAGTAAGAGTGCTAGCTCCAACCGCGCCCACTTCACGCGTTCGTGCTCCGTGTTCACCGTGGCGGCGAGTTGCTGTGCCGCGGCGCGGACGGCGAGGAATCGGTCGTGCGTTGCAAGCGGGCGCCGCACGTTCGACTCCTTCGGCACTCGCAAACCGCGCAGGGGGTTCTCCTGCACGAGCCATGCGCCGTCGGGCTTCCGAACGGTGCAGGCCCAACGAATCACGGCCCGCAGGGTTTGGAAGTCGTGGCCAACGGTTCGCGCCCGCACTGCCGGCGTGATCCGCTGATCCGGCCACCCCGTCCCGCGGCGACGGAGCTCGGCATACCGCTCACAATCCGAGATCGTGAGGCGATCTACTCGAGATTGCGCGCCGAGACCGAGCAGGAGCAAGGTCATGCGCGCGTCCTTTTCTTTTTGGGTCCTCGGGGTGTTCTGTCGGTACTGGGTCGATTCTCTCCGGTAGAGGGACCACAGCGCGCCGAGTGTGAGCGAGGCCTCGGGCGGCGCCGTGTGCGGGGTCGTGAGGCTCCGTAGGAATTCTTCAGCCAGTTGGCGTGCCACGACCCGACTCGGTGTCTTGAGTGAGGCTTGAGTGCGGCCGTGGCCGGGGAGCCATGTTTCACGGAAGAAGTCTCCGCCTTTCACCTTCTGTGTGACGCGAACGCGGCATCCGCGCTCACCGAGCGAGAGCGACCAGCACCCGCTCGGACTTTGATGCCATGCTGTGCGCGTTGGTATTGCTAGCCGTCTGCGTGCCATGGGTTAGTCTCCACGATTACGCCGGTCGGCCACGAGCTGAGCATCGGCAGTGGGATCGTACACTCTCCTGACCCGGCCGTCAACGCGGGGGGATTTGCACGGTAAGTCGCGGAGACGGAAGTAGAGGCGGCGGCCGCGGCGGACCGTCGCGAGGCGATTCGTGCGAGCGAGGCGGCGTAGACTGTCGGGGTGCATGCCGGCTTGTCGTGCGGCATCGCGAAGAGGGATCAGCGCGTCGACTGAGTCGGCGAGTGTCGCATCGAGATCGGCCAACAGCGCGCTGCAGAGTGTGGCGCCGTCGACTGATGCCTGGAAGCGGGCAAACTCGTCGTGGCGTGCAGCCCAACGGGCGCGGAAGGCTTCCCACTCAGGGGCGGGTTGGATCATCGTTCGATGCCGCGTTGGCGCCCGAGCGCGATATCCATGGCGACGCCACGCAGGTGTGCCACCAGGAGTGCGCCGGGATCCGTCAGGAAGAGGCGGAGCCGGCGGAGCTCGCGCGGCTCCAGCGCTGCGGCGACGCGCAGAGATGGCCGGCTCTCGCCGATCTCTCTCAGCTCGTCAACGCGCGTCTGGGCGCGCTCGTGGGCCTCCTGAGCCTGCCGTGCCGTCCGCTCGATCGCCTGTTGGTCTACGCCCGGGCCGGTCGTCCCCAGCTGCTCGCGAAGCCGAGTCTCCGATTCGTGGAGACGTTGCACGTCCTGGACGAGGTGATGGGCGGCCATCTGCGCCGTGGTTGTATCGCGCACGGTGAGTAATCCAAGCGCGGCCTTGCGCTCCACGGCCAGGAGCGCGCCAAACGCCTCCGGGTCGTCGTGCAGCCGAGCGGTCGTGCGTACAAGCCCCTCGGCTCTGAGCGAGGTCAACACAGCGTCTCGGGCGGCCGTGGGGTCAACGTATGCGCTGCGAGCATGCGAGCGGAGGTCCGCCTTCTGACCCTTCCAGTCTTCGATGGCCAGGCGAATGCCCTGCTCTCGGGCAGACGCTTCTGACGCAGCGGCGGTGGCGACGTCGTACTCTTTCTCGTGGGCGGATATCTCGGCGTGCAGGCGGACGTCTCGGACGATGCTCCGGACGGCCGGATCCTCGTCCCGCCCGGGTTGACGCGGTTCCAGGCCGGGATAGGGAACTTCGAACTTCTGCTCGAGTCGATGCACGGACAGGTCGCGAGCAACACGTGAGGCTTTGACGTGATCGGTGCCGTCGGTAATCACCAGCCCTTGGCCCTTGGGCTCTAGCCGGAGTCCGTGCCCGCGCAGGCGGTCTTCCAACTCGGTCCACGAGTGTGCCGCGCGCAGCTCGGGTACGAGCTCGCGAACGCGGTCGGAGAAGAGTGGACCGTCCGATCGCACCAGGGCGCGGTATTCTCCTGGCGTGCGGAGAGATCGCTCGGGCGCCTCGACGCCCAGCTCCCGGTGCAGCCGACCAGGCACCTGGCGCAGTCCTAGTTCGCGCTCCATCGACCGGAGTTCCTTCTCGATCCGCGGTCGGTCTTGCCAACGCTCCCATGCCAATCCGGTGTCGGGGTGAACCCGGTTGACGACGATGTGGACGTGCGCGTGCTCTCGGTCGCGGTGGGCGACCAGCAGGGCTTGGTGCTCCTGCAGTTCAAGCGCGCGCAGGAGTCGATCGGCAACTTGTTCGACCTGCGGTCTCCGGACCTGGTCCGTGGGGTCGAAGGAGAGCGAGACGTGATAGACGGGCTTCTGCACTCTTACGCTCTGCTCTGCGGTGGCTTGCATCAGCGTCGCCGCCA
>DATMNB010000206.1:0-9811 GCA_035569435.1 Gemmatimonadaceae bacterium
GACGCTGCCCGTCGTAGCGCTCGACGCCGGTATTCGCGCCACACGAAGCCCGGAATGCAGATATTCGCGCCACACGAAGCCCGGGGTTCATAAAGCACGCAGTGCCTTTATGAACCCCGGGCTTCGTCAATTCTTAATAGAATTTTTTTCCTTTTGGCAATACGGACACCAGTAGGTAGACCGCCCCGCCTGCGTGAACCGCTCGATCGTCGTCCCGCACCGTCGACACGGTTCCCCCTCGCGATCGTAGACGGCAAAGCGCTCCGTCTCACCATACGCATGCCGCGCCGACACCGTGAGTACCACCCGCAGCGCGCGCAACAACTTCCCCGCCTCACCCCGGCTAAGCGACCCCGCCGGCCGTCGCGGATCGATATACGCCCGCCACAGCGCCTCCGACGCATAGATGTTGCCAACCCCAGCCACCACGCGCTGATCGAGAAGCGCAACTTTGATGGGCGTCCGACGCCCGGCGAATCGCTCCTGCAACCGCTCCACCGTAAACGCCGGATCGGTAGGGTCGGGCCCAAGCTCCGGTAGCGCGGCGTCTCTCGTCGCGACCGAGGTTGTCGACAACGCCCGCATGTCGACAAGCGTCACCCGCGTGCCATTCGCCAGCTCGATGACCACGCGCGCATACGCCGGCAACGGGTCCTCGACCCGTCCGATCTCCCAATCGCCAGTCATGCGAAAGTGCACGACCACCGTCGCGCCGCCACTCACGCGAATAAGCTGATGCTTCCCCCGCCGCTCGACAGCGGTGATCGTCTGCCCAACAACCCGCCGTACTGCCGCGGCACTCAATTGCCGCTGGTGCGAAGCATGCAATCGGCGCACCCGACTGATCACCTGCCCGACCGCCGCGGCACGAAGCGCAACGGCAGCAGCCTCCACCTCGGGTAGTTCCGGCATCCCGTCCTCGCATCTCGACTTGCGCTCCCAGTCTCGGAGTCTACTTTAATGCACATGCCCGTCCGCCGCCCGCGCTCGTTGAAGCACGAGTACGAGGAATACGTCGAGCGCGAGATCGAGCACTATAAGGAGTCCGTCCCCCGCCACAAGTTGCTCAGCATCGGCGACGAGGCGGTGCGCGAGCTCGGCGAACAACCCCAGTTCGCCCTGACCGAGCTGCTCCTCTGCGAGGTCGTCGACAAGATCATCATGCGACGCCTGCGCATCCCGACATACCAGACGTGGCGTCGCCGCTGCTTCAAGACCATCGAGCAGTTCCGCCGCCCCGAGCACTGGGGCCTCGACCCCGAGAGCCCGCTCGTGCGCGCCGTGGCCATCGACACGGAAGCCAACGTCCTCGTCGCCGGCGGCAACGTCGAGAGGGCCTCGCTCTACTTTGCCGCCAACGGCTGCGACGTGATCACCGTCGAGACGGCGACCGACGTCCTCGAGCGCGTGCTCAATGCCGCCGAGGCAGCCGGCCTCACACAGCGCGTGCGCGGGTGTGTAACCGACATTGGGCACTGGACCCCCGATGTCCCCCTCAACGCGGTCGTGTGCACGCCGCGCGCGTTCGCCGGACTCTCGACCGCCGAGCGCCGGGAAGTGATCGAGCTACTCCAGAGCGCGACCGCCGACGGCGGCGTGCATCTCGTCGAGACGATCGTGGCCGGACAGGAAGCCATCTCACTCGCCGAGCTCAAGGATCGCTACGTCGGATGGGAGATCACGGTCGAGCGCGACCACTCGGTCGCCGACGGCCCGAGGTCATTCCTCGCCCGCAAAGGCGCCGCGTAGAGGGCGGTGTGTTACCCGCGAGCGCCGCGTAGCGAACTGACACGCTGTCACCTGGCGAGGCGTGTCCGACTGCGACAGAGAGCAACAATCACCGTCGAGCCCGTCAGGCTAAGTCATTGCCGGCTTGCGTCTTACCTCTTGGGGCCCGACTGGCACTCAGGGTGCGTTGCATCATGGGCAATCACGACCCATGCTCGCTCCACCCTAGAGGATATAGTTGTATGGCAAAGAAGAGAGACACGCACCACGCCGATGCGGACCAGTCGACCCCGGTCGGGATCATTATCTCGCAGGGCACGCGCGCCGAAGACGCGCCGCGGTTCGCCGCCTACATCTGGGCCCCCGCCCCAACCGACGCCGACGCCGCAGCCTCGACGCGCGCGGCCTGAGCCAGCGCGTCGCGCCTGAGGCGCGACCGACACCTCGCCGAGCATCCCCGCTCGGCGACTCGCGTCAGTGATCAGTTCCAACCATAAGAGAGGCAGTCACTCGACTGCACATTCGCGGTCTCGACGCTCGTGCCAGACCGCGCCGCAGCGCGCGGCGGTATACGACCCGCCGCGCACTGCGCCGAGAAGCTAGCGACGCTTCTTCGCGGCCTTCTTGCCCTTCTTTACCGCTTTCTTCGCGGTTTTCTTCTTCGCGACTTTCTTTTTCATAGCCATACGTACATCTCCATTGCTGGAGTGAAACACCCCTCCGATCCCCCGGTGGATCGGCGAGTGTGCGTGAACCAGCCCCGGTCATTATCCCGACAACGAGAACCGGTCCGCGCCTACACGGCCTCCCAGAGGCACGTGAAGTTGTAAAACAGCATCATTCGCGTATCGACGATCGGCCAACCGACTTTGTTACCATTCGCGACGTTGTCGTGGTCGCACGTATTCACGACTTGCGTCCCGTATTGATCACATTGATCTGCCGAAATCGTGCCGGCACGGCGCCGTGGCTCACCGCATTCACCTGAATCGGTTGCCCTTTCCCATCGAAGAACGTGCCATTGATCTCATAGCTCTTCTTCCCACCAATCATCGTCATCGCGTTCCAGAAATCGGGCGTCCGGATCTGATACGCAACATCCTTCAGCATCCCGACGATCTTCCCGCCCCGGATCTCGTAGAACAGCTGCCCACCAAACTGCGCGTTGTAGCGCTGCTGGTCGATCGAGAACGACCCATCGCCGATGATCGCGATCCCGCGATCCGTCGCCGCGATGAGATCGTCCCATCCGATGTCCTTCTCACCCGGCAACAGCGACACGTTGGGCATCCGCTGGAACTGCACGTTGGCCCACCCGTCGGCGTACGAGCACCCGTGCGACCGCGTCGGCCGCCCCGTCTTGTCGTACCACCACTTGAGCCAGTTCGCTTGCTCGCGCGTCGTCTGATAGTCGTCCAGCACGCCGTTCTTGATGATGGAAAAGGTCTCGGGCTGGACCCCCTCGTCATCGTACGCGACACTCGACAGCCCGCCGGCCTGCGACCGATCGCCCTGGATCTGCATGAACTCGGGCCCATACTTGAGCGCCCCGAGCATCTTGGCCGGCGGCGCCACAAAGCTCGTCCCAGCGAAATTCGCCTCGTAACCACGAGCCCGGTCTAACTCCGTCGGGTGCGCGATCGACTCGTGGATCGTGAGCCACAGGTGCGATGGGTGCAGCACCAGATCATACCGCCCAACCTCGACCGGCTTCGCCTTGAGCTTCTCCACCGCCTGCTCGGCCCACTCGGCGGCATGCCCGACGAGATCCCGCTCGACGATGAACTCCCACCCGCGCCCCATCGGCGGCACCGTGTTGGCGCGGGTCTGGAAATCGGAGTGGTCGGCGGCCACGGCGGTGATCTCGATCGGCGACCAGCTGCGCACGAGCGTCTGGTTGACCACCGCCCCGTCGGTCGACGCGTAGTTCTTCTCTTCCTTGACGAAATAGAGCGTGCTCTCGACAAACTGCACGCCCGGCACCTTGAGCGCCTCGGCGTTGGTCTTGAGCAGGAGATCGGCCTTCTGCTCGACCGGCACGGTGAACGGATCGACCGTGAACGGGCTCGCCCAGCTCACCTCACCGACCCGCGGCGCGGGCGCGAGCTCGACCGCCAGCTCCCGCGCGACGCGGTTGGCCTTGGCGATCAGCACCGCGTCGCGCGCCGCCGCGGCCACGCCGTCGGCCGTCAACGTCCGCGTGGAGGCAAACCCCCACGTCCCATCGACGAGCACGCGGACCCCGCACCCCATGGTGTCGGTGTCGACGACGTTGATAATCTGGTGCTCGCGCGTGAAGACAAAGTTGTTGCGGGTGCGCGCCACACGGGCGTCGGCATAGCCCGCACCGGCCAGCGTCGCGGCGTTGAGCGCGTCCATGAGCAGCGCCCGCACACCGGCGTCCATAGGGGCCGCGCTACCCGCGGATGCGGGGACGATCGGGGACGGCGATGCCGCGCTCGCAAGCGCCATCGCCTGACGGCTTCCCACCGCGGCCAACGCCGCAGCGGCCGTACCGGCCTTCACAAACTCCCGACGACTGACCACGCGCCTCCGACGTGCAGTGACGATCGCGTGCTTTTGAAGATCCCCCGCATCGCGATCCCGCGCCTTCTCGATCCGCGCCTATGCGATCCCGCGCCCTTCACGTGTGATCGCCCTTCGAGCGCCCGTCCACGACCGCGCCTGTCGTACAACCGATCGCTTCCGTTCTTCCTTAGAACAATAATACGCGTATGGCGAATATAGGCAATCGTAAGATGGCACCGCAATACATGTTGCAGCGATTTCATCACGACTTCACCTTTCTAGTCCGATGCGCGCCCTTATCAAACCAACCGCCGGACCCGGCATGTGCCTCACGGATGTCCCCGTGCCGGTCATCCGCGACGATGAAGTCCTGATCCGCGTCCGCCGCGCCGGCGTGTGCGGCACCGACGTCCACATCTACGACTGGGATGCCTGGGCCCAGAGCCGCGTCCACCCGCCGATCATCGTCGGACACGAGTTCGCCGGCGATGTCGTCGAGGTCGGCCGCCTCGTCACCGACGTCAACGTCGGTGACCGCGTCACCGCCGAGGGGCACATCGTCGACGGGCGCTGTCTGCTCTGTCGCACCGGCAACGCCCACGTCTGCCCCTATACGCGGATCATCGGCGTCGACCGCGACGGCTGCTTCGCCGACTACATCGCCATGCCGGCCACCAACGTCTGGCACCTCGATC
Organism: Gemmatimonadaceae bacterium; assembly: GCA_035569435.1. Classification (GTDB taxonomy): domain Bacteria; phylum Gemmatimonadota; class Gemmatimonadetes; order Gemmatimonadales; family Gemmatimonadaceae; genus DASRDS01. The sequence goes on from DATMNB010000206.1 coordinate 4,953, forward strand.
CGACGACCTCCTACGAGGTCGGCGGCATCCACGACCCAATGGGCAACGCCTTCCACACGGCGCTGACCGCCGACATTCCAGGCGCCAACGTCCTCATCACCGGCTGCGGCCCGATCGGGATCTTCGCCGTCGGCATCTGCGCCGCCGCCGGGGCGGCCCACGTGATCGCCTCCGACGTCAACGACACTCGATTGGCCCTCGCCCGCCAGATGGGAGCCGACGACGCCGTCCACCCCGCCGACGCCGCGCGCGTCGTGCGCGAGGTGACCGATGGCCTGGGCGTCGACGTCGTCCTCGAGATGTCCGGCGTGCCGGCGGCCATCCATCAGGCCTTCGACCTGGTCCGCGTCGGCGGCCGCGTCCAGATGCTCGGCATCCCGGCCAAGCCGATGGACATCGACTTCGCCCGCGAAGTGATCTTCAAGGGCATTACCATCTACGGCGTCGTCGGCCGGCGCATGTACGACACCTGGATCCAGATGACCCGCTTCCTCCGCGCCGGCACCTTCGACCCGACCCCCGTCATCACGCACCGCTTCCCGCTCGAGGCCGTCGATGAGGCCATGCGTGTGATCAAATCCGGCGAAGCGGGCAAAGTCGTCTTCGAGGTCGCTGAATGACCGCTACCACACTGACCGCAGAGCTCACCCAAGGACTCGAGCAGCTGCGACGCGACGGCGTCTACAAACGCCTCAACTACCTCGACTCCCCGCAGTCCGCACGCGTCCGCATGGAAGGCCGGGGCGACGTCCTCATTCTCTCCTCCAACAACTACCTCGGCCTCGCCGACCACCCGACCGTCGTCGCCGCCGGCGTCGAAGGTCTCCGCCGCTGGGGCGCCGGCACCGCCAGCGTCCGCTTCATCTGCGGCACCTTCACCATCCACCGCGACCTCGAGACCGCACTCGCCCGATTCGTCGGCACCGAGTCCTCCCTGAGCTTCGTCTCCGCCTGGAACGCCAACGAAGGCCTCACCGCCGGCATCGTCGCCGAAGGCGACTTCGTCGTCTCCGATGCCCTGAACCACGCATCGATCATCGACTCGATCCGATTGGCAAAATCGATCACCAAGTGCACCACCGCCGTATACCAACACGCCAATCTCGACGACCTGCGGGCCAAGCTCGCGACTGCACGTGGCGCACGACGCCGCGTGATCTGGACCGACGGCGTCTTCTCCATGGAAGGCACCATCGCCAAACTCCCCGATCTCATCCAGATCGCCCGCGACGCCGACGCCATCCTCATCGTCGATGACTCCCACAGCACCGGCGTCCTCGGCGCCACCGGTCGTGGCACCGCCGAGCACTTTGGCGTCCTGGGCGAGGTCGACATCATTACATCGACGCTAGGCAAAGCACTCGGCGGCGCTGCCGGCGGGTTCGTCGCCGGCTCGGCCGCTCTCACCGACAGCCTGACGCAACGCTCACGCCCGCAACTCTTCTCCAACGCCCTCCCACCGACCGTCGCCGCCAGCGCCCTCGCCGCCGTCGAGGTGATCGAAGCCCACCCCGAACGCGTGGCCACGCTCCGCGACAACACCCGCTATTTCCGCGAGAGCCTCCTCGCCGCCGGCTTCAACCCGCTCCCCGGCGAAACCCCCATCGTCCCCGTCATCGTCGGCGAGACCGCCACGGCGATTCGCATGAGCGAACGCCTCCTCGACCGCCATCTCTTCGTGACCGGGTTCGGTTTCCCCGTCGTCCCACACGGGCAGGCGCGCCTACGCTGCCAGATCTCCGCGGCCCACACGCGGGCCGATCTCGACGAAGCCATCGACTCGCTCACAGTCGTCGGCCGAGAGCTCAAGGTCATTTAGTCCCGACAGCGCACCCGTATCACGAGTCGTCGCCAACTGGCCACGTCGGCCGTCCCGACCGACTCGACCCGCGCCTGACACCGCCCGCCGTCTAGCATCCAGGGCGCCAGCCACGCCGCGACTTGTTGCGGCACGTGCCCTATCACGTCTCCACCAGGGGCGTGAACCCAGACGGCTGGCACTTCCGCCCCCGGCGGGTCGGGGATGAGGAGCACCGCTTCCCCCTCCTGGAGCCGGTGCACGACCTGCGCCCGGTCGGCAAACACCGTCCCGTGGACCGCCGTGCTGAACTCCTCGTGAGAGGGGGCGTGATCGGTGGGAAAGGGCATGCTTTTCTGACCGAATCAGTCAATCCGACGTCGGAATCCGTGACCCTGTCCACCCTTCATGCGTCCCCCCCATGAACTGACGCCCTGTTCACGTTTTACCCTTAGAGGTTCGTCACCATGCGGCTGACCCGTAGCCTGGCCACCGGGCTCGCCTCGCTCGCGCTGCTTCCCGCGGTTGCCTCCGCACAACAGCAGCAGGGCCGGCTGTTCCAAAATTCGTGGTTCTGGGGAGCTACCGCTGGAGTCCAGACCTTCTGGACCAACGCGGTCGCGCACCAGCAAGCACCGACGTTTGGACTGGAGTGGCTGATCACACAGAAGCACACGGCGCTCTACGTGAGCTTGGAAGAGTCGATCTTCCACGAGAAAAACGTCAAATTCACGAACGTGGGTCGCCAGTACAAGGATAGTACGCTGACCACATTCAGCGACTTCAGCTACTACCCCGACTACACCCCGATCAAGAACGCGCGCCAGCTCGATCTCGCGTTCATGGTCTTCCCAGGGAACGGGCCTATCCGGCCGTACGCCGGCCTTGGCGTCGCATTCAACTGGGTCCAGGGCACCAAGCTGCCAAACGTCAATCCCACGCAGGGTCAACAGATCTGCTCCGCGTGCAACCCGCTCTACTGGTACCCCGACCAATACGGCACGCAACACCTCGACGACTACGCCAACTTCATCGATCCCATGTTGATTCTTGGGATTCAGGCCCAGGTGTGGCGCATCAACGTCTTCGGCCAGGGAAAAGTCCAGGGTACGAACGACAACCACATCTTCAACGGCCAGGTGATCTACGAGCTGCAAGCCGGCATCCGGTTCAACGTCACATCGGCCTTCTCGAAGGAATAGTCAGCACCCGATCGAGCAGTCGCAGCATATTGCCGCCCAGGATGCCTTCGACATCCCGCTCGGCATAACCGCGGGCGAGGAGCGCGTCGGCGATGCGAGGCAGCCCCGTCACATCGGGCACCCCCTCGGGCAACGCCGACATGCCATCAAAGTCGCTCCCCAGCCCGACGTGTTCCAATCCAGCGACCGTCGCCACATGATCGATGTGATCGATCAGCACGGAGAGCGGCGTCACCGGTAGCTCCGTCGCCCCAGCGTCCACAGCGGCGCGATACACAGGATCGATGAACCGCGAATAGAAGTTCACGTTGATCACCCCGCCCGCGTCGGCAATAGCCCGCAGCTGGGCGTCCGTGAGGTTGCGCGGATGATCGGCCAACGCCCGCGCGCTCGAGTGCGACGCGATCACCGGCGCGGTCGACGTCGCGAGCACGTCGGCCACCGTGGCGTCCGACGCGTGCGACACATCGACGAGCATCCCCAACCGGTTCATCTCGCCGATCACCTCCCGCCCAAACGCCGTGAGCCCCTCGGTCCGCGTCCCTTCGATCCCGATCGATGACCCGGCCCATGCGTTCCCATTGTTCCACGTCAGCGTGAGGTACCGCACCCCCCGCTCGTAGAACGCGCGCAGGCAATCCACCGATCCCTCGATGGCGTGCCCGCCCTCGACGGCCAGGAACACCGCGATCCGCCCGCTCGCCTTGGCGCGCCGCACGTCGTCAGCCGTGGTCGCGCCGAGCAGCCGGTCGGGGTGTCGGGCCACGAACCGGTGCACCGCATCGACCGCCGCGCTGGCCCGCGCGAACGACCCGTCGGGCGTGTGGTGCGTATATACGGCGTCGACCCAGGCCACGAGAAACACGGCCGTGATCCCTGACTCGACGAGACGCGGCAGATCGGTGTGCCCAACGTCGCGCCCGACACCCGGGGCATGACGGACGTCGGGATCATAGCCGTCGTCGAGCACCTTGGTCGGCATGTCGTTGTGCATGTCGATCACGATCGCCCGCTCGTACAAGCGCTGGTACAAGCGTTTGTCCGCATCACCCATACGCCACCCGTGGAAACGCCACCGGCGTAGGCGAGACGTACGGGTTGTCGCGCACGAAATACCGGTGCGGCCACTCCGCGGCTTTCGTCAGCCCGATGCGCGGCGTCACGACGACCCTGGCGTCGGGAATCTCGTCACCCCTGCGAATCACCAGCGGTGCCCGCGACAACAGATGGCCATTGAGCGATCCATCGAGCCCCAGCGCCGCGCACAGCTTCCCCGGGCCATTCGTCAGGTCACGGTCGCGACGCGCCAACGGCCGCCGCCGGCGCATGCGCGCCAATCCATCGATCGGCTCGAGCGCCCGCACGAGCACCGCGCTCCCGACGCCGACGGGCTGCGTCACCGCGTTGAAGCACCAGTAGCGACCATAGATGAAATAGACGTACGCCGTGCCTGGCCGCCCAAAGAGCCAGCGCGTCCGCGGCGTCAGCCCGGCGGCCGAATGAGAGGCCGGATCATGCGGCCCGAGATACGCCTCGGTCTCCACGATCCGCCCAGCCACGCGCCCGGCCGGCGTCGTGTACTCGAGCACTGTCCCCAGCAGTTCCCGCGCGACCACTGCCGGGTCCCGATCATAGAACGCGGCGGGCAGCGGCCGATGCGCACCCGTCAGGCGTCCGCGCCCTTGGTCGTCGTCTTCCGCGCGCGCGGCGTCTTCGCCCGCGCCGTCTTGGCCCGGGCAGTCTTGGCCACCGGCGTCGCCGACTCACTGCCCGCCGGTGCCCGCTTGGCCCGCGGCGCGCGCGGCCGCTTCGCCACCGCTGCCGGCGCCACCTCAGCCTCACTCGGCACCGCATGCATC
>DATMNB010000207.1:0-34227 GCA_035569435.1 Gemmatimonadaceae bacterium
ATACGCGCGTCATCTCAAGCTATACGTGAGGTGACGCGCGTTTTGTCGTTGGGGGAGGGGTTGACTAAAATGATAAGAGTGATTCTTATGCTGTTATCCTTACTTACTCTTATCTCTACCTTCTCACTAACTATTTAAGGATTCCGCTATGCAGATCGTCGTCGACGAGCAGGTCTACGCCGAGCTGCAGCGGCGGGCGCTGGCGTATGTGGAGAAGGAGCCCAACGACACGCTGCGCCGGTTGCTGGGGCTAGGCGGGCCAACGGCGGTGGCGTCGGCCCCTCGGCCTGTGGCGGGCGCTCCGGGACCGCGGCAGGGACGCCGAGAGCAGAAGGTCCAGCTTTCCGCCCTCGTGGCCGCCGGGCTGCTCAAGCGCGGCGAGCGGCTCATCGCCCTGGACTATGCCGGGCAGCCGATCCCGCGCGTCGAGGCCGAGGTCGGGACCGGCAACAAGCTCGTCCGGAACGGACGGCGGTACTCGATGAGCGCGTTGGCGGTGGAGGTACTCCGCGAAGCCGGGCACGCGGTCGACGTCGCGCGTGGGCCGGCGCACTGGCGGACGGGGGAGGGGAAGACGATTCTGGCGCTGTGGCGTGAAATGCGACGTGCCGCCGCCCCTGACTCTGGAGCGGCGGCACGTCCTACGTAGTGCGTGATGATGCCGACGTGCTTAGTGCGACCAGATGACGAGGTAGCCGTCGCCGCTGGTACCCCCGGCGTTGTTGGTGCAGTCCAAGCCAGCGAATTCGGTTTCGGTCCAGTTGGCCGGCATGTTGGAGTACATCCACTCGAGCCGGAACTGGCTCAGCGAGCGCTTGGCCGCATAGTCGCCCTTGACTGCGCTGGTGACCGTCACCGACTTCCACCCGGACGTGGTGTCGCGAACGAGCGTCCCGATGTTGGCCTCGAGCGTCCGGCCGCCCCATGACGCCGAGTCCTGGAAGGCGGCGCCGTCCACGTGATCGACCACGAGGGAATCGGTGAACGGGTTGTTGTAGCTGTTGTTGCTATAGTGGTAACACGCGTACTCGAACACCTTCGCACTATCCACCACACCACGTCCGGCCAGCGTCGGCAATGAGAATGGGATGAGCAGGCGATAGTCCTCGCTGTAGGTGCCGGACGAGTAGGTCTCGACATACGGGCCGCCGAAGTATTCGGCGGTCTCGTCCCAATACCCGGAGCTTGATGCGTTGGTCCAGTGGTCAATGATGACGGACGTGCTTTGGTCGATCGCAACGGTGTCGGCGCTCGGGACCGATGCCTTTGGCGCCGTGCTGCTGTCGCTCCCGCAGGCGGTGAGGAGGACGACGGCCGGCACTGCAACGCAGGCGGCAACAAGGGCCCAACGCGAACGGGCAAGAAGCGGCATGAGAGACGGGGGGCTGGGGGGAAGGGCACACGGCACAGACGCACCGCGGTGCGGACTTGCCACATCCGACGAGTGCCCGTCAGACCCGGTCACGCCAATTCTTTGGTGTCTATATATTTGTGACGGCCGTCACACCCCGGCCGTCGCCGACCGCACAGCCTCAGTCGGGCGGCCGGCCTCCACGTCGTGGCCGCCGGGGATCGAAGCACTCCTCTGGCGCACGGAGGTCGTGCTCGGCCGTCACATGGATGACGCCAAACGCGGTCGGCGGCCGATCGAACGCGCCTGCGACCCAGACCCGGCGATCGACGTCGTGGCGCAGAACGAGCGGCGGTGACACGATCGGCGTGGCACCGCCAGCCGAATCGGTGATGAACAGGGAATCGCCACGCTGGAGGACGCGGCCATCGCGGACCGGCTCGTGCTCGACCGAGATCACCCGAAACTCGGTCGCGCTGGCGAGCGAGTGCGCGTCGTGGACGACGCGGCGGGTGCCGGCCACCCACACGTCGAAGCCCTCGAGATCCCGGAGCGCCGCGACCACGGGTCCGTCGATGGGGATGACCTCCGCGCTGCCCACGGGGCGAATCAGAACGGCCGGCTGATCCACGGTGCGGACGATGACCACGAGCCCGCGAATCGTGTCGGGCGGCGGTGGGCCCCCAGCGCTCACCTGGGCTGGCGGACAGGCGCACGCCGCGAGCGCCAGTACAGCCGCCGCGGTCGAGGGGAGCAGGAGCCGCCGGAGCGACCGAGGCGAGACGTGACGAATCATGGCGAGAGGCGGCGCACGGGTCTTGAATCTCGCATCGCCGGTCGCCGTTCGACGGAGAGTGTTACCGCGTCCCTCGGTCTGTTACATCAGTGGCGTCTGGTGACATCCGCTCACAAACATTCGTCTAGCGTGCGCAGGGATGGGACCCAGCGTTTCGGAGCATAGTGATTCCAGCTACCGCGCTCACCGTGACGGCCATCGGCGTCGCGACTCTCATGATCTTTGGGGCAACGCTCACCGTGGCGCTGCTCGGGCGAGGGGTGCGGACGCTCGAGGACGCGGTGGCGGAGCGGACGGCGCACCTGGCAGCGGCGCTCGAGGCGGTGCGGGCCGGGGAGACGCGGTTTCGGCAACTGCTCGACGCGTCGACGGAGGGGATCGCCGTCGTGCGGGACGGCGTGGTCCTGGAGACCAACGGCGCGTGGAAGCGCATCTTCGCCTACAACAGCGACGGCGATGCGCGCGGGCTCCCGGTGGCCGATCTCGTCGCGCACGAGGCGCAGGGCGAGGGGCGTCGACGCCTCCTGGCACCGTCCGGGGGCGGGGATCTCGTGCTGCTGTGCCGGCGGCGGAACCAGACCGCGTTTGAGGCGGGCATCACTATCACGCCCTGCGTGTGGGACGGCGCGCCGGCGCGCGTCATGGTGTTTCGCGACATCACGACGGCGCAGCGGGTGGAGCGGATGAAGAACGAGCTCGTGTCCACGGTCTCGCACGAGTTGCGCACGCCACTCACGTCCATTCGTGGCGCGCTCGGGTTGCTCGAGGCCGGGGTCGGGGGCGCGCTGCCGGCGGCCTCCCTCAATCTTGTGCGGATTGGGCGCGGCAACTGTGATCGGCTGATCCGGCTGATCAACGACTTGCTGGACCTGGACACGATCACGGCCGGGCAGCTCGAGCTGCACCCCGAGCGACTGGCGATCGTCGACCTGGTGCGCGCGACGCTCGAGACCCTGCGGCCGATGGCCGACGAGCGCGGCGTCTCCCTGGTCGAGGCCGGGACGGCCACAGCGGCGTGCGTTCGCGCGGACCCGGACCGGCTCGCGCAGGTGCTGTGGGACCTGATGGGGAACGCGATCAAGTACAGTCCGCGGGGCGCCACGGTTACGGTCCGGACAACGGACATCACGTGGGTGCCGATCGACGACTGGGCTGCCGCGGGTCGGCCGTTGCCCGCGTCGCCAGCCGGCACCGACGCGTCGACGACGCGCGGGGTGCGGGTGAGCATCGAGAACCCGGGGCCGGGGATCGCGCCGGAGGACATGCCGCGGCTGTTCCAGCGGTTTCAACAGCTCGACGGGTCCGACACGCGGACGACGGGCGGCGCCGGCTTGGGGCTGGCGATCGCCAAGGCGATCGTGGAACGGCATCACGGGTCGATTGGGGCGGAGTCGGAGCCTGGGGTGCGGACGACGTTCTGGGTGGAGTTGCCGGGGCTGCCGACGACCTCTGTCGTCGGTTGACGTAGTGGCATCAGTCGCGTGTATCGGGCGATGTCCCAGGGAGAAAGCCCACCGCCGACCGCTGACTCGGATCTGGATCCGGAGCGAGCAGCTGGTGCACGGTGTCGAAGAGCAGTGTGAGCTGACCGTCGTGATAGGTCGAGCGTTGCTCGAGATCGTCGATCCGATGGATGAGCTCAGCTTGGTCAGCCACGGCGTGCCGGAGGCGGACGAAGGCACGCACCACGGCGATGCTGACCGCGACGGCGCGTGGGCTCTTCAGCACGGCGGACAGCATGGTGACGCCGTGCTCCGTGAACGCGTATGGCGCGTACTTGGTGTACTTGCCCCGAGCCGGTCGCCCGGACCCGATCACATCCCGAACCTCTAAGGTCACATTTTGTGACCTTAGACGTCCCACGGCTTCGAGCTCAGCCGGAACAGGAAATCGTCAGGGAATCGGGAGATTGCGGCGAATCTGTTGGTTGAGGGCTTTGGTCGGCACACCGTAGAGGGCGGCCAGGTCGACGTCGAGCATGACCTTTTGGCCGCGCACGACGAAGATGCGATGCTCGATCCACTTCGCGTCGATGTCTGGAACGGTGAGCGATTCGTCGGGCATGGGATGTCGTGCGCGCGAGACGGCCGGCAGACCAGTGGCCAAGCTACGGGCGCATGGATGAAGTGCGGCATCACAAACACACGGAGGCTGCCGATCAAAGCCCGAATCTCTAAGGTCGCATTTTGCGACCTTAGAGATCCCACGAGAGTATCAGAATCGGTCAGAATCGGTCATTGTGTCGCAACATATAACTTACGTTATGTAAATCCGGGTTGTGGGCAAAATCCTGTACTCCGTATAATATGTGTTATGTAAACTACCGGCCGATGTGGATTGTGGATTTCCCCACCCGAGATCTCCACACCGCCGCGACCCTGCTAAACGACTGGCTTGGTACTGGCGTCAGCCGACCGCCGCGGGGGCGAACGGATCGCGTTTCGACGACGCGATAAACCGCTCGAGCGCGGCGCGACTCAACTGCAGACGGCGCGCGAGCGCGGTCTCGATATAGTCGGCCCGACGGAGGCCGCTCAGCGTCGTGAGCAACTGGCCGAGGGTGAACCGGCCCGAACGGGCCGCAAAGCCGGCGAGGGACTCGGGCCACAAGGCATAGCCGACCACCCGCGAGCTGGGCATCGAGGCGGCGCCGGCGGCGAGGTTGGCGAGCGCCAGTCGCTCCAAGGGATTGGTCCCTTCCCGATAGGACGGGTACGGCGTGGTCCGCCAGTCGATCGCCGGCCGCTCCTCCGCGATGGGCAACCCGGCCGCGCGCATCACCTCGGCGTGGATCGCCGGGCGCTGATGGGCCGGCGGCGCTGGTGAGGCGTCGACCAGATGGGCCAGGATGCCTAACGGGACGCCCAGTCGATCGGCCAGGAGCTGCCGGACCCGGGAGTAGATGCGGTGCCGGCGAAAGAGGTTGGCCACCTGGGACTCGTCGACCCCTGCTCCGTCCGCCCACGCGGCGAGTGGCTCGGGGTACAGCACGAGCTGGACGACCTCGCTCGCCGAGAGCGCGGCGAGGTTGCGGGCCACGTTGTCCACAGCGGCGCGCACGACCGGATCAGCGGGACCCCGCTCCCGCTCGTTCCGCCAGGTGACGTCCTCGGCCCGTTCCATGGCACGGAAAGGTAGGCCACCCGCCGTCTGGAGGCAAGAGCGTAACTGCTTGTTGGGCGGTCACTTGCCCGTTCAGATGTAAGGTGGGAAAAGAACCGCCGGCGTGGAAACTTTCCTTTGCGGAGGAAACTGACCAGGCCCGTGACCCGCGCCCGCCTCCAACTCGGAACCTGCCTGCGCTGCCTCACCGGCCTCTACCATAAACGGTCGTCGGCGCTCGACCGGTGGGCACCGGCGTGACGGCCATTCTGCCCCGCGCACGACAGATGGGCGAGCGTGTTGGCAGGCTTCTTTGCCGGTAACGGCCAAGACGATGGCCGGAGAGGACTATCTCGTTTTCCGGGGCGCTACCGCACGCCGAGCTGTCGCGCGTGCTTCGCGAGCACAAGATGCTGAACGAGGTGCGTGCCAGGCACCTTGAACTAGGTGCCTTCCAAGACCCCGCGGAACACCACTCGTCCTTCCCCCGACAACGACGGCCTGGGTGCAACCGACGGTTCCCCACCCTCGAGCCGAACCCGGAGCACCGACCCAGACCGTGTGCGAAACGCGACCGATCCCGGGTCTCCTGCGGCCTCCCAGGCCCGGACGAGATTGGCAGCCGCGACTACCCCGGTCCCGCAGGCCAAGGTCTCCCCTTCCACCCCGCGCTCGAACGTGCGGATGACCCACGACCCGTTGCCCGGGGCGACGAAATTCACGTTGGCGCCCGCGGGGCCGAGCGCCGGGTGGTGGCGGAGGGCAGCCCCCCGCCCCGCCACATCGACGGTCTCGACATCGTCGACCAGCACGACCAGGTGAGGATTGCCGACCAGCGCGAACCCAAGGGCACGCTCGCCTCGCGTCCGCGGCACATCCATGGACAGGTCCGCCGTGACACTCCCCGCAGGATCGAGATCGATCTCCGGCACCCCGTCCCGGATCCGCCCCCGCACGATCCCAGCTCCCGTGAGGATCGACAGCTCGCGCGGTCCGGACTCCTCCGATAGGAACCGCACCGCACACAGCGTGGCATTCCCACACAGCCCGGCCACCGAGCCGTCGGCGTTCAGGTACCGCAACTCGGCGTCCGCCGACGACCCGTCCGGCGCCGTCCCGATGAACACCACGCCATCCGCGCCAACCCCCGTCCCTCGGGCACAGATCGCCCGAATCCGCCCGGTGGTGGCCAGCGTCCCGGCGGGCTCCCGCCGCGTGTCGAAGAACACAAAGTCGTTTCCCGACCCTGTCATTTTCACGAACGCGCGCCCAGCCATCAGACCTTCCCGCGAAGCGCCAGCCACCGAAGCCGCCACACCATCCAGACCGCCTCCCGCACGATACGCGGCGACATCTTGCTGACGCCCTCCGTCCGGTCCACAAACGTGATCGGGATCTCGGCGATGCGAAATTTCCGCTTCCAGGCGCGAAAGTTCATCTCGATCTGAAACGCGTACCCATTGGATCGGATGGCCTCCAGGTCGACCGCTTCGAGCACCGACCGGCGAAACGCCTTGAACCCCCCGGTCAGGTCATCGAATGGCATCCCGGTCACGATGCGGGCGTAGATGTTGGCGGCGTAGCTGAGGATCAGCCGGGACATCGGCCAGTTGACGACCGTCACCCGCCCCTTGTTGTACCGTGAGCCGAGGACGAGATCGGCCTCCTCGATGGCCTTGAGAAACTGCGGGAGGTGCCCCGGATCGTGCGAGAAGTCGGCGTCCATCTCGAACACTATCGTATAGTCCCGCTCGAGCGCCCAGGCGAAGCCGGCCGCGTAGGCCGTGCCCAGGCCCATCTTGGATGGGCGATGGAGGGCGTGGACGCGGGGGTTTCGGGCCGCGATGGCGTCGACCAGCTCGCCCGTCCCGTCGGGCGATCCGTCATCGACGACGAGCACGTCGAGCCGCGAGTCCTGGACGAGTGTCGACGCGATCAACCGCTCGATGTTATCCCGTTCGTTGTACGTCGGAACGATGACGAGGGCCCGCTCGCTCATGCCGGACGCGGGCGCGTGGCGGCGACAGAGAGACGCAGCGAGACCGCGAGCCACACGAGGGCCGCGGCCGTGGTCAATGCGGTGATCCAGACACCGATGGGGAACGCCCGATCATGGAACACGAGGTCGATCGTGCGGCTCCCGGCGGCGAGTGGCACACCGATCAACGTGTAATCGGCGCGGCCCACGACCGCCGGCTTCCCGTCGACGGTGGCCGACCAGCCCGGGTACTCGTTCTCCGACACGACGAGTGCCGACCCGGCGGGCGCCGGGGCGCTGAGCTGGACGGTGATGTGCCCAGGGTCGTACCGGGTAGTCGTCGCCGTGAGCCCCAGTGCCGGCGGTAACGCGGTCAGGTTGCTCGCCACCGTGACACGCGCGGCCGTGTCGAAAATCGCCGCCTGAAGCGGTGGAAACCGAGGATCCCGGATCGTCGCCAGCGTCTGGTCGTCGGGGGCCTTCACCGCGACCGGCACGACCCACGCCGCCGGGTTATCGCCCGGTAGGCGATACAGGAACACCGTCGACCCGGCGGCGTTCTTGATGGGCCCCACGACCCTCTGAATCCCGGGGAACGGGATCGAGTCGGCGTCGGTGTAGATGTACTGGATATTCAGCAACGACCAGACCTTTGGGTTGAGCGCCTGCTGACAACCGTGCACCTTGTCCACGAGGTCGTCGAAGCGGTGCAGCTCATTGCTGTGATACCCGCAGACCTGCCGGATCTCGTGGATCATGAGGGCATCCCCTTCCAACTCGGGGTCGTGCGGCGCGAGCGCGCGTCCCGTCGGCACCGCATACACCCGGCCCGGCTGCGGCTGTTTCTTGAGGTAGTCGATCGCGGCGTTCGACGCGTACGTGACGGCGGCCGGCGGCGACCACTTCCAGTACATCCGCTCCTCGCTCCAGAGATCGATCGCCATGAGCGCGGCCAACGACCACGCGGCTACCGCGGCGGTGACGCGGCCCCGGAGCGCGAGCACGATGATCCCGACGGCCAGCACGACCACGACCATTCCTCGCACCGCGGCAAACGTCACGGCGGGCGCGTTGGATAACACGGCTTCGAACCGCTCCGGGTCGGCAAGCGATTCCGCGACGTTGATCAGGCCACCGGCGGCAGCCAGGATGGCGATGAGCACCGCGACAGCCGCGCAGCCTATGAGATACGCCGGCCGCACGCGTCGCTCGAACACGGCCTCGAGCCCCTGCCCCGCCAACGCCGCAACGGCGAACGCCGTGAAAAAGAACATCGTGGCCGGCGCCCGGAAGTACTTGGTCCCGGGCACTAACAGATAGACCAGATGAAAGAACGGCGTATACCCGCCGACGCTCCACAGCACCGTGACGACGCCGACGGAGACCCAGAACCAGAGCTGCTCCCGTCGGGCCGAGAAGAACGCGGCACCGACAAGGACGAGGACCGCCGCGCCGAGATAGTCACTCTGGTAATGGATGCCGGTGCGGCCCCAATAGTTGTCCAGGGTTCCGAAAAACTCGGGCAGATACGTACCAAACAACTCCTCCGGCGGGAGCGACCAGGAGGACGAGAACGCGTAGCCGACGAGCCCCCCACCGCCACCGCCCGCGCGGGGCGAGAACCTCACGTACTCGACCACGGGCGCGAACTGAATCGCGCCGATCGCCAGCCCAAGGCCAATGGCACCCAGGACCAGCGCCAACCGGCGTAATAGGACCGCCCTCTCGATCGATCGCGTCGCCGGGTCCCAAAAAACGAGATACAGCGCGATGAAGAACGTCCCGACCAGCGCATACTGCATGAGCTGCGGGTGCGGCGTGAGGATCCCAAACCCGACGATGATCGCCAACGCGGGCCACGCCCAGGGCCGGGCGTCGCGGATCGCGCGGACGACCGCCCACGACATGAGCGGAAAGAGCGCGCTCACGAATAGCTTCCCGTCGTGCCCCGGCGAGACGTAGGAGGCGATCGGCCCGCCCATCATATAGGCCAGACCGCCGATGAGCGCGCCGAAGAATCCGAGCCCCCAGGCGCGCAGAAACACGTACGCGAACAGGCCGGCCAGAAACTCGTGGACGATGAACAGCCAGGTCACCGCGACGTCGGGTCGCATGATGAACCGGAACAGCACCGACGGCGGGTAGAAGATGTCCCCGTTGAACGAGCCGATGAATGGCATCCCGCCAAACAGGTACGGGTTCCATTGCGGGACGTGGCCGGTGGCGGCCCAGTAGGCGCCGCCAAACGTGCGGACGGCGTAGCCGCCGATGTATTGGTCCGACGTCGGCGAGACCAGGAACCCGCCCGTGAACGCGGGATAGGCGAACACGAGCGTCACCAGGGCGTACAGCGCCGCAGCCCAGAGGATTCCCTGTTGACCCGGCGCGGCCGGCGTCGCCGTATCGGCCTTGGCCGACGGAGTTTCGGCCCTGGCCGAAATAGTAGACATGGCGCGGAAAGCTGCCGCCCTCACGCCCCTCGCGCCAGCGCGCGGCGTCGTCGCACGGCGTCGACGGCGACCACGGCCAGCGCGGCGACCACCTCGAGCCCGACCTGCCAGAGCCGTGCGGCCAACGCCATGAGCAAGGCCGGCTGCGCGCCGATCGATGGGGTGAGCAGGACCACCAACGCGCCCTCACGCACGACCAACCCCCCCGGCGCAAGCACGGCGAGCAGGCCAACCATATAGCTCGCAACATAGGACGTGACGGCCACCCACGCGCTTGGCGCGGCATCGCCAAGCAGCGCGTGCGTGAGCATCCAGAACGCGAGCCCATACCCCACCCACCCGAGCGACACGCGCACGGCGTACATGGCGAACGGCCCGGTCGGCGGCACGGGGAGTGGCAACGGCTTCTTGAGCACGCGTTCCGTCCACCGACGAATCCACGGCAAGAGGCGCGGCATCGCCACCACCAGAAGCGCCACCAGGGCGGCGGCAAGCAACAACTGCTGGTTGGTGCTCATGTCCTGCGCCCACGAGCCGAGCAGTCTGGGCGTGGCGCTGAGGCAGATCGCGAATCCGGTGGCGAGCGTGACGATCTGGAGCAGGATGACACCGACCGACGACGCGACCGCGGAGGCGCCCGCCGCCTTGGCCATCCCGGCCAACCCGGCGAATTGCCAGACGGTGCCGGGGATGTAGCGCGTGAGGTTTGTCAGGGTGAACACGCGCAACCCGTCGAACCACTGGATGCGCGACCCCCACCAGGGAAAGCTCGCCGCCCAGAGGAGAATCAGTTGGACGTAGGTCGCCAGCCACAGCACCGACGCGGCGATCAGCCACGACGGGCGGAGGCCCGCCGACGCCCCGTGGAGCTCAGACGCGTATGTGTGCCAGATCGCGTAGAAGCCCCAGCCGCCAGCGATGAGGGCGACTACAGGCAGCACGGCGACCACCGGTCGCCAGCGGGGATTCACGTGGGACGTGGGTCCATGATAGCGTCGTGCAGTATACGAGCGGTTGCGGCCCCCGGAAAGCTCGGCCATCATTGGCCGCGTGCGTATCCTCGTCGTCTCGACGGCGTTCCCCCGGCATGCCGACGACCCGACGGTCAAATGGTTGGCCGAAACCATCCGCCGCCTCCGCGCGCGCGGCTACGACATCTCGGTCTTCACATCCGCCTACCTCGGCGGTGGCAACCCCGAGCTCGACGGCATTCCGATCCATCGGTTCCGCTACATGTTCGCGCGGTGGGAGAACCTCACGCACGAGGAATCGGCGCCCGACCGCATGCGCCGATCGCTGTTCTACCGGCTGCTTCCCGGCGCCTATGTGCTGTTCGGATCGCTCGCCATGTGGCGACTGCAACGGCGCGAACGCTACGACATCGTGCACGTCCATTGGCCACTGCCCCACGCTGTGTTTGGTTGGGTGGCGCGGTTGGCGCACCGGCGGACGCGACTCATCATGCAGTTCTATAGCATCGAGCTCCGGTGGGTCCGGCATCGCCTGCCGCTCCTCGCCGGGTTCATTCGTCGAGCCATCACGTCGGCCGACCGGGTCGTGGCCATCTCGACGAGCACGGGGCGCGAGATCGAGCAGGCCGTTCCAGGGACGGCGGTCGAGATCATCCCCTATGCCGTCGAGATGCCGGCCGCCGGCGCCACGACCCAAGCCGACGTCGCGACGATCCTGTTCGTCGGACGGTTGGTCGAGCGTAAAGGCGTCGCATATCTGATCGACGCGGTCACGCAGCTGCCGCCGTCCGTCCCGGCGCGACTCGTCGTGATCGGCGACGGTCCGGATCGCCCGGCACTCGAGGCACGGGCGCGTGCATCAGGAAGTCGCCACGCCATCGAGTTCCGTGGCTGGGTCACACCCGCGGCGCTCGACGAAGCCTACCGCTCGGCGACCGTGTTCGCGCTGCCGGCAGTGGTCGACGAGCGCGGCGACACGGAAGGACTCGGGATGGTGCTCCTCGAAGCCATGAGCTATCACGTGCCGGTCGTGACCACCGCGCTCGGCGGGATCACGGACATCGTGCGCGATGGCGAGAACGGGCTCATCGTCCCACCCAACGATGCGCCCGCGCTCGCGGCCGCGTTGGAACGGCTCGTGACCGATCGCGACATGGTGCGCCATCTTGGCGCCGGCGGCCTGCGCGTGATCGAGAGCCGATTCAGTTGGCCCCGGATCATCGCGCAGTTCGCCGCGATCTACGACGCGTTGTCGAATTGAATGACGGTCCCCGCCGGGACGCCGTCGAGGGCGAGACGGCCGTCGGGCGCAACCCGCGTGGCACGAAGCCGTCGGCGCACGCGACGCCAGGCGACGATCGCGTCGAGCGGCGCGAGCCACGGCTCACGCTGCACGATCTCTGTGACGAGCCGGGTGTAGGCAGCCGGTGCTCCGGGATAGCCCAGCGCGGGTGTCAGGTTGCAGTGCCAGAGCCCAACCCAGAGACCATTTCCCGCTCGACACCGATCGGCCAGCACCAGCGCGTCATTGATCCACGCCTCGGGGTCCTCGACCCCCTGGTACTTGCTGAGCGCGCGGTCCATCCAGATGAGTGGCACTTCGTCGAGTGCCAGCGGCGCTCCGCTGGCCGCGTCCCAGGCCGGTACGACATCCGCGCTCCCCAGTCGGAATCCATTCCGGTCCGGGAACCCGTACGTCGCGTCGTACATGAACCCCGCGGCCACCAGCGCCCGTTGCGTCGCGCCCGGACGCAGCCGCAGGTAATGCTGGCGCACGCCACGCGGCACCGTGCCGCTCACCGCGCTCAATCGACGACGCTGGGCATCGAACACGGGCGCACCGCCGTCCATCGTGGCGAAGCTGCCATGCAACCCGATCTCGTCGCCCGCCGCGACGATCGCGGCCAGCATGCGTCGCGCGCCTGGCGACTCGGGACGATATGTGAGATCGCCGACGCGCATGGTATCGAGCGTCGGTGTGCCCGAAAGCACGAACCACGTCGACGGGACATCGGCGGTCTGCTCGCAGGTGATGACATCGGCGACGCCCTGCCAGGGCGGATTGCCAAACACGGACCAGGCGGCGGCGGACCCGACACGCGCGGCGACCGCGAAGTGGCGTTTGCTCATGAGCTCGACGAGCCTGAGCGCGGTGAACGCCGGCCAGCCGGACACGACGTCGACGTCGTGCGTGAACGCGGCCGCCCACCGATGCCCATTCGGCCATGGGGCGAGCACACGGAGCAGTCGTCGGCCGGCGGCTCGCACCACGGCGTCGCGGAGCGCGGTCGCCGTTTCGGTGACGACGGGAATCCGCTCGCGTCCGAGTCGCACCAGCGGATGCTCCGTCGACGGGACGCGTCCATGGCCATCCCGCGCGCCGCTGCGCTGCTCCGCCGCGGCGCCCGCCACGGCGGTGACGTGCCGCAGCACGTCGCGGGAGACGGTCACCAGGCCGTCAGTCTCGACGATGCCGGGTGATCCTGCAGTCCACGCGTCAAACGATAGAACGAGACTCTCAGACGCCATCAGCCGGACGACGTCGGCAGCGAGGTCGGTCGTCGGCAACACCCGCGCCTGGTCGACGAGGACGTCGAGGCCGAACCGCTCCTCGGGCGTCAGCAGCGCAACGGACGGATCAAGACGGAGCACGTCGTGAACCTGCGCCCTGCAGGCAAGGCCGGCAACCCCCGATTACGTTCAACAGGTACCGATTCAAATCACTCCCAGGAGGAACGGGCGAGAATGCGACGCATTGCTATGGTGTTGGTCATGGCTGCTGGTCTGGTTGCTGCGCGGAGCGCGCGCGACCATGTGAACGCTCATGTGAATACGGTCACGGTGCAGATGATCGGCAGCTCGGCGGGCTACAAGTTCGACCCGTCGAACATCACGATCAAAACCGGCGATGTGATCAAGTTCGTCGTGCAATCGGGCGGCCCTCACAACGTGTCGTTCGACCCGCAGGGCGTCCCGGCCGGCGCCGCGGCGGTGCTCCAGAAGAACATGACCGGCCAGATGGGACCGCTTACGGGACCGATGGTCGTGAATCCTGGCGACAGCTATTCCGTCTCGTTCGCCGGTGCCCCGGCGGGCACGTACCACTTCTTCTGTCTGCCCCACCAGTCGTTGAACATGACGGGGATCATCACGGTCCAATAGCGGTTTCTCCCGTAGCCGTCGCGTGATGAGCGTCGCGATACCAATACGCGACGCTCATCATGAAAAGCCCGGCCACAAAATAGCTGCCGATGCGCAGCCCGATCCCCATGGACCAGGCCTGTACCACCGTCTTGAGCGCCGCGTAAATCGCCAGCGCCAAACCGGCGTGGCGGAGCATGGGCAGCGCGCGGGCGCGGCCGAGGAAGACGGCGCCGACGCCCGATGCGGCGTAGTAGGCGATGAGCAGGAAGGTCGCGATCTCCGGCGAACCCGTCCCGGCCAGTTCCGTCCGCACCCAGAGGAATGCCACCGCCAATCCACTCAACCTGAGGATCGGGTGGGGCGGCGTCGAAACGAGCCGCGACGCCTCCCACGCGAACCAGACCCACACGATCGAGACGGCGAACGCCGCGCCCGAGGCCGATGTGAGGAACGGCGTGTAGGTGTAGTCCAGGCGCTCATAGAGGAGGTTGAACGCCACGACCGCCCCGGTCCCGAGCGCCAGCAGCCCGGGAATCATCATGAGCGGCGCCCGGGTCCGGCGGAGCACCAGCGTGCAGATGGCCGCATGCACGGAGAGGATCACCGCGCAGACGACCGGATGCGACTCGGCGCTCCCGGCGACGATCCCGAGCCAGGATACCGTCCCCGCTACCGCCCAGTGCGCATGGCGTCGCTCGGGATCGGCCGACGCGATGACGATCGCGCCGAGCGTCCAGCCCAGGGCAAATCCCAGGCGGACGCCGGGATCGCCGGTCGCGAACAGGACCGCGACCATAAAGGCCAGCGGCAGGACGGGTATGAACGGGTGAGGCGTGGCCGATGTCAGGCGCGACGCCTCCCAGGCGAACCAGACCGAAACGACTGAGATCAGAAACGCCGCGAGCAACGCCATGACGCGCAGCCCGTGCGCTGGATGGTCGGCGAGGACGAGATAGGCGAAGATCCCGCCCATGCCGAGACCCAAGAGCGCGGGGATCGCCAAGAGCCACGCGCGCGTGCGCCGGAGCACGAGCGTGCAGACGGCCGCGTGCGTCGCCAATGCCAATGGGCGCGTCACGGCGGGAGCGTCAGCAAGGCCGGCGAGGATGCCGACCCAGCTTGCCACGCCGGCGACGGCCCAGTGCGCCTGGCGCCGCTCGGCGTCGACGGATGCGATGGTGATGGCGCCGAGCGTCCAGCCGAGCGCGAATCCGGCTTGGAGGACGTGGTTGGTGGTCGTCAATATCGCGGCAATCAGAAACGCGAGCGGTAGTACGGCCACGCCGAGAGCGGTCGGGATGTCGACGGCCGCGTCCTCGATCGTCCACACGCTCCCGTATGCGATGGCCGTGGCGATGACCGCCATCGCCGCGGCGGGCACCGGGAAGTGCGCCGTTGTCACGCGAAACACGAGCGCGAGAGCGACGATGACCAGCGCGGACTGGGTCACGATGGCGCGGTCGCGCCGCGGCACGCTGATCAGCGCCGTGAGCGCCACGGCAAGGGCGAACGCCACTGGCGCGAGTTGGATCGACACCGGGTCGCCTGGGAGCGCGCTGGCGATCCCCACCAACGTGTACACCCCGCAGCCGACAGCGAGCAGCCGGACGGCGATCGTCCACTCGGTGTCACGGAGCGCCACCATGGCGATCGTCAGCACGGCGTAGCCGTACGCGAGGAGACCGATGACGCGTGGCGGGCCTTCCATCGTCACGAAGGGCGCGAGGAGCGCGCCGCCAACTCCGACGGCGAAGAGTGGCTCTTCTTCGGTGAACTGGGCGAAGACCGAGAGTGCGGTGGACGCGGCGGCGGCGACGATCAGCGCGGCGATGTCGGGGATCAGGTGGAGGCGTGGGCCCGCGCCCCAGGCGTCGACGTGGATCACGGCGACGGCCAGGCCGATGAGGGCGTTGCCGAAACGGGTGGTGCCGCGCTGACGCATACGCCGGCCCACGGCGGTGATCGCGACGGCGAGGACTGCACCCAGGACGACGCGGACCCACGGACCGAGGAGGTGATGGGCGATCGCCCAGCCAATGAACGCGCCGATGCCCAACAGAATGGTGAGTGTGGCGAGGGCGAGGGTACCGTAGCGGCCCACGAGGGCCTCCAAATCGATCGCCGGCGAATCGGAGTCGGACGCGTACGGATTCGGCCGTGGCGCGGGCGATGGACGGGCGGGCGATGGGCGGGCAATTGGTGACGCCGTGAGGCGGCGGGTAACAGGCGCCGGCGGGGCGTGCGTAGCGACCGGACGTGGCGTCGCCGGGGGCTCGGCCCGCGCGGGTTTGGGGCGCTCGGCCATCGTGGGTCGCGGCGCTGGGTCGACGCGCGCCTCACGCAGCTCATCGCGCAGCGCGCTGATCTCGGCGAACAACCCCCGCACGGCATTTTCCAGCCGTTCGATACGCTCCAGATCGCTCACGTTGACATGGGGGCCTCTCCCGGGTCAGCTTGCTGCCACATGGCAAGACCGCTCATTCCGCACGCTCGCATCCCGTTCGGCCACATGCTGGCATTCGGGTGGATGCCGAGCCCCCTCAAGGTATGGGCGTATCGCACATTTTTGCGATACCGAATCGGGCCCGGGGTCTCGATAGGACCCGGCGCGGCAGTCGTGGGAGAAGACGTCGAGATCGCCGAAGGCGTCACGATAGGGCTCCTGGCCGTCGTGCAGGGCCGCCATATCAAGATCGGCCGGCACTCCAAGATCGGGACGATGAGCTACGTCTCGTGCGAGCGGATCGAGATCGGCGAAGACGCCTGGATCGCTGAACAGGTGTACGTTGGCGGGCCACCGCTGCCGGAGTCGCTGTTCCGCCTCGGCAGTCGGACGATCGTGCTCCAGCAGACGAACATCAATCCCACCAAACCCGTCATCATCGGCGACGACACCGGGATCGGTGGCCACTGCCTCATCTTCACGCACGGCGCGTGGCTCAACGTGCTCGATGGCTATCCGGCGACGTATGAGCCGGTGACGATCGGCAAGTGCGTGTGGCTCCCCTGGCGTGTCTTTGTCATGCCGGGATCGACGATCGGCGATGGCTCGGTGATCGGCGCCAACTCACTGATCACGGGTGCCATTCCGCCCTATAGCCTGGCGTTGGGTACTCCCGCCAAGGTGATCCGGCAGGCCCCCGAGTGGCCGAAGAAACCGACGCCCGAGGAGCAGGCGGCGCTCGTGGCGACCATGGTCGCCGAGTTCGATCGGTTTGCGACGTACAAGGGCGTCACGATTACCGAGGAGCCGCCCTTTCGGGTCTACACGCGAGGCGGCAACCGATACCGGCTGCTCTGGCTGCGAGGCGGTGGTGATATCGCGGCGGCCGTGGCGGGCGACACCGTTCTGGCCGAAATCCCGGTCGGGACTGGGAAAGTCGCGAAGGGTGTCTACTGGCTGGATCTCGCCGGCCGCACGCGGAGTGCCGACGGCTCACCGCTCACCGAGGAGCTGGCGCTGTTCATCCGCCGATACGGGATTCGTCTGCCTCGCGTATAGCGAGCTCGCGGCGCATCTCGCGCAGCTCGGCGCGCTGGACGGCAATCTGTTCGCCGAGCAGGCCTGTCGCAAAGGACAGGAATCCGAGAATCAGACAGACCTCGATCAGGTTGATGAGGGGACGAAATCCCAGGTATGGCGGGATGACGAAGCGCATCAACAGGGCGACGACGCCCGTCACGACGCCGACCGTGAACAACAGGGCGCCGAGAAGGCCGAACAACAACAAGGGCTTACGGCCAAAGCGCAGCTCGAACCATACCGACAGCATGTCGAGCACGCCGATGATGATCCGGCCGCGGCCGAACTTGGACCGCCCCGCTCGGCGCGGATAGACCGGTACGGGGATCTCGCTCACCGTGTACCCCTCGGCGGCAGCCAGCACGATCATGTAGCGGTGCCAGTCCGGACGCACCGGCAGCCCGCCCATGATCTCGCGACGATACGCCTTCACCGAGTTGAGATCCCGGACCGGGATCTCGAACAGCGTCCGACTGAGCCGATTGTAGACGCGCGAGACAAACGCCTTCTCGTACTTCCCCTGCTTGTATCCCGTGACCATGTCCGACTCCCCATCCAGGATGGGACGGACGAGCCTCGGAATGTCCTCGGGCTTGTACTGCAGGTCAGCGGGATAGAAGACCAGCACATCGCCGTGCGACGCCAGATACCCGGTGCGCAGCGCATCGGCGATCCCCTGCTGCCGGCGATGGCGGATGCGCCGCAGAAACGGGTAACACGTGACGAGCTGGCCGAGCACGGTCCAACTGTCGTCGCGCGACCCGTCGTCGATGACAATGACCTCGAACGTGATACCGGTGCCGGCGAACGCCGCCACCGCTTCTTCCATGAACGCCGGCAGGTTGGCCGCTTCATCCTTGGCCGGCACGAGCACGCTCACATCGACGTGGTCGATCACACTCGCTTCCGCATGCGCGCCGAGAGCACGCCGAGCTGGTCCCGGTACTTGGCGACAGTACGCCGGGCGATCTGGACGCCACTGTCGGTCAGGATGTTCACGATCGCCTGGTCGGTGAGAGGGTGCTTGGGATCTTCGTCGTCGACGAGCTTCTGAATCTGCGCCTTGATGCCACGCGCCGACACGTCCTCGCCACCCGAGGTCGACAACCCCGAGGAGAAGAAGAACTTGAGCGGAAGCACGCCCCGCGGCGTCTGGACATACTTCTCGTTGGTCACGCGGCTGACCGTCGACTCGTGCATGCTGATGACCTCGGCCACTTCGCGCAATGTGAGGGGTTTCAGGTACTGCACGCCCTTCTCGAAGAACTCGCGCTGCCGCTCGACGATGTAGTTCATGACCTTGAGCATCGTCTGCCGCCGCTGCTCGATCGCCTGGATCATCCAGTTGGCGGAATTCAGTTTATTGGAAATGAATTCCTTGTTTTCCCCATCGAACTTCTTCTTGTCGCGGGCGATCTCCTGATAGGCGCGACTCAGCTTGAGCCGCGGCAAGTTGGCATCGTTCAGGAAGACATGGTACTGCCCGTCGATCTTGTCGACGACCAGGTCGGGCGTGATGTAATTGTCGTTGCCGCTCCGGTAGACGAGCCCCGGCTTGGGGTCGAGCTTGGCGATCTCGTCGGCGGCTCGCTGCACGTCGGTCTGACTGATCCCAAACCGCTTGGAGATCTCGCTCCACCGGTGGTTGATCAGTTCATCGTAGCAGTCGCGCACCAGCCGGTACGGGACTGACTGCTCGAGTCCGGCCTGGCGCAACTGGAGGAGCAGGCACTCGCGAAGGTCGCGCGCCCCGACGCCGGCAGGCTCCAGGTCCTGGATGCGCGACAGCATGAGCTCGCCTTCCTCGACCGTGTAGAACGGGAACGGCTTCCCATCGTCGGCGCCGCTTTCCTCGGCGAGCTTGGCCACCTCGGCGTTGATGCCGTCGATGATCTCCTGCACCGGGCAGTCGAGATAGCCCTCGTCATTGATATTCCCGACAAACTCCTCGGCCAGCGCCGCTTCGCGCGGCGTCAGCTCCAGGAGGGCGATCTGCTCGGACAGATGGTCGCTCAGGTCCCGAGACTGCGCGGTCACGGGCTCGTAGTACTCCTTCTCCTCGTGCTCCTCCCGCCGGCCGCCGGCGTCGAACCCCTCGAGCAGGATCTCCTCCCAGTCGATCTCGTCGGGCTTCTGCTCCTCAGCTGGCTGCTCGGTCTGCGCCTCGGCGTCGGCCGCCTCTTCTTCCTCGTCTTCCTCGGGCTCGACCAGCTCCAGGAATGGATTATTGAGCAGCTCCTGCTTCAAGTGTTGCTGAAGGTCGAGCAGGGGCATGTATAGCAAGTCCATGGCTTGGTACAGCCGTGGATTGATCTTCAGCTCTTGCCTGAGCTGGGTGCTCTGGTTCAGTCCCGTCTTCATAGGCACCGCCCCCGGCTCATGCGGCCGAGTACCGCGCCCGGAGGCGCGCCGTGAGAGTAGGTCCGAGATAGATCTCGGCAACGGTCTCGTCGTAGACGAGCTCGCGCACGGTGCCGGAGATCTTCACCTGACCGTCGAACATGATATAGGCCCGGTCCACGATATCGAGCGTCTGCTCCACATTGTGATCGCTGATCAAGACACCGATCCCCCGATGGCGGAGGCCGGCGACGATCGTCTGGATGTCGTGCACGGCAATCGGATCGACGCCGGCAAAGGGTTCGTCGAGCATCATGAACTTGGGACTGGTCACCAGGGCGCGGGTAATCTCGAGCCGCCGGCGCTCGCCGCCGGAGAGCGAGTATGCCTTGTTGTGACGCAGGTGCTTGATGCTCAGCTCATCGAGCAGTTGGTCGAGGCGCGCCCGGCGTTCGCCGGCCGTCATCGGCAACATCTCGAGAATGGCGAGAATGTTCTCCTCGACGGTGAGCTTGCGGAAGATCGACGGCTCCTGGGAGAGATAGCCGATACCCTGGCGGGCACGCCGGTACATCGGCATCTGCGTGATGTCTTCACCATCGAGCTGGATCGTCCCTTCCATCGGCGGGATCAGGCCGACGATCATGTAAAACGTCGTCGTCTTCCCCGCCCCGTTGGGTCCCAAGAGCCCGACGATCTCCCCCTGTTGCAATCGCAAGGCCACGTCGTTCACGACCTTCCGGCGCCGGTACATCTTGACCAAACCGTTGGCGACCAGGATGCTCGAACCAGCCTGTCGGTCGGCCACGGGCTGCGCCGCGCCGCCCTCCGCCCGTAGCAGATGGGTCACGGCGACTCGATCGCCCGCCACCAGTTCCCAGAGCGCAGGGGCAACTTCGACGGGAAGGTCCGGATCGCCATGCCGGCGGTCGGACGGCAGGACGAGCAGTCCCTCCTGCTCCAATCGCGGGAGGAGCGACGCCATGAGATAGTTGCGCACCTCGTCCAGCCCCAGATGGTCCTGTCCCAGGTGCGTCTCCCGGAACTGGCTGGCGAGGACGTTGAGCGTGCAGATCCCGGTGTCGTCGGCGCCTTCAATCAGGGCCGCCATGGCCTGGGCGACTGCGCGGTCGACGCGCGCCATCTCGATTAAGCGGGGGGGAAGCGATGCAGCGGTCGTCATGGCTTTGAGCGTGGCGAGGGCGGAGGCGCGATGGGCACGGAATCGACGGCGGGGATCGGCTCGCCCGGCGTGCGGTTGGACGGCGTCGTTGGCGCCGACAAGACCGGCGGCGCAGCTGGCGTCCCAACTCGGTTGGCGCCCGTCGAGTCCGACTTGGCCCCGGTCGAGTCGACGCAGCTCTTCTTGTGTTTCGGCTTGGGGCGCGGCTTGGCGACGCGCTGGCCGTTCTTGCCGACGACGGAGTCGGATGGGGCGAGCGTATCGTCCATGATCGGCTCCAGGTACACGCCTTGGGCGCTGTCGACGACGAACACCGTTTTGACCGCCTTCTGCTCCAGGTTGATGGTGATCTTGTGGCCGCGTGTGTAGTTGAGCGCCGGGCGATCGGCGCATCGGTCCTTGGGCGGCATCTGATAGAAAGCCTGCGCTTCCACGATCCCGACGACGGTTTTGACGTCGGGTTGCGGCTGGTCTTCAGTCGAATCGCGGGGGCCAGGGCCAGAACCGGGACGGGCCGCGGTCCGTCGCAGACTGTCGGCCCGGCGCACGCTGTCCGTCTGCGTGCTGTCGAAATACGCGTAGATCGTGTCACCGCGCATCCAGTCCTTTTCCTTGGACTTGATCTTCGCGGTGTCGGGAATGCTCTGGGCAAAGGCCTTTCGGATCGAGCGAACCTGCCGCAGCACCTGGCCCGGCAGCATGGCGTCGATCGAGTCGGCGAGATCGTCGCGGTCAGTGGTGACCGCGTGGGCCCGCTTGGGCCCCCAGGCATAGGCGCGATTCAGCTTCCCCTCGTCCAGGCGTAGATCGATCGTATCGGACACCAGGTGCAGCTCCTGGCTCACCGCGTCGGCCTCGGCGTACGACTTGACGCGCTTCAGCTGGTGCAGGTGCGAGTAGAGGTCGATGACGACGCCACGCAGCGTGAACGGGCGGTGCCGCTTGCCGTGAATGAGCGGGTCCCGCATCAGCCGCATGAACTCGATCCCCTGGTCCATGTAGGCGGAATCACCGTGCGCGTCGACGTCGCTCCGGTCGATATCGACCTTGCCGGTCGCGAATACGAGACTGTCGTTGAGCGAGACGATCGTGTTGGCATCGACCCCGACAGGCTCGCTCGGCACGCCGCTGGAGTCGCGCTGCACGAGGTTCATGTGCGGTCGGCCGGTCGCGGTGAGCTGGGCCTGGTCGCGCACGCCGGCCAACGCGCGGAGATAGTCCGCGTGCGGCCCAAGCATGGTCGTGCCACTCGGCAGCCTAGCATCGACATGGCCATCGGCGATCAATCGGGCATCGATCTCGTAGTACTGCCCGCGGTCCGCGTGCACGTCGGCCCGGGGCTCGATGTAATGCACCCGGTTGATCATGTACAACAGATGCAGGTCGCCGTAATACTCGGCGCTGTCCGAGATAAGCGTCAGGCTCTGCACCGGGCAGTGGGCAACGACCCCGTTACCGATATACGTGTTGTAGGCCCCACTTGGCAGCTTGATTGTGTGAAACCGGGTGCTGTCGGTGTTCTCGAAGATGAGCCGGCACGGGCCACTTGGCGCCTGGGCATGCGCTGACCCAACCGCGATCAGCACCATCAGGAACGCCAGGCCAACGGATCGCATCTCAGGGGAGCGTGACGGACTTGGGCCGCCCGCCGGGCGTCGTGTCGTGGGGCGGCGACGCCGGGGTGGGAGACGGGGGCGGAGGAGGCGGCGGCGGGGGTGGACCCGGTGGCGCGGCGCCCGCGCGGTGCGTCGTGTCGGACGTCGCCGCCGGATGCCCGCTCTCGGGGAGGATGATCTGTCCGCCGATGCCGTGGCAGTTCTTGAAGCAATGCAGGTCGGTCATGTCCGGATCCGACGTGAACCCGATGCCGTCGAGTCGGCGGCCGGTGGAATCGGTGGCCGTGAACACCGAGTCACTCGACATGATGTTGCGGACCTGGTCGTAGTCGAGGACGGGCGAGCGCAGCGTGCGGCCATCGACCGCGACGACGTACGCGTTGCCACGCGCCTCCATGTTACCCGTGCGCGAGTTGTAGGTCCCCTGCCTCGACGTCAGGTCCGCGTTCTTGGCCCCGGCGTCGGTGAAGAACACCGTGTGGACGCCGCGCATCTCGACCCGGGTATTCTCATCGAAGAAATACGCGGTGTCAGCGTGCACCTCGGCGCGGTTCACACCGGCGTCGGTCAGCTTCAGACGGGCAGTCCACATGACCTGATCGGCGTCTTTCGCCATGGGATCATCCGCGCCGAGGACCGCGTTGGACTTGGCGCCGCAGCCGGCGAGGCCGACGCTGAAGACGCCCAGGAGCAGGACGAGCGGCCGGCGTCCGGTCAGGATGGTCATCCGCACCCCGCGCGCAAGAGATCGTGCAGGTGCACGATGCCCACGACCTGGTCGGTGTCATCGAGGACCGGGAGCGCCATGACCCCGTGCCGCTGCATGCGGTGGACAGCGGCGCTCCCGAAATCATCGACGCGCGTCGTCTTGGGGCTCCGCGTCATGACCGCGGTCACGGGGACCGGGAATGGATCGATCTCGCGCTCCATGAGGCGCGTCAGGTCGCCAGCGGTGACGACCCCGGCGACGTGGCACGAGTCGTCGATGACAATGACCGTACCGCGGCGCTCGGCCAGCAGGACCACGGCGTCACGCATGGTCGCCGTGGTCGGGAGCGTCGGCAGCGCGTCGCGCTCCATGACGTCGGAGACGCGGGTCAAGAGTTTCCGTCCGAGGGCGCCACCGGGGTGGATCCGGGCGAAGTCCTCGGCGCTGAACCCCTTGTCCTCGAGGAGCGCAACGGCCAGCGCATCGCCAAGGGCGAGAGCGGCGGTGGTGCTGGTCGTGGGCGCGAGGCCATTTGGGCAGGCCTCTTCGTCAACGCTCGCATCGAGGACGATGTTCGCGTGGCGAGCAATCGTCGAGCTGGGGTTCCCGACGACGGCCACGATGGCAACGCCCCAGCGCAGCAAATGGTCGAGGAGCGCCAGCAGCTCGGCCGATTCCCCGCTCTTGGAGATGAGGATCGCCACGTCGTCGGCGCCGACGAGTCCCAGGTCACCATGCAGTCCGTCGACCGGATGAAGGAACGTCGCCGCGGTGCCCGTCGAGGTGAGCGTCGCCGCGATCTTGGCGGCAATGAGGCCCGATTTCCCGACGCCGACCACAAGGACGCGGCCACGGGCGGCGGCGATCAGCTCGACGGCACGCACAAAGGTGCCATCGAGGCGTGCCTCGAGCGCGGCTAACGCCTCCCGCTCGCTCTTGAGGACGCGGCGGCCGCGATCGAGAATGCGGTTCGCGTCGCTCATGGGGCGACCTTCACGACTTCGGGGAGGGACGTGTTGGCGACAATGCCCTCGACGATCGTCGTCCATTCACCGCGCGCCTTGAGCAGGAGCTCGGCGAACTCGCGCACGGCGCCATGGCCGCCCGAGCGGCTCAAGTGCACGCGGGCCGCGGCGCGCACCTCGGGCGCCGCGTTGGCCACGGCGACAGGCAGCCCGACGACCCGCATGATGGCCAGATCCGGAAAATCGTCCCCCACAAACGCCGTCTCGGCCGGCGTGATCCCCAGCCGGTCGCAGATGCGGAGCAGCGCGGGCAACTTCCGCGCTTGCGCGTCCTGGGCCAGCTCGTCGACGCGCATCTCTTGCGCGCGGACGCGGACGCTCTCGGACACCCTGCCCGTGACAACGGCGACTTTGATACCGGCTTCGCGGAGGGCGAGTACACCAAATCCGTCCTGGATGTCGTAGCGCTTGTACTCGCCGGCGTCACCGAGGTAGATGCCACCATCGGTGAGGACACCGTCGACGTCGAGGCCAACGAGGCGGATGCGGTGCGGGTCGTCGATGACAGTCACATTCATCGGCGGCACCGGTCCCAGATGTCGACCGCGCGGTCGATCAAAGCGTTGAGTTCGGCCAGCGGGATCATGTTTGGGCCATCGCTGGGCGCGGACGCCGGGTTGGGATGGGTCTCGAGAAAGAGGCCGTCGGCGCCGGCCGCCATGGCGGCCAATGTCAACGACGGGATGAACTCGCGGGCCCCTCCGCTTGCGCCGCCGGGGCCGCGACCGGGCTGTTGTACACTGTGTGTGCCGTCGAAGATCACGGCCGCGGCACATGCGTCGCGCAGCCGCCGGAAGGAACGCATGTCGACTACCAGATCGCCGTAGCCAAAGAACGTCCCGCGCTCGGTGACCGCGAGTTGGGACGTGCCGCCCTGACGGACCTTGTCGGCGGCGCCGGCCATGCCCTCGGGGTGCATCCACTGCCCTTTCTTGACGTTGACCGGTGCCCCCGTCTCGCCGGCGGCGAGGAGCAGGTCTGTTTGTCGGCACAGGAAGGCCGGGATCTGTAGCACGTCGACCACGGCGGCCGCCGGCGCACACTGATCGGGCTCGTGGACGTCCGTGAGCACCCGGAGGCCGGTTGCCGCGCGCACCCGGTCGAGCGCCGCCAGGCCATCGTCCAGGCCAGGGCCGCGCGCGGCGCCCGCGTTCGAGCGGTTGGCCTTGTCGAAGCTGGCCTTGAAGATCACGCCGCCCGGCAACCGTTCGTCGAGGCGCGCGAGATGCTCGGCCACGCGCAGGTTCAGCGCATCATCCTCGAGCACACACGGGCCCGCGATGAGAAACAGGGCGTCGCAGGGGAACGCAGGCCGGGGGGTCATTGCGGTCCGCTCAATCCGCGGCTTCATCCAACCGGAGTGCGCCCGACTCGCGGCCCTCGCGGTACGCGGCGGCCGCACCAATGAATCCCTTGAACAGCGGGTGCGGACGTGTCGGCCGGGAGCGGAGCTCTGGGTGGAACTGACACCCCACGAACCATGGGTGGTCGGGGAGCTCGATCATCTCGACCAACGAGCCGTCCGGCGAGAGGCCCGACAGCCGCATCCCCTTCTCCACCAGTTGATCCCGATACTGGTTCGACACCTCGTACCGGTGCCGGTGCCGTTCATTGACTTCGCTCACGCCGTACGCCTCGGCCGCATGCGAGCCGCGCGCCAAGCGACAGACATAGCTGCCGAGCCGCATCGTTCCGCCCATATCGGTCACGTGCTGCTGTTCTTCCATGAGCGAGATCACGGCGTTCGAGCACTCGGGGGCAAACTCACTGGAGTTGCTGTCGTCGAGCGAGAGGACGTTCCGGGCGAACTCGACGATGGCGACCTGCATACCGAGGCAGATGCCAAAGAACGGGAGTCCAGTCTCGCGCGCGGCACGGATGGCCTCGACCATGCCGTCGACACCACGCACCCCAAAGCCGCCGGGCACGAGGAGCCCGTCGTAGCCGGCCAGGGTACGGCGGGCGACCGTCGCATCGGTGAACCCGTCGCTTCCGACCCAGGCGATGTCGACGCCGATATCGTGATCGATGCCGCCGTGGATCAGGGCCTCCTGGACGCTCTTGTAGCTGTCGACGAACTCGGTGTACTTGCCGACCACGGCGATGCGGACCCGGGCATGGGGCGCCACGATGCGCTGCACCATGGCTCGCCACGCGCTCAGGTCGGGTGGCTGCGTGATGAGGTTGAGACGCTCGACGACGCGCGCGTCCATCCCCTGCTCGTGGAAGGCGAGCGGAATTTCGTAGATCGTCGGGACGTCGCGGCTCTCGATGACCGCGCCAAACTCCACGTTGCAGAAGAGGGCGATCTTGCGCTTCACGTCCTCGGACAGCGGGCGCTCGGTCCGACAGATGAGGATGTCGGGCTGAATCCCGAGCTCCATCAGCTCGCGCACGGAGTGCTGGGTCGGCTTGGTCTTGACCTCGCCCGCCGCGGCGATGAACGGGACGAGCGTCAAGTGAATGAACAAGGCGTTGTCGCGGCCGACCTCTTGCCGAAATTGGCGGATCGCCTCGAGGAACGGCTGTGATTCGATGTCGCCGACCGTGCCGCCGATCTCGACGATGACGACGTCGGTATCGGGGGCGATGCGCTTCATCGCCGCCTTGATCTCGTCGGTGATGTGTGGGATGACCTGCACGGTCGAGCCCAGGAACTCACCGCGCCGCTCCTTGGTGATCACGTTCAGGTATATGCGGCCCGTGGTCACGTTGTTGGCCTGCGATAGCGAGCGGTCGATGAACCGCTCGTAGTGCCCGAGGTCGAGATCGGTCTCGGCGCCATCGTCGGTGACGAACACCTCGCCGTGTTGGAACGGCGACATCGTGCCCGGATCGACGTTGAGATACGGGTCGAACTTCATGATCGAGACCCGGAGGCCGCGCTCGACGAGGAGCCGGCCGAGTGAGGCCGCGGCGATGCCTTTGCCCAGCGACGAGACGACGCCGCCGGTGATGAAGATGTACCGCGTGGTGTCACGCGCGGTATCCCGGGCGCCCGGCATCAGACTGCCGCCCCCGCAAAGTCCAGCCACAGGTCGTTGGCGCGCATCAGATCATCCTCGGTGTCGATGCCGCCCATCGGCGGCACGTCGGTGGTGACCGCCACGCCGATGGCCCGGCCGGCGGCAAGGGGACGCAATTGCTCCAATCGCTCGGCCAACTCGAGCGGGTGCGGGGGAAGTGCGACCCAGGCGGCGAGCGCCGCGCGGGTGTACGCGTAGAGGCCAAGGTGCAGCCGGATGAGCGGGTCACGCACGGCGCGGTCCCCCTCGTCGCGGAGCCACGGGATCGGCGCGCGCGAGAAATAGAGCGCACGCCCGGCATCGTCGATGACGACTTTGACCGCCTCGGGGCGCATCAGAATCGTGGCATCGGCCGGGACCGCGGTTGTGCCGATCTCGAAGCCGCCGCCGGCCACCTGGGCGACGGCTCCCCGCACAGCGTCGGCGCCGATGAACGGCTCATCGCCCTGGACGTTCACAATGACGTCGTAGCCGGAATACTCCGGACGCCGGGCCACCTCGGCGACGCGATCCGTCCCCGAGTGGTGATGGGGATCGGTCAGGACGCACTCGGCGCCAGCCTCGCGGAGGACGGCGGCGACATCGGGGCTCTCGGTCGCGACGACCACGCGGTCGGCGACCCCCATCCCGCGGACCCGGGACCAGACACGGACCGCGATGGGGACCCCGGCGAGGAGCCGGAGGGGCTTGCGCGGCAGGCGGAGAGCGCCCAACCGGGCGGGAATGACCGCGAGGGTTCTCATGCGCGGCCGGCGCGGGAGGCTGCAAATTTCACGCCAGTCAAGTTACCCGTCGCCGCACCAAAAATCAAACGCGGGAACGGCCGTCTGGCACGGCAGCTCAGGGGGTCGGTTGTGCACCCCAGGCGCGGACGCGGATGCCGAGGGCGATCTGCAGGAGTCCGAAGAGCAGCGCGAAGTACCCGAAGAACGTGATGATCGCGCCCACCCCCGCCCGTGGCCAGACCAGAAGCACGACCCCAGCCAGGATCGACATCAGGCCCGTGAGGTACAGCATCCATTCACCGCTGATCACTCGGCGGAGACGAATGGCCTGCACCATCTCGAACACTCCCGTGACGAACGCCCAGACCGCAAAAAGCGTTTGGAGCGGTTTGGTAGTCGCCAGCGGTGCCACGAGCGCGGCGATACCGACGAGGATACCCACGATCCCATTGAGCAAAAATGGCCAGATCTGCATCCGCTCGCGAGGCGCCAGTAGCGCGAAGACAATTCCGGCGATCCCATCGGCGAGGACGAACGCGCCAAAGAAGGCGATCACTACCCCGAGCGTGACGGTTGGACGGCTCAAGGCCAGGAGGCCGAAGAGCGCTCCGATGACGCCCCGGAGAATGAGGAACCACCCAAAGCGGCTGAGTACCGGACGGTCCATCAAGCGCCCGTACCACCTGCGCCCCAGGCGCGAATGCGAAGACCGAGCCCGATGAGCAGGATCCCGAAGGCCAGCGCGTAGGCGCCGATGACGAGGACAATCGCGCCGAGGCCGGCGACTGGCCAGATCAACAGGGCGATCCCCGCCAGGATCGACAGGGCTCCCGTGAACGCCAGGACCCACTCGTTGGCGATGACGCGGCGCAGCCGAAACGCGGCCACGAGCTCGAAGATGCCGGTGACGAATGCCCATACCGCAACGAGCGTCTCGAGCGCGACAGCCGTCACGAGCGGCGCGACGAACGCGCCGATTCCGGCGAGGATCCCGACGATTCCCTCCAGCACAAACGGCCAGAGACGCACGTGTTCCCGCGCGGCGCGGAAGGCGGACACGATGGCGAAGATTCCGTCGAGGAGCGCATACGCGCCAAAGAACGCCACCAGCACGGCGAGCGTCGCGGCCGGATAGATGAACGCCAGGAGTCCGAAGAGCACTCCGATCATGCCGCGGATGACGACGACCCACCAGAAGCGGGCACCCGGCAGCGCACGTTCCATAGGGGTCAATCTAATACGGCAAGTTCACACCGAGCCCGACGTTGGTGAATTTGGTCGACGGGTCGATGACCCAGTCGAGCTCGAACACGGACAACGCGAGACGCGGACCCACGTTCACCGTGAAGTGCGGTAGGCCTTGCACACCGGCCGAGCCGGTGGCCGTGAAGATGCCGACCGCCGGATTGCCGAGGAGTGGGATCTTGATGAAGCGCAGCGGCGCGAGGAATTCGCCGTAGCCATACAGGACCTCATCGCCGCCGATCTGGAGAATGTCGAGCGTCGAGAGCACGCTTCCGCCGCCCAGGTACGTGAACCGCTGCGGCGGCGCCGTGTCACCCACGGTCACGACCGCGTGGAGGCCAAACTGGAACTGGACGTCGGTGAACGAGATGAACCTGAGCAGGCCGTCGACCGTGGTCTGCGTAAACCGCTGTCCGTTGGGCGCCTGGAAGGGGACCTCGACCTCGGCGGAGCCCGAGATGCTGACCGACTCGCCACGATAGCCGCCGCTCAGTCCCGCCAATACCGACGCGAGTCGGCCGTCATCGATCGGCGGATTGAAGCGGCGCAGCTTATCGGGTTTGTCGCGGTCGAGAAAACTCCACACGACGTGCTTGGGATTGTTTGGTCCCGTGGTCCAGTCGAACTCGTCGCGCACGCCGAGCGACGGTTGAAGCGAGATACCCGCCGTCGGATCGCCCCACGAGCGCGCGACGAGGAGTTGCAGGCGATCGGCGCGAAAGTAGTTGCGCGTATCCGAGCCGGTGACGAGTGAGGCGACCGAATTGAATATCGTCGGCCGGTTCCACTCGTCGTTGGTGAACGTGCCGCGCTCGGCGGACCCGACGATCGACAGGCGCTCGACGGGCGTCCACACCACCGTGCCTTTGGGGTCGAACTTGCCGAGGTTCGACCGGTACGTGACGATTGGATCGAAGACGAGTCGCGCGCTGTCGACGCTGAACTGTGGGCCCCACGGGATCGACAGGCCGTTCACGCGGTCATAGCTCGGGATGCGCAGGCCGTAGATGACGGGGAACGAGATGAACGGCGGCCGGTTGACTGGCGCCGGCCAGTACGTGACCGCGACCGTGTCGGTGCCATGCCAGGCGACGCGCGCGCCACGCTCCGCGACCTGGCGGCCGGCGGTGGCGAGCGCGGACAGGTAGACGCCGCCGCCAATGGCTACGACCCGGCCGTCGACCTTGGCGCCCGGCTCGAGAAAGAGATCGCCGCCAAAGACGATCACATCGCCGTGCACGACGCCTGAGACGGCGGCGTTGGCCCCCGGCAACGCGATGCCGTCGATGCCAGGACCGAGGAAGATGACGACCGAGCCGTTGATGGCGGTGTCGGGGGGAAGGCCGCCCGTGCCGAGCGGCGCGATGCACACCTGGGCGCCCGGCGTCTCGACCACTTGGCGGACGAGGACTTCGGAGGCCGCCCGGTGGCCGCTCACCAACGTCGCCGTACGGCTGCCGGGCGCCGCGCACGCGAGGGGTGGGCGCGTCTGCGCGACTACGGGCGATGCGATGACGCAGAGTGCGAGCGACGCGAGTCGTCTCACGCCGCGATGCGCAGAAAGTTGGCCAGGATGCTCTTGCCGCCGCTCGTCAGGATCGATTCGGGATGGAATTGCACGCCCCACACCGGGTGCACGCGGTGGCGTACAGCGTGAATCTCATCGGAGTCATCGACGGCGCGCGCCAGGACGATCAGGTCCGCCGGCAGCGTGGCGGCCTCGACGACGAGAGAGTGATACCGCATGACGTCGAGTGGAGTATCCAGGCCCTTGAACAGCCCCGTACCATCGTGGGTGATCGCCGAGCGCTTGCCGTGCATGACGCGACGGGCCCGCACGACGTGGCCGCCGTACGCCTCACCGATTGCCTGGTGGCCCAGGCACACGCCCAGGATCGGAATCTCGGGGCCCCACCGGCGAATGACGGGGATACTGATGCCCGCCTCGGCGGGGGTCTTGGGACCCGGGGAGATGACGATGGCCCGCGGGCGGAGGGCGCCGATCGCCTCGACGTCGATCGCATCGTTGCGATAGACAGTCGGATGCTCTCCTAACTCGCCCAGGTACTGGACCAGGTTATACGTGAACGAGTCGTAGTTATCGATGACGAGAATCATGTTGCCACGTGTTAGCCGCGTGGATGGAACTGCTTGTGCACGCTGCGCAGATACTCACGATCGACATGCGTGTAAATCTGGGTCGTCGAGATGTCGGCGTGGCCGAGCATCTCCTGCACCGCGCGGAGATCGGCGCCACCCTCGAGCAGGTGCGTGGCGAACGAGTGCCGCAGCGTGTGTGGGG
This sequence comes from Gemmatimonadaceae bacterium, assembly GCA_035569435.1. Lineage (GTDB taxonomy): Bacteria > Gemmatimonadota > Gemmatimonadetes > Gemmatimonadales > Gemmatimonadaceae > DASRDS01. The sequence goes on from DATMNB010000207.1 coordinate 31,487, forward strand.
AGACGTGTTTGGTGATGCCGGCGCGACCAACGCCCTGCTTGACGATCTTCCAGGCACCCATGCGGGTCAGCGGAGTGCCACGAGCGTTGAGCAACAGTATCCCGCGTCCCTGCCCCTTGTCGAGCCGGGGCCGGAGCTCGCGCAGGTAGACCGCCACCGCGCCAACGGCGTTGCGGCCAATCGGGACCAGGCGCTCCTTACCGCCCTTCCCAAACACCCGCACCAGCCCGTCGGCCATGAGCACGTGGGCGATCTCGAGCGTGATCAACTCCGTGACGCGAAGGCCCGCGCCATAGGCGAGCTCAAACAGCGCGCGGTCGCGAAAGGCCAGTGCACTGTCCAGCGAGGTTTTTTGGATGATGGTGGTTACCTCCTCGACGGACAGGACATCGGGCAGGGTGCGCCACGCGCGCGGTGTCTCCAACCGATCGCTCGGGTCGCGCGTGACGACGCCTTCGGCCAGTAGGAATCGATAATACGTGCGCAATGCCGACGTGGAGCGACGGATCGAGGTTGGCGCGAGCCCCAAGTCCTTGAGGTGATAGACAAAGTCGCGGAGTTGTCGCGGCGTGGCGTCGACCGGGCCACCCAAGCCCTGTGAGACGGCGTACGTCGCAAAACGCGTGACATCGCGCTCGTAGGCTTCCCCGGTCAGCGCGGCGGCACCGTGCTCCAGCGAGAGGTAATCGAGAAAGCCGCTAATGCGAAACGGCGCCAGCCGTGCGGCAAGCGCGGCGTCCACGGCGCTACGGGCTCTGGACGAGCGTGGCGACGGCCATGCACGCCAGTCCCTCGCCGCGGCCGACCCAGCCCATCCCTTCGTTGGTCTTGCCCTTGATACTCACGCGGTCGAGCGTCACACCGAGCGCTCCGGCAATGGCCTCGCGCATGGCGGTGCGGTGCGGGGCGATGCGCGGATGCTCGGCGATGACGGCGATGTCGACCTGCTGGGGGCAGAAGCCGGCGTCCCTGATGCGATCGACAGCCGCGCGCAACATCGCGATCGAGTCGGCGCCCCGGTTGGCGGGGTCCTGATCGGAGAACATCTCGCCGATGTCGCCGGCGCCGATGGCACCGAGGATAGCATCGGTCACGGCGTGCGCGATGGCATCACCATCGGAATGGCCGTGCAGGTGGACATCTGAGGGGATGTGGATCCCACCGAGCACGAGCGGGCCACCGGCCGCGAACCGGTGCGAGTCGTACCCTATGCCGACGCGCAAGCGATCAGCGAGTAGTCTTGGCGGCGCCGGGCCGGCGTGAAGCCCGCGTCGCGAATTAACCGGTCGAGTTCGTCGATGGACGTCCGGTGCGTGGTGTTGGCGGCCGACACGACGTTTTCCTCGATCATGAGGGACCCAAGGTCATTGCAGCCGAACCGGAGTGCAACCTGCCCGATCTTGAGGCCCATGGTCACCCAACTGGCCTGGAGGTTGGGCACGTTGTCCAGCACCATTCGCGCCAACGCCACCGTCCGGAGATACGTGACGGCGTCGGTCTTGGGCTGCGCGGACATGGTCGGCGTGTTCTCGGGCTGCAGCGGCCAGCAGATGAACGCCGTGAAACCTCCCGTGCGGGCCTGCACCGCGCGCACGCGCTCCAGGTGCTCCAGCCGCTCGGCCGACGTCTCGCCGAGACCGTACATCATGGTGACTGTGGTCTTCATGCCTTCTTCGTGGGCGATCTCCATAATCTCCAGCCAGCGGTCAGCGCCGGCTTTTTTCTTGGCGACCAGGTCGCGCACACGCTGAACCAGGATCTCCCCTCCCCCACCGGGGATCGAATCCAGCCCAGCGCCCTGCAGCTCGCGAATGACCGTCCGCGCGTCCATGCGGTAGAGCGTGGAGAAAAAATCGACTTCGCTCGGGCTGAACCCGTGGATGTGAATTGGGTGGTACTCCTTGATGTAGCGCAGGAGATCCAGGTACCACTCAAAGGGGATATACGGGTTGTGACCGCCTTGCATGAGGATCTGCACGCCGCCGAGCGCCTTGGTCTCGTCGATCTTGGCCCCGATCTGCTCGAATGAGAGCGTGTAGCCCTGGTGGTGCTTGGGGCGCCGGTAGAAGGCGCAGAAGCCGCAGTCGGCGACGCAGACGTTGGTGTAATTGATATTGCGGTCGATGATGTACGTGACGACATCATCGGGGTGCATGGCTCGGCGGACCCGATCGGCCTCGGCGCCCAACTCGAGCAGTGGCGCCCGCTCGTAGAACTCGATCAGATCCCGCATCAGGCGGCTGGTAGAAAGGCGAGGCTGCCGTCGGGGACGTGACCGGCCAGCACCAACCGCCGGAAGAACTCCGTCAGTCCAGCCAGGTGCCCGTACGACAGTCGATAGTCGAGCCCCGACAAATAGGTCCGGCAGGTGGCGACGTCGATTCCGGTGGCCGCGGCCGCTTGGTCGGCCAGGACATTGGTGTGAGTGACACCCCAGTCGCGCGAGGCGATGAGATCCGCGTGCACGCGCAACGCGTCCGCGACGGGCGTGGTCCGCTGGGCCACCCACACGGCGAACACGAACGGCAAACCGGTCCAGCGCTTCCACTCCAAGCCGAGATCGTATTGGTATGGATAGGCTGAGGAACCGCTGAGTAGCAGGGCTGCGTCGCCGATGACCAGGCGGGCATCGTGGGCATCGTCGTCGAAGCGGGCGATGTCGCCGACCTCGGCATCCCCGAGCACGAAGTCGGGGGCCGACTGCCAGATGTGGTCAAAGAGCAACTCCAGCAACGCCACAC
>DATMNB010000208.1:0-3187 GCA_035569435.1 Gemmatimonadaceae bacterium
CTCCGCCCGCTCGCCCAGCGCCGGCGCATCGATGCGCCCCCAGTCGTAGCCAGAGAGCCCCGCCCATCCGGAGCCGGTGCCATCCGGATCGCGCACCGTCATCGAGCACTGCGCTTGCGTCCAGGACACGTACGGGATGTCCCAGGGCGCCGGCATACTCCCCATTCTGGCAGAGTTCAACAATGCCATCGACGCCGCGCGCATCTCGAGATAGCCCGCCGAGAGCAATCCCTTCGCTTCCGATCGCGCAATGAGGGCGCGGGCGGCGTCGCCGCGCGCCTCGGTGGTCAGGCCGTACGTTGCGTCGCTCCAGATCGGCGTCTGGGGACGCTCGTGTCGCGGCATCGGCGGATGGAAGGAAACCGGGTGCCGCTCCCGCGACAGTGGCGCGACCCGCTCGGCCGCGCGCACGGCGGCCTCGAGCGACACATCGTCGACCTGGTTCGTCGTGACCATGCCGCGCCCCCCCCTCACGTCGCGCCACACCTCGACGCGAATGTCCCGCCGGTCGCTCGCCAGGCTCACACGATTTCGCGCCCACCGCAGCTCGCCGTTCCACCAGCTCAGAATCCGGACATTCGTCTCGCCGCCCGCGCGCGCGAAACCGAGCGCGCGCTTGGCGATGGCCTCGCATTCGTCCCCGGACAGGATTCGGTCGCTGTCCGCGAGCCGGACCAGTCGATCGCCGCGCCCCCTCACGCCTTCCTCATCGGATCAATGACCGTGAGCCCTTTCACGACCACCGGTGGGGCGGTCACACTGTGGTAGCACGTCTGGGGCGGCTCCCCTTTCGCCGCCGCTATCCCGTAGCGACGCAGGTGCGCATCCCCTCCCACGGCGATGAGTGACTTCCAGAGGTCGGACGAGCGAAAGAGGAATCCGGCCCCAACGAGTTGGGCCACCCGCTTCCCGCGCTTGATCTCGAAGACGCGGCCCAGGCCGAGGCCACTGGAGTGCTGAAAATCCATCTCGAACGTTGCTCCTTTGATGGCGATCCCGTCGCTCATGCTGCGCACGAGCCCTTCGAAGTCTCCCGCGTCGCGTCCGGGCGCCAGCATCAGGTTGGGGGAATGCTGCAGTGGGGCGTAGATGGCCGACGGCGCGCTCGCGCAGCCGTGCGAGTGGCCGGGCGTCCTGCTCTTGGCGTAGCTGGCCTTGAGCCAGCCAGCGCTCTCGCGCGTGGTCTGGAAGTCGCTGAGCACGCCGTCCTTCACCAACGTGAACTCGTCGGGTGCAACGCCCTCGTCATCCCAGTGCACCGTGGCGGCGCCACCGGGCTCCGATCGATTGGCCGTGACGGTCAGCATCGGGCCGCCCGCCTGGTAGCTGCCGAGCATGCCGAGCGGATCACTTATGTAACTCGTCCCGCCGGCGTTCGCCTCATAGCCCAGCGCGCGGTCGAGCTCCGTGGCCCGCCCGAGCGTCGCGTCGACGAGACGCGCCACGCTGGTCACATCGAACACCGCATCGTAGCGACCCACGTCCACCGGTTTGATCGGGAGCAGCATGTCTTCCTTCAGCTCTTCGGCGCGCTGCCGGATCTCCTCCCGCAGCGAGTGATCGCGCACCCGCGGGATGCGCTCGCCGGCAAAGAGCTCCCAGCCCATCCCAGCGTCGGAGAGGCAGTCCAGCGGGACATGCACCTCCTGCACCTTGTTCTTCTTGGTGAGAACGAGCGAGCCCCAGCTACGGTAGCAGCGCTGGGTGCAGTAGCTCCCGGCCGTCGACGCGAACGCCTTGTCCTGCACCGTGGCCCAGAACCCGAGATTCATTACCCCGACGCCGGTGTCACCTGTGGCCTCTTCGAGTGCATTGACGTGATCCTGGATCTCGAACGGAGAGATCTCGAACGGATCGAACGTGACGGGCATCACCCAGCTTCCGTTCTGCACCACGGGCGCCGGCGCGAGCGCCACCTCGCGCGGCTTGCCCATCGCATTCGTCTTCGCCTGGTGCACGGCCTCACGACCCAAGCGCGCCATCTCGTCCGGGCTCCAGACCGGCCCACTGGCGAATCCCCAATAGCCATCCACCAGCGCCCGGACCCCCACCTCCATGTCCTCTTCGTCTTGCACTAACATGAACTCCCGGGTCCTCGTGTGCGTCAGCCGGATGTCGGCGTACGCCGCGCCGCTGCTTCGGGCGCTGTCCAGGGCTCGCGCCGCGAGCGCCGCCAGACGCGGGTCCTCGATCGGCGGGACGGGCTCCGGCGTGCGACCGAGCTGCGCGACGAGGGGACGAGGCACCGCGGCGACTGCGGCCGCCGCGACGCCTGTCTTGAGAAAGGTGCGTCGGTTCAGGGACATGTCATCATGGTCAGAGATTGTGGTCGTTCACGACGACGATCGCGCCGGTCGTGTGGAAGATCGTGCTGTGGAATGTGTAGGTGCCGGGCACCGGGAAACGGCGGGCTCGAATGACGGAGTAGCCAGTCGAGTCATTGGGGAGTTGCCCGAACGGCGCGATGTTCCCAGTCCCGCACATCCACGGAAAGGACGCGCAGTCCTGGTCATCCTGCGCGACGTTGGTGGGATCGTCGAATGTCACGTCGGTCGCGAGCGCCGTAGTGTTGTAGAACTCGACCACGGCACCCGGGCCTACCACCACTCGGGTGGGATTGAAGACGTCAATGATCTGTCCGACCGAGTCCTGCTGCGGCATGATGCCGATGAGCCCAATCACCGGATAGCCGATCGTAAATGGCAAAGTGTCTGCCTTGGTGATCCCATACGCGGTCGCTGTCGCGAACACCTTCAGGTGACCCGGGCGGATTCCGATGAGTAACCCTGTGGCGCGGTCGATGGTGGCCGTCGTCGGATCGGACACGGCGTAGTAGACGGAGAGGCCGGTGATCGGCGTGCCAGCGGCATCGAAGGCCCGCGCTGCCACCGACTTCGAGTCAATGAGCGCGATCTTGGCGCTGTCGGTGGAATCGGGGTGAATCGTGAACGCGGCGAGCACCGGGGGCGTGCTCGTATCCGTCACGTTGATCAACACCGTGTCGGCGTGTCTGTTGTTCCCTGCCGAGAGCGTGGCGACCACCTCGATCTGACTCCCGGAGCCAATGGCGTGCACGAGTCCATTGGCGTCGACCCGTATCCGATCGAGGTCCGACGACGTGAAGGTCGGCGTTGAGAGCCCGGTCAACGGCTCGCCCCCGACGGTCCGCGGCGTGGCGGTGAGCCGG
>DATMNB010000209.1:0-33313 GCA_035569435.1 Gemmatimonadaceae bacterium
GCGTTCCGCAGCCCGAGCCCGCTCCTCGACCCGCTCCCAGATGCCCCGATCAAACTCCGGCCACCGCATACACCCAAACCCCCGCCCGAGCCCCGGCGCCTTCCCTCGCGCCATCAACGCGGCCTCGATCGGAATCGTTCCAGCCCCGCAGAGCGGGTCCAGCAATGGCGTCCCCGTATCCCACGCACTCCCCATGATCGCTGCCGCCGCCAACGTCTCTCGGAGCGGCGCCTTCGCCGTGGCCAACCGGTACCCACGCCGATGCAGCAACTCGCCCGAGCTGTCCACGCTCACCGTGCACACGTCGCGATCGAGCCGGACCATCACCAACAGCTCCCCACCGTCCTCCGAATCCTCAACCCGTACCGCCCCCGTCCGATGGATGATGGCGTCAACAACGCGCTCCCCCACCGCGTCCGAGTGATACAGCTTGGACTTGTGACACGTCACCCGCACCCGCACGCCTTCACCGCGCGCGATGAACCGTTCCCACGGCAGCTGCCGCGCCAACCGCTGCAACTCGGCAAACGCCAACACCCGAAACTCACCCGCGCGCACCACCACCCGACTCGCCGTCCGGAGCCACAGGTTGGCCGCATAGAGCGTCTCCGCCGTCGCCGCGAACTCGACCCCGGCCGCCGTCACCGACCGCTCGACGACACCAAGCGCCCGCAACTCATCGTCGACGAGCGGCGCCACGCCAGGCGCCGCAATCGCAAACGCGTCGTAGCGCAGGTCGTGGTTCAGCGCCATCGCACCACGTACTGCCCAACCGTCGTCGTCTCGGGAAACCGCTCGGTGAGTGCCGCGCGCAACACCGGATCCATTGGCCCCGACACGTTGTCCGGCCGCACCGTGATCACGACTGTCGTCACGCCATGCGCGTCGATCGCCCGCAACACCCGACTGGTCCGCCCCGTCGTGTCGTCAAACATCTCGTAGATCGTCCCCGTCGGGTTCCGATACCCCGTGAGGAAATACACCTGCGGACTATCCGGCCCCGCGTAGATGTACTCGCCCCCGCGCGCATGGTCCCGCACGACCCTGACCAGCGTCTGATACTTCTCATTGATGTCCGCCGAGACGAGCGGCCCCCCGCGCGGAATAGCGAGCGGCGCCATGCGCTCGGACATGACATCGAGTCGCACGAGGGCAAATACGAGACACCCCACCGCCACGACCACCGCACCCCGCGTCGGCGCCAACGCCAACGCCGCCAACACGACGAGCGGCGCCACAAACCAGTAGTACTGATCGAGCGCATACGGGAACTGTACGAGGGCACCCGTCGCCATCACGGCAACGATCAACGCCACGGCGCGCGCGTCAATCGCCGTTCGCCGCCGCGCCAATGCGATGACCCCGACCACCGCCAGCAGCGGAATCAACCCATGCACCGCATCGCGCACGAGTCGCGACACGACATGCGCCGGCGTGCGCAGCGCCGGGTCGGCCCACGGCTGCAGCACCCCCGACACTGTCACGACAGCCAACGCCACCACCGACACGAGCACACGGGCGAGCGCACCACCGGACGCTTGGCGCCCGATGAGCCCCAACCCCGCGATCAATGGCACGGCCGCCAACACACTCACCGCGGGCGGCGGCAGCATCGCGATGTGCCCGATCCGCGCCATCGGCGTGATGAAGACACCGCGCAGCAACGCGCCAACCGCCCCGCTCCGCGCGTACGGCACGAGAAACACCAACACCGGGATGGCCACACCAACCATAAACGGCCCGATGATCCCCACGAGCCGCGCCGCCCGCACCACGGGTAGCGCGCGTCGCGCCGTGTGCTCCCGCCAAATGAGTAGCGCCGACACCGCGGCCGACGGTAGCGCATACTGGACGAACGCGTCGACGCCCTGTCCCCGCACCAGCCACGCCACCGCCACCGCGTACAGCACGAGCGCGGCGTCACTGAGCAGCGTGTACCACGTGACCGTCGGACGCCCCTCCCCTGCCGCGACGCGGTCCGTCTCCTGCTCGTCAAACACCGCGAAGAGCAAGACCGCGGCGATAAAGTAGAGCCCTACGATCTTGATAGTACATGAGAGCCCTGCAATGATCCCCGCCACCAACAACCACCGCCCGCGCCGTGTATCCACATAGCGGAGCATCGCCCCAGCCCCAGCGGTCGCGAAGAACAGGGTGAACCACGTCGGCATGCCGCGCGGGTGGTTGGGCACGCTCCAAACCACCGCGGTCATCGTCGCCAACGATGCGGCCCACATCGCCCATGGTCCAGGCCGAGCCAGTCGCTCCGCCACGAGGAACAGCACCGGGATCCAGAGCAGCGTCGCCACGAGGAGCACGGTTCGCATCGTCTCCGCCGACACCCCCCACACGCGGAATCCCGCCGCGTCGATCACCGCGAGCCCTCCGGTGTATACATCAACAAAGTCACGATGCGGCAGCTCCCCGTGCATGACGCGCTCGGCCGTCTCGCCGAGTTGCCCCTCGTCGACATCGTAGAACGCATCGCGATGGTGACAGACAACGAGCACGCCCGCGGCCAGCCACGTGAGGAGCAACAGGAGATGTCGAACACGGAGTGATCGCATAGTGGCGCCACAAATTAAGGGCTAACTCACCCGGCTGCCCTTGACCCGCCCCTGTGGAACAGATTCTGCGATGAACAGTCCCATGCCCCGATCAGCAGCCTTGGTCACCAAGGCTCGGACACTGTTGTCCGAGCAATTTGGCCATGCGGAGTTTCAGCCCGGCCAGTGGGCCGCGATCACCAATGTCATCAGCGGTCGCGACACTGTCGTGGTCATGCCAACCGGGTCTGGCAAATCTCTCATCTACCAACTCTCGGCCCTCGTCCTCCCGGGACTGACGGTCGTCATCACACCGCTCATCGCCCTCATGAAGGATCAGCATGACAAGCTGACCGCTCAGGGCGTCGATGCGGTCGCCATGCACTCGCACCTGACCGAGCGCCAATCGCGCGAGGCACACCGGCAGATCGGCGCGGGCGAGGGGCAGATGCTCTACGTCACCCCCGAGCGCTTCAAGGATCGCGAGTTCTTCGAGCAGCTCCTCTCCCGCACCGTGAGTCTCTTCGTCGTCGACGAGGCGCATTGCGTGAGCCAGTGGGGCCACGATTTTCGCCCTGATTATCTGATGCTCGCCTCGATCGCCAACCGACTCGGCCGCCCCCCGATCCTCGCGCTCACGGCCACCGCCACCGGCGAGGTGCGCGCCGACATCGCCCGGCAGCTCGGCATGCACGACCCGTTCGTCACGGTCACCGGGTTCGCGCGGCCCAACCTGCGCTTCGAGGTGCGACGCACCGTCAACGACGGCTCCAAGGACACCGTGCTCCACGAGATTCTCGCCGGCTCGCACGGCACCGGGATCATCTACGTCGCGACCGTGAAAGAAGCCGAGCGTCTCCACGCGATGCTCAAGGACCGGTACCGAGTCGGGCTCTATCACGGCAAGATGGCCGCGGTCGACCGGACGGCGGCGCAGGACGAGTTCATGGCCGGTCGCCTGACCGCCATGGTCGCCACCAATGCATTCGGCTTGGGGATCGACAAGCGCGACATCCGCTTCATCGTCCATTATCACTTCCCCGGCTCCATCGAGTCGTACTATCAGGAGGCCGGCCGCGCCGGTCGCGACGGGCTCCCCGCCACCTGCACGGTCCTCTACCGCGTCGAGGACCGCCGCATTCAGTCGTACTTCCTGGGCGGCAAGTATCCCGAGATCGAGGAAGCCGCCAAGGTCGCCATTGTCCTCGAGCACTACCCCAAAAAGATCCCCGTCCCCCTCGATGAGATCGCCAACCAATCGGGCGTCCCACGCCGCAAAGCGCGCATCGTCTTCACGCTACTGAAACGCCACGGCATGGTCCGCGAACACCGCGGCGGCAGCTGGGAACGCTTGGGCGAGCGCCTGACGCAAGTCGACCTGAGCCACGACCTGACCGACTACGAGGACCGCCGCGAAAAGGATCAGGACAAGCTGCGCTCGATCATTCGCTTCTGCCAAACCGCCCAGTGTCGGACGCGCGTCATTCTCGAGTACTTTGGCGAGCCCGTGGGCCCCGAGTGGCGCTGCAACAACTGCGACGGCTGCGACGAGCTGACCGGCGCGGCAGGCGAGGCGGCCTAGCCTCACACTGGACGGGGCCCAAAAGGCCCCGGCCTGCGTATAGTTTTTCGGGTCATGCCGCCGGTGCCGAACACCGACCCCCTCGACTGGGTCTTCTACCACAACACCCTCCGCGACTGGCTGATCGCGCTCGCCATCGCTGCGGGCGTGTTCGTGGCCCTCCTCTTCACTCGGCGCATCGTCAGCCAACGGATCGAGAGCGCCGCCCGCCGCCGCGCCACCAACGGCGACAGCAGCCTCGCCCGTTCGATCCGCCATACCGGCCTCTTCTTCCTCGCGGCCCTCGCCCTCAGCCTGGGCTCCCAGAGCCTGACCTTCCCGCCCAAGGTCGACCGCGCCATCGTCGTCCTCACCCAGATCCTCGTCGCCCTCCAGATCGGCATCTGGATCAGCGACCTCGTGGGCTACTTCCTTCACCGCTACTCGTCGCGCCGCGCCCAATTCGGCGACGTCACGAGCCCCACGACCCTCGCCGCCCTCGGCGTCCTGGCACGCGTCTGCCTCTGGGCGATCCTCGCCCTGATCACGCTCGACAACCTGGGCGTCCACATCCAGACGCTGGTCGCCGGACTCGGGATCAGCGGCATCGCCGTCGCCCTCGCCGTCCAGAACGTCCTGGGCGATGCCTTCGCCGCCGCGGCGATCATCACCGATAAACCCTTTGTCGTCGGCGACACCATCACCGTCGACACCTTCACCGGCACCGTCGAGTACATCGGCCTCAAGACGACCCGCCTCCGCAGCATCACGGGCGAGCAGATCATCTTCTCCAACGCCGACCTCCTCAAGAGCCGCGTCCGCAACTGGAAGCGGATGAACGAGCGCGGCGTCTACCTCGTGACCAAGGTCGGCTACGAGACGCCGCGCGCCGTCGTCGCCACGATCCCCGCCATGATGCGCGAGATCGTCCAGAACCAGCCCCGCGTCCGCTTCGCCCGCTCCCACATCCGGGCCCTCGCCGACACCGCGATCGAGATCGAGACGCTCTACTTTGTGCTGTCGGGCGACATGGACGTCTTCATGGATACGCAACAAGCGATCGCCCTCGGCACGCTCAATCGCTTTGGCGACGCCGGCGTCGTCATCGCCACGCCCCTGCACACGATCGTCATGCGGCCGGACAAGAACTGGAACGCCGCCACCAACTCGGACAACGGCGCGCAGGCCGCTACGCCATCACCCCAAGTCTCGTAATGATCTCCGCCGCCACGTCGGCACCGTGCTCCGCCCGCAACGTGGCCCCGATCGCCGCCGCCCGCGCCCGCATCCGCTGATCGTGGGCCGCGCGTCGCATCGCCGCCGCTAGCCACTCGCTCGTCAACCCGCGCCGCGACATCGGCGTGGGCCCCGCCCCAAGCGCCGCGACGCGCCCAGCCCAGTACGGCTGGTCAAAGCCGAGCGGCACCACGATCGACGGCGTCCCTCCACGGAGCGCCGCTCCCGTCGTCCCCGCTCCACCGTGGTGCACGACCGCCATCGTCCGCGGAAACAACCACTCGTGCGGACACTCGTCCATCACCAACACCGTGTCGTGCAACACCCCGACGCCGAGCGCGCCCCACCCGCCCAACAGAATCCCCCGCTGGCCACTCTTCCCGAGCGCGTCCATCGCGACCGTCGTCAGACGCTCGGCACTTTGCGGCGTCATGCTTCCAAACCCGATCGCCACCGGGGGCGGCCCCGAGGCCAGAAAATCCGTCAGCACCGCCGGCGGCTGCCACCCGGGCTCAGGCCCGAGCACCCAGTAGCCGGTCACCGCGACATCGGCCGGCCAATCGTCCGGCCGCGGCACGACGGTCGGACTGAACCCGTACACCGCGGGCACGTTCGTCACACGGCCCACCCCCCACGCGCTGAGCTGCGCGCCAAACATCCGCCACAGGAGCCACCCAATCATGTCATAGGTGCTCTCATTGAACCGGCGCCCGAGCCCCAACGTCTGCGGCACCTGCATCATCGGGAACACCCCCGTGCGGTGGATCGGCTGCAAGAAGGCCGCGACCGATGGCAGCCCAAGCATCTGACACGGCACGGCCACCGGCGAGTAGATGACGAGATCCGCGCCCTTCGTCACCGTCCGAAAATCCGCCAACATCGCATCGACCAACGGCCGCACCTGACTCAAGAGATCGCGCATCGCGGCGATCAGATGCCGGTGACGCCCGGACCCCAGCCACTGATCCGCCGCCGCCGCCCCCAGAATCCCGCGCGGATCCCCGGCCACGGGCGCGAACCTCAACCCCCGCGTCGCGACAAACCCCCGAAACGTCTCATGCGTCGCGATGGTCACGCAGTGACCTCGCTCGGCGAGCGCGAGCCCGAGCGCGACATGCGGCTGCACGTCGCCGCGCGTCCCCACGGTGACGATCGTTATATTTGACGGCATGGATGATAGAGTCGCCGAACGGACGCCACCCGCCATCGAGCGGGTCCTGGAACGCTTTCGCTCACTGGCACGAGACGAGAAAATGCAGGCCCTCGTCCAGTGGTCGCGCAAGCTCGAGCCGGTCCCCCAGCGCCTGCTCGATCTGGATCGCGCCGAGTTCACGGTGCCCGAGTGTCAGACCCGCGTGGATCTGTTTCCGGAAGTCCACGACGGACGGCTCCATTTCTACGCGGACCTCAACGCCAAGCAGTCACCCACGATTGCCGCCGTCCTCGCCATCCTCTTCTCGGCCATCAACGACCAGCCCCCCGAGGTCGCCCAGGCCATTCCGTCGGACTTCGTGCGCCACCTCATGGCCGACATGGGCCTGAGCAGCCGCGAGATCGGACTCAATGCCATGGTGGGTCGCATCAGACGATACGCCGCCACGCAGGCCAAGGCTGCCTGACGATGCCCATCACGATCAAGGTGCGCGACAACGGTCCGTATGTGATCAGCAATGACGACGCCGCCCAGGTGATCATCACGGATGCCGCCGGCAACGTGCTGACCCATCCCAACCCGAAACCCGGCAAGGGCATCGCCCTCTGTCGCTGCGGCGCGTCGGTCACCAAGCCGTTCTGCGATGGCACGCACACCCGGATCGGCTTCATGGCGGCAGAGGCGGCCGTCAAGCAAGAGCAGGCGCAGGAACAGGCGCAGGAACAGACCAAGCCCTGATGGGATCACGGCTCGTCAACGCGTGGGTCTGGACGGTCACCGTGCTGACCGTCCTTTTTGGTTTTTTCTATGTTAGTCTTGTCTTCCTTTTGACAGCCCCGTTTGACCCCGGCCGCTATGCCGCCGGACGGGCCTTTCGCCAGCTCGCGATGCTCGTCACGACGCTCAACCCCTATTGGCGGTTTGAGTTCTCGGGCATCCGCATCCGCGATCCACGGCGCCCCTACGTCGCGGTGTCCAACCACGAGTCGTACGCCGACATCTTTCTCATCTCCCACCTCCCGTGGGAGATGAAGTGGCTGGCCAAGACCACGATCTTCAAGATCCCCGTCATGGGCTGGATGATGCGCATGGCCGGCGACGTGCCGATCGTGCGCGGCGACCGCGAGAGCGGGATGCAGGCCCTCGCCGCCTGCCGGGATCGGCTGGCCAAGCGGGTCTCCGTCATGATCTTCCCCGAAGGCACGCGCTCGCCGACCGAGGAGATGCTCCCGTTCAAGGACGGCGCCTTTCGCATCGCCATCGAGACGGGCGCGCCGATCCTCCCGATCGCCGTGGCCGGGACCCGCTATGCCATGGCCAAAGGGAGCTTTGAGTTCCGCCCGGCGCATGCCCTGTGTCGGGTGCTCGAGCCCATTGAGACCGCCGGCCTGACCGAGGCCGACGTGCCGGCGCTCCGCGATCAGGTGCGCGCGGTGATCGAAGCGGCCCGCGATACGCTCCGTGAGGAGCTGGGGCTGCTCGAGACGGTCAGCGCGTAACTCGCGCCTCGGTCAGGCGCGCCTCCGGAATCAGCGCCGCGTGCCACGACGCGGCCGCATCCGTCTCGAACCGCTCCGCCCATTCCCCCACCGTGGCCACCGTCGGGTCGAACACCCGCGTCGCCCCCGTCACCGCCCCCGACTCGGCCAGCTGCGCGAACGCATCGCGCGCCACCGACCGTACCGCGCCGGTCTCGTCGCGATAGTACACCCGCCCGCCCCCAACGAGCGACGCCCCCAGCTGGCGCTGCAACTGCTGGAGCGTCCGAAACAGCCCGTCGATCGAGCACCCCGAGGCGTACGCGTCGGTCTGGTCGACCCCAATCGCCAGAAACCGCCCCTCGCGCCACGCGCGCGCGCAGGTGAGCGGTTGGCCATGGGCGCGCCACTCGTTCAGGTATTCGTCGACAGTCCCCAGCAATAGCTCGGCTTGCTCCCCGGCCAGCGGCTGGTCGCTGGCAAACACCCAGACCCGCGCACTGGCAGGCAGGGTCTCGAACGGCACGGCAGGCATGCCCTAAGATAATAGGGGGTATTACTTGCGGCCGTTGGCGGGGAGCGCATAATTCCATCCATGAGGGATGACATGCGGGACGACATCGATCACGCGCGCGACCCGCACCGCGACCAGGAGCGGGACAGCGTCGTGAAAGAGCTGGCCGTCAAGCTGCGCGCACGCGGCGTCGCGTTGACCGGCCGCGAGACGAGCGACGAGGTGGGCGACCTCCTCGACGCGGTCGAGAGTTGGGAGGCGGCGGTCGAGCAGGCCGGCGGCGATCTCTATGTGGACGAGGGCGGCGACCAGCCCGACAACCCGGATTTCGTCCTCCCGCCCCGCAAGCCTGGCGAGCGCGCCGGCGCGTACATCCTGCGCATCGAACAGGCGACCGATATCCTCAAGCACGGCGGCCACCCGCCGCGCTGACGCGGTGCGAATGTCGTGGTCGTCCCCCCGCCACCGGCCGCCGCGCCGGACGTGGTCTACACCGTCGGCCACTCGACACGGACCGCCGACGCACTGGTCGAGCTCCTGACCCACGCCGGGGTCAAGACGCTGGCCGATGTCCGGCGCTTCCCCGGGTCACGGCGCTATCCGCACTTCTCGAGCGACCAACTCGCCGCCACGCTCGCGACGCACGGCATTGGCTACAGCCATTGCCCTGACCTGGGCGGCCGCCGCAACCCGGCGCCGGACTCCGTCAACACCGCCTGGCGCAACGCCGCCTTTCGCGGCTACGCCGACTATATGGAAACCCCCTCCTTTCACACGGCGGTCACCCGCATGCTGGCCCTCGCGCCACCAGTCGTCATCATGTGCGCCGAAGCCGTCTGGTGGCGCTGCCACCGGGGCCTCATCGCCGACTATCTCCTGGCCATGGGGCTCGACGTGATCCACCTGCAGGACGGCGGGCGCACCGCCGCGCACACCGGAACGAGTGCCGCGATGATCGAGCCGGGTGCCCTCTCCTACAGCGGACCGCAGGGAACATTGGCGCTCGATTGACCGACCGCCGACCCGCCCATTACTCTGGGACCGGCACCAAACCCCTCTCGCGGAGTAGAACCCCCTCGTGACCCTCCCTCGTCTGCGCGCAACGCTCCTGGGTGTGATCGGAGCGGCAGCGGCCATCGTCGCCGCGGCCTGTGGCAGTAGCAATAGCAGCGGCCCGAACATCACCATCGGGGACATCGCCAGGCACTATGACCAACTGGCCGGTGCGTACTTGGCCGGCGCTGGCACGGATCCCAACATCGGTCGGACCATCGAGGTGTTCAACGGCGCGGTCGCCGCGGGCGTCTCGCCGGGCTCGGCGCAGGTGAGCGGGGGCCCCCTCACCAAGGCGTGGCTCGGCAACGTCGTCGATCTCGTCGATTCAGCGGCCACCGACTCTGTCCAAGTCGTGTCCTTCTGGTTCTCCGGCAACATCAACGCGGTATTGCAGCTCATTTACCACAAGGGCCAGTTCGACACCGCGTTTGTCACGGACAGCGGCGGCAACACGCTGCAGGATTCAGTCGCCGCCGTCACGGGGGCGTTCACCGCGGCCACGGGGACCTGCACTTTCACGACGATCACCAACATCTCGACACAGTACCCGAGCTTCGACCCCTCCGGCAGCACCTGCACGCTCGTCGGGGTGGACGTGCGGGCCGATTCGATCCTGTTCCCGAAAAGCGACCAGTCGACCACGTCCCTCTTCAACAGGCTCCTGCTCCCATCACAACACCTGACGGGCGTGCGCCTGCAGTTCGACCACGAAGCGACCTTCAACGCGCACGTCGTGCAACCGCTGGCCAAGGCCCTCCAACGCCGGTGACCGCATGTCGATCGCTCGGAGGCATGCAGGACTCGCGGCGTTCACCGTAGGCACCGCCACGGCGATGCTCGCCGCGTGCGGCAGCGACTCGTCGGGCCCCAAGACCCCGACCGCCGCGCAGGACGCGTCCTATTACGACAAGCTGGCGACCGCGTTGCTCGTCGCCGGGACCTCGCGTGACACGGCCAAGGCCCTGTTTGTCGAAGTCCTGAATGGCGTCAACGCCGACGGCGTGGCGCCGACGCGGGTCACCGTCACGTACAACGGCGCATCGGCCACCTGGTTCGCCAACTTCGGGAACCTCGTGGACTCGGCCAAGACGGACTCGACCCAGGTCATCGCGCTCTGGTCCGACGTCAACGTCGACCAGGTCGTGCTCGCGGCCTTCAAGATCAGCCAACCCGTCATCGCCGAGGCCATCGCGACGGGCGGCGAGGTCAACTTCGATTCGACATACACGCTGAGCAACGCGTTCGGCACGGCGTCTGGCGCATGCAGCTTTACGAGCATCGTGAACATCTTTACCGGCGTACCGACGTACGACCCCGCGCAGAGCACCTGCCTGCGCGAGTCCACGACCGCATCGATCACGGTGGCCTTCCCGCACGACACCACGCCGACCGGCGCGATCCGCACGCTCAGCCTCTCGTCCAAGACCATCGCCGGCGTGCGCCTGCAGTTCACGTCCGCTGCCGCGTTCCCGAGCCACGTGACGCCGCCGCTGGCGGCGGTCCGGCGTCTGGTGGACGTGCGCTGAGCGCCACCCGCAGCGCATCGGCTAACTGAGGGTACCGAAACGTGTATCCCGCGCGCTCCAGGGCGCGCGGGTACACGCGTTGGCCCGCAATCAGCACCTCCTCGGCCATCTCGCCATACGCGAGCTTGAGCGCGAACGGCGGGATCGTCGCCACCGTCGGACGCCGGAGCGCCACACCCAGCGCGTGCGTGAAGTCGGCGTTGGTGACGGGATTCGGCGCTGTGTAATTCGCCGGGCCCACGAGCGCCGGGGTCTCGAGCGCGAAGCGAATCGCCTGCACGACATCGTCGAGCGCGATCCAACTCATCCACTGCGTCCCCGACGCAATCTTCCCGCCCGCGCCCATCCGGAACGCCGGCAGCATCTTGGCCAACGCCCCACCGTACGCCGCGAGAATCATCCCAAACCGCGGATGCACCGTCCGGATCCCCGCCTGCCGCGCCGGCTCGGCCGCGGCCTCCCATGCCTGCCCGACCTCCGCCAGAAATCCCGTCCCGAGCGCCGACGTCTCGTCGAGCGCCTCATCGCGGCGGTTCCCATAGATCCCGACCGCCGACGCCGACACGAACACCGCCGGCCGCGGTGAGAGCGCCGCCATCCCCCGCGCCAGGCGATCCGTCGTCTCGATACGACTCGTTCGGATCCGCCGCTTCCGATCCGCCGTCCACCGCTCGTCGACGCTCTCTCCCGCCAGATTCACGACAGCATCGATACCATCGAGCGCACGCGAATCCGGCAACCCGCGCGCCAGCCGCACAACCGTGTGCCCGGCCGCCACGAGCGCCGGCACGAGCGCCGACCCGACAAATCCCGACGAGCCGGCCACCCCCACGCGCATTGACATGCCTGAAACCTGCCGCCCTGACCACCGGCGTTCCATATCTGTCACGACTGCAACCCGCGGCGCCCATCACCGCCGTGCGCACGACGCCGGCGCAGCCGGCGTTTCAAATAGACCGTTGCACGAGGTCTGGTGGCGGCGCAGCCGCCAACAGACCTTGTGCTCTCCCGCGCGATCGATCGTCTAATGGGGCATGCTCACCCGCGCCCTCCTCGCCACCCTCGTCACCGCCGTCGTCACGGCACTCTCGGTGACCCCGTTCCGGAGCGGCGCAGGCACACGCGGCAGCGCGGTGACCGTCGATACGATCGTCCATGACGCCGCCCTGATCGGAAACCTCGAGCGCGACGCCACCGGCCACCGCGTCTGGCTCGACGGCGCCGAACCCCGCGTCGGCACCGTCGCCGGCCGCCGCAGCCGCCCACTCGTCACCTTCGACATCAGCGCCATCCCGAGCGGCGCCACCATCGTCGACGCCCTGCTCCTCCTCGACCAGTGCGCCGCCGCCGGCACCCCATTCGCCGGCGCCGCCCACGTCGTTATCGACCACCTCATCGCCGCCACCGCCCCCGACTCGGCGACCTTCGACGTCTCCCCAGCCGGCGCCACGATCGCCGCCCTCCCGGCCGACCTGACCCCCGGCCGCCGCGCCGTCCCCGTCACGACGAGCGTCGCCACCGACTACGCCGCCCTCCGCGCCCTCACGCAGTTCCGGCTCCGCCTCGAGGGCAGGTTCGAACGCCCGTTGGAGAACGCCGCCGGCTACGTCGCCTTCCGCGGCGACGGCGACGACGACTGCCCAGCCGTCCCCGAGGCCGCTCCCATGTTGATCGTCACCTATCGCCGGTAGCCACCCACTCATGCGCGGGCTGCCGACCCGGCTGGTGCCCTTCATCGCCTGTACGTTGGGCGCAGCAGCACTCGCCTGCGGCACCACAGCGCCCGTCCAACGCACCACGGTCGCCGCCACCCCGGCCCTGACGGGCTACGTCCTCGCCTACTCCGCCACCAACGGCGCCTTCCGGACCTGGTTCGGCAACGCCGACCCCATCGTCGGCGACAACGACGTCAACGTGTTTGGTGAAACGATGCGCGGCGTGATCGCCTTTGCCCTCCCGCCACTCCCCGCCGGCACGACACTCCGCGGCGCGACCCTCGACATCGCGCAATGCCAGGTGTCCGGCGCCCCATTCGCCACACTCGGCGTCATCGTCGCCGACCACCTCGTCCCGACCCTCGCCCCCGACTCGGCGACGTACGACACCACGGCGATCGCACTCGCCGTCGCCACCGTCGCGACCGACTCGACCCCGGCCCCGGCGCAGGTCCTCCTCACGCCCAGCGTCGCCGCCGACTACGCCGCGGGCAACACGACGTCGATGTTCCGACTGCGATTCTCCCAGCGTGACGGCAACGGCGACCAGGTCGCCGATCAGGTCGAGTTCTGTCCCCCGACCCTGGTGCTTACTTCCTCGCCGTAGCCCCAGCCTCGGTGAGCGCCTCGCGCAACGACGCATAGTCGTGCGCCCCGTCGTACCGCTCCCCATTGATAAAGAACGTTGGGGTCCCATTCACCCCGCTCCGCACGCCACTCATGAAATCCGCCTTCACCCGCTCGGTGAAGGTGTGCCGCGCCAGCGCCTCGGCCACGCTCCGACTGTCCACGCCCACCGCCTCCGCGTACGTCACGAGATCCCGATCCGTGAGCGCCGTCTGATGCTCGAAGATGATGTCATGCATCGGCCAGAACTTCCCCGCCGCCCCCGCCGCCTCCGCGGCTTCCGACGCGTGCTCGGCGTGCCGGTGAATCTCGTTCAACGGAAAGTTCCGAAAGACAAACCGCAGCGCCTCCCCAAAGTGCTGCTGGATCTGCTTGATGATCGGATACACGGTCCCGCAGTGCGGGCACTCGTAGTCGCCGTACTCAACCAGCGTCACGGGCGCCGTCGCGCTCCCTTGAACGTGGTCCCGTTCGCTCACCGGCGGCGTCAGGCTCATTTTGTCTCCAACTTGTCGAGTGCGTCCAAAACGCCGTCGGCACCAGGGTTGATGTCGATCGGCGAGAGATAGCTCCACCGCACCACGCCCCCGCGATCGAGCACGAACAACGCACGCCCGCTCTCCCCGTCGTGATCTCGATAGACGCCATAGGCCTGGGCCACCGCGCCCTTGGGCTCGAAGTCGGCGAGGAGCGGAAAGTGCAAGTGTCGCTGCTCGGCAAAGGCCGCATGGCACCACACGCCATCCACCGAGATGCCGAGCAGCGTGGCGTTGTACTTCTGGAACTCGGAACCAATCGCGTTGAATACCGACAGCTCATCCCCGCACACGGGGCTCCAATCAGCCGGATAGAACGCGAGCACCACCGGCCGGCCGCGCAGCGACGACAGGGTCAGCGTGGAATCGGGCGTGTCGTGCAACGTGAAATCGGGCGCCTGTGTCCCCGGTGGCAACGGCGTCATCGGACGGCATCCACGGACAGCGGCCCACCACCCGCTGCGGCCAGATACAGAAAGATGAAACAGAGCAACGTCGGCACTTCGCCGTGATTGACCACCGGCCAGAACCCGTGCGGCGCATGAAACTTGAAGTACGCGACCGCCATCTCACCCGCCGCGAGAAACGCCGCGACACGCGTGAACAACCCCACGAGGATCAGCACCCCCGCCCCGCACTCGATGACCATGCCGAACCCCTGAAACGACGGGAACTCGCGCACCACGTGTCCGCCAAGCGCGCCGGTCAGCTTCTGGATCCCATGCTGAAGGTACACAATCGCCGCCACGATCCGTAGCAACGACAGCACTGGTCCCGCCATCCGGCTCGTATTCACCACCGCCATGCGTTCCCCCGTTCGTTAAGGAGTGCCGGCCTCGGCTTGACCCCGGGCCGAACTCTGGGCATATTCGCCTTCATGAATCACGCCGCGCCAATCTACACGCCCGCCCTTCTTCGCATTATTCGACTCCGTCACGGCGGAGGCGCGCTGGCGCACGGATAGCGGCACCAAACGCTCCGATGCTCACGACGCGGCCTCTCTCTCGAGGGCCGCTTTTTTATTCCCTGTCCCCCCACGGCGTTGGTCATGACGCCGCGACGGCCCGGTCCATGCGCTTGTTTGGACACCCTGGAGCTCCCGATTCATGAATCAATCCCCACGCACGCTCGTTGAAAAGATCTGGGACGCGCACCTGGTGCGCGCCGCCACACCCGAGATCCCGGCGGTGCTCTACGTCGACCTC
This sequence comes from Gemmatimonadaceae bacterium, assembly GCA_035569435.1. Lineage (GTDB taxonomy): Bacteria > Gemmatimonadota > Gemmatimonadetes > Gemmatimonadales > Gemmatimonadaceae > DASRDS01. The sequence goes on from DATMNB010000209.1 coordinate 15,154, forward strand.
CATCTCGTCCACGAGGTGACGTCGCCGCAGGCCTTCGCCGGACTCCGCACGCGCGGCATTCGCGTACGCCGCCCCGATCGCACGATCGCCACGATGGATCACTCGACGCCGACCACGCCTCGCGCGCCAGGCGCCGGCCCCGTGATCCCGGTCCTCGACGCCGAGGCCGCCAACCAGCTCGGCGCACTCGCCACAAACTGCCGCGACTTTGGCATCCCGCTCTTTGCCCTGGGCTCCGACCGCCAAGGCATCGTCCACGTGATCGGCCCCGAGCAGGGCCTCACCCAGCCGGGCATGACGATCGTCTGCGGCGATAGCCATACGAGCACACACGGCGCGTTTGGCGCGCTGGCGTTTGGGATCGGCACGTCGGAGGTCGAGCACGTCCTCGCGACCCAGTGCCTCCTGCAGCAACGCCCCCGCACGATGCAGGTCCGCATCGACGGTCACCTGAGCCCCGGCGTCTCGGCCAAGGACATCATCCTCGCCGTGATCGCCCAGATCGGCGTCGACGGCGGGACAGGCTACGTCGTCGAGTACACTGGCCCGGCGATCCGCGCGCTCTCGATGGAAGCCCGCATGACCATCTGCAACATGTCGATCGAGGGCGGCGCGCGAGCCGGGCTCGTCGGGCCTGACGACACGACGGTCGAGTACATCGCCGGCCGGCCGCTCGCGCCCGAGGGTGCGGCCTGGGATGCCGCCGTCGAGGCGTGGCGCTCGCTCCCCACCGACGACGGCGCGACCTACGACCGCACAGTGACCCTCGATGCATCGCGCCTCGCACCCATGATCACGTACGGCACGCACCCCGGCATGGGCATGGCCATCGACGGCCACATCCCCGACCCCGGGACCGGCACGCCCACCGAGCGCGCCGCGCTCGACAAGGCGCTCCGCTACATGGATCTCCGCCCCGGCGACCGGCTCCTCGGCCACCCGGTCGATGTCGTCTTCCTCGGCAGCTGCACCAATTCGCGCATCTCGGATCTCCGGCTCGCGGCGTCCGTGATGCGCGGCCGCACGGTCGCGAGCGGCGTGCGCATGCTTGTCGTCCCCGGCTCGCAGCAGGTCAAACGCCAAGCCGAGCGCGAAGGGCTCGACGATGTGTTCCGCGCGGCGGGCGCCGAGTGGCGCGAGGCGGGCTGCTCGATGTGCATCGCCATGAACGGCGACCAACTCGCGCCGGGCCAGTACGCCGTCAGCACGAGCAATCGCAACTTCGAAGGACGTCAGGGAAAAGGCGGCCGAACGTTTTTGGCCTCGCCCCTCACCGCCGCCGCGACAGCGGTCGCGGGCGTCATCACCGATCCGCGGACGCTTCACGTATGATTTTTACCTCGACTTTTGTGGTCGTGCCGGCCGAGAATGTCGATACGGACCAGATCATCCCAGCACGATATCTCAAGACCACCGACAAAGTCGGGTTGGGCGCCGCACTGTTCGCCGACTGGCCGAATAAACCCGACCCTGCGGGCGCGAGAGTGCTGGTCGCGGGCAACAACTTTGGCTGTGGCTCTTCACGCGAGCACGCGCCATGGGCGCTGTTGGGGGCAGGCTTCCAGGCCGTGATCAGCTCCCACTTCGCCGACATCTTCACCAACAACGCCCTCAAGAACGGGCTCCTTCCGGTCGCCATCGACGCCCGGTTGCTGCACACACTATTTGCGGCAGATCGCGACGCGACAGTCACGATCGACCTCGCCGCCCAGTGCGTCACCCTCCCCGACGGCACGACGACGCCGTTCCCCATCGATCCATTCGCCAAACACTGTCTCGTGCACGGCGTCGACCAACTCGGCTTCCTCCTCGCCGAATCCCCAGCGATCGACACCTACGAATCGACCCACCCCGCCCGCGTCGTCACGACGGGAGCCCACATCTGATGGACCTCCACCTCACGATCCTCCCCGGCGACGGTATCGGCCCCGAAGTCGTCGCCGAAGGCCTCCGCGTCCTCGACGCCGTCGCCGAGCGCTTCGGCCACACCCTCGTCGCCGAGATGGCCCTCATCGGTGGCGCGGCCATCGATGCCACGGGGTCCGCACTCCCCGACGAGACCCTCCGCCTCTGCCAGTCGACCGATGCGGTCCTGCTGGGCGCAGTCGGTGGCCCCAAGTGGGACGACTGCACCGCGCCAGTCCGCCCCGAGATGGGACTCCTCGCCATCCGAAAGGCCTTGGGACTGTTCGCCAACCTGCGCCCAGTGACGGTCCATCCGGCGCTCGTCGCGTCCTCCCCACTCAAGCCCGACCGCCTCGCCGGCGTGGACATTCTCGTGATCCGCGAGCTCACGGGCGGCATCTATTTCGGCGCCCAAGGGCGCGAGACCCTCCCCAACGGCACCGGCGAGCGCGCCTTTGACACGTGCGTCTACACGACCCCCGAGATCGAACGCGTCGTCCGCGTCGCCGCCGCCCTCGCCCGCACCCGTCGCGGCAAGGTGACCTCCGTCGACAAAGCCAACGTCCTCACCACGTCCCGGCTGTGGCGCAACGTGACGACGCGCATCATGCGCGACGACTTCCCCGATGTCGCCATCGAGCACCTCCTCGTCGACGCCTGCGCCATGCATCTCATTCGCCGCCCCGCGGACTTCGACGTCATCGTCACCGAGAACATGTTCGGCGACATCCTGACCGACGAGGCATCCGTCCTCGCCGGCTCGATGGGCATGCTCCCCTCCGCGTCACTCGGCGCCGGCCACCGCGGCCTGTATGAACCGATCCACGGCTCAGCCCCCGACATCGCGGGCAAGGGCATCGCCAACCCCATCGGCACGATCCTCTCTGTCGCCCTCATGCTCCGCCATTCGTTCGACCTCCGCACCGAGGCGCGCGCCATCGAGCAGGCGGTCGCCGCCGTCTTGTATGACCCCTGTCTCACCCCCGACGTCGCCCGCCCCGGCGCTCCGGTCGCGACGACCAGGGACCTTGGCGCGGCCGTCGTCGCCCAGCTCTCGGGCGACGCCCTGACTTTTACCTTGACTCCTGAGTGACTTTGGGTAGCTTGTGAAAACAATGCCGGCCACGACTCTCGTACGTCTTCCCCTCCTTATTAGCGTCTCGCTTATTGTGCGAGACCTTTCGGCGTTGGGGAGGCACGTAGCGTAGGTTCGGCAGGCTCCGCGAATCGACACGAGGCCCCTCCCCAACGGGAGGGGCCTTTTTTTCGTTCTCCATTGGCCCCCATGCGATCAGACACGAGGTGCTCAAGGTGCAAGACGTGACGGACGATCGGACAGTCGAGCGCGAGACCGCGCTGGTGAAGGTACACGCCCCCGCGGCCAACCGCGCCGGCCTCATCGCGCTGACCGGTGCGCACGGCGCCAAGGTCGTGGACGTGGGCGTGAACACCCTCGTCTTCGAGCTCACCGAGACCCCGGACAGGGTCGAGGCGTTCGTTGCATTGCTGCAACCAGTGGGCGTCAAGGAGATGATCCGCAGCGGCCGGATCGTGATGGTGCGCGGCGCGCCCCCCGCGTGGGCGGCCCAAGCCGATGGACAGGGAGACTGATCCCGCGGTGCCGGAGGCGCGTACGATGAGTGACTGGGTGCGGATCTTCGACACGACACTCCGCGATGGCGAGCAGGCGCCGGGGTGCACCATGACGCGCGACGAGAAGCTCGAGGTCGCGCACCAGCTGGCCCGCATGGGCGTCGACATCGTCGAGGCCGGGTTCCCGGCGTCCTCATCCGGTGACTTCGAGGCTGTTCGCGCCATCGCCCTGGAGGTCGACGGCCCGGTGATCTGCGGCCTGGCCCGCGCCAACGCGGCCGACATCGACCGGTGCTGGGCGGCGGTCGAGCCGTCGTCGCGCCGCCGCATCCACACGTTCCTGGCGACGTCCGACATCCACCTGCAGCACAAGCTCCGGATGTCCCGGTCCCAGGTCGTGCGGGCCGTGACCGACATGGTCGCCCACGCCCGGACGTATTGCGACGACGTCGAGTTCTCCCCCGAGGACGCCGGCCGATCTGACCCGGCCTTCCTGCATGAGGTGCTCGACGCCGCGGTCGCCTCCGGCGCCACGACGCTCAATATCCCCGACACCGTCGGGTACGTAACCCCGGACGAGTACTCCGCGATGATCGCGGCGATTCGCGCTCGCGTCCCACCCCATGTGGTGATCTCCACCCACTGCCACGACGACCTCGGACTGGCGGTCGCCAACTCCCTCGCCGGCGTTCGCGCCGGCGCCCGCCAGATCGAGTGCACGATCAATGGCCTCGGCGAACGCGCGGGCAACGCCTCGCTCGAGGAGTGCGTCATGGCGCTGCACACGCGCGCGGCAGCCTTTGGCGTGACGACGCGCATCGTGACGCACGAGTTGGCCCGCGCCTCGCGCCTCGTGTCCCACTGCACCGGCGTCCGCGTCCCGCCCAACAAAGCGATCGTCGGCGCGAATGCCTTTGCCCACGAGGCGGGCATTCATCAGGACGGAGTGCTCAAGCACCCGCTGACCTACGAGATCATGCGGGCGGACACCGTGGGGATGGAGACCAACCCCCTCGTCCTGGGCAAGCACTCCGGCCGGCACGCGTTCCGGACCCACATCCGAGACCTCGGCTACGAGTTGGCCGACGACGAGTTGGCCCGGGCGTTCGCCCGGTTCAAGGAGATCGCCGACAAGAAGAAGATCATCGAGGATCGGGACATCGAGGCCGTGATCACCGACATGGTCCGGCGCCCGCCGGCGACGTTCGAGCTGGAACACGTTCAGGTCTCGTGCGGGACCCGGTCGATCCCGACGGCGACCGTCCGACTGCGCTGCCCGGGCGACGTCTCACGCACCGAATCGGCCCAGGGCACGGGCCCCGTCGATGCGGTCTGCCAGGCCGTGAACAAGATCGTCGGTGATACCGGCGAGCTGGTGGAGTTCGCCGTCGACGCCGTCACCGAGGGGATCAACGCCGTCGGCGCCGTCACTATCCGCGTCGCCGGCCCGGGCAGCCGGCGACCTGTCTACAGCGGCTATGGCGTCGACACCGACATCATCGTCGCCGCAGCGTCCGCCTACGTCGCGGCGCTCAATAAGCTCGTCTACGCCCGGGACGAGCCAGCCCTCGCCACCGCGTGACCCCCTATGATTTCGTCGCCGTGACCTGCGCGCTCAGCGTCCCGAGGACAGAATCCACCCCAACCTTGCACTGGAAGCCCGAGAACGTGTTGGTGATCGTGAGCTGCGTGCCGAGGATGCTGCCGGTCGCCGGCTGCAGCGCCCTCGCCGCCGCGACGTTGCAGTTGGGATAGAGCAGCTGGAAGATCGTCACCACGTAGAGCGGCTGCGCGCCGCTGCCATCGCCAAATGCGATCCAGCTGATCGTGCTGGTGTCCGAGCCAAACTGCCCGACCACCGCGCCGGTCGCGGTATCGGCGCCGGACCCCTGGATGTGCCACGTGCCCGTGAACTGCCCCGCGCGATTGGCGTTCTGCATGGCAATGGTGCCCGGCAGGACTGCCGTGCTGTCCTCCGTGCCGGCTTGGAGCCGGTAGGTGGCCGTCGCCGCGTACTGCCCGGCGATGTTGGGGAAGGACGACGTTGGCGAGGTGCTGCTACCGCACGCGGCAAAGACAGCGGCGCAGGCAATGATCCCGATCATGGACAACGAGGCGCGCAAGCAATCTCTCCAAGGGTGGGGTGTCGGGCAACAATATGAGTGACGCCCCACCCTTGTGCTAGCGTCCTAGTTAGCGCACGCGCTGCACCCCGCCGCGGAGGGCCGAGTGGAGTCCCAACGGCTTCGCCACGCCCTGGATGGGCTGCGGATTGAACGAGGCCAGAGCCACGGCCATCTGCGTCACGTCGCTGTCGCCGGCGTTGTCGATCGCGCAGCGAATCCCCGTGTACTGCCCGTCGAGATTCAGGTTGCCGCTGCCGTCGAATCCACCGTTGGCGTCGAGCGAGAACAGCGCGCCCTGAAAGTTGCAGTTCGGATAGTTGATCGCGAGAAACGACGAGACGAAGAACAGCGGCTCGTTGGCGTCGCCGAACTGCAGCCAGTTGATGGAGCTGCCATCGGAGCTGAACTGCCCGACGACCGTGCCGTTCCCGGTAAACCCGCTGTTGAAGGCGAACGACCCGGAGAAGTTGCCGTTCCCATCCGGATCGCCCATCGAGATCGCGATCCCGGGGACCAACGGCGCCGTGAGCTGCGGGTCACCACTCATCTGGTAGGTGATCGTTCCCGTGTACGATCCGCCGATGGTCGGAAAGTTGACCCTGGGCCCCGAGGAGTCACTGCCACACGCGGCGGCGACCACAGCCACGGTGACCAGGGTGACCACGGCCCTCAGACGAACGAGCGAGCGCATGCCGCCTCCAGAAAAAGATCTGCCAGAAAATCTATTGGTTGACGCTGAGAAGACGTCGTGAACATGCTGACGTTAACGCAGGCCTCACTCTGAGTGTGATGCCTGTCACGATCTATCGCAAATGGCGTGCACAGCCTTTATGCGCGCATAGGGTCACACTGTTGATTGATAGTCCTCCCGAATGGACAAAACCCGAGGACAGTGACACGGGAACCGAACATGTCTGGCATGAGTATGCAGAACGTGACCAGGCGCGTGACCGCGCGCCCGACCGATCGTCGGCCTTATAGAATGCCTTCCATGCAACGTCCCATCGATCCCAATCCGCCCATCCGTGGCGCCGTCTTCATACTCGGCGCCATCGCCTGGGACCCGGAGCACGGCAACTAGAGCACCCTTGGCGTCAGTCGGTTCGACGCACGACGGAAGACCTCTCGAGCCCCGGGTTCGGCACCACGCGAAACCCGGGAGCTTTTTTTTTGGCCCGTGCTCTTGGAGCCCATCGATGTCCCTCGCTCGACTCGTGATTGCGGTATGCATGATGTCGCCCGCCCTCCTGGATGCGCAGGTGATGCGCTACGGGGTGGTGATGGATGGCGCGCGCAACCAACTGGCTGCCGTGTGGACCGAGGACGTCCACCAGGTCGAGCGCGCCTACTGCGTCACCCACTGGTGGGCGGCCGTCCGCTCGCCACGGCCGAGCGGCGACACCACGATCGATACGGTCTTCCGGGTCCTGGCCGTCGAGCCGGGCCAGCAGAGCGATGCCACCCCCAACAGCGCGACGTTCTCGTGCCCGGCAGGCGAGCCGGAGCTCCACACCCACCCGCCGGCCACCTGCTATGCCGACCGGCAGGACCAGTGCTACCCGGGCGGCACCGACGCCTACAGTTGCCAGCCCAGCCGAGATGATGTCCAGACGCTCCGCGAGCGGGGCGACGCCTTTGCCATCGTCCAGTGCGACCGCAATGCGTTCGTGTTCTACTACGCGAGCCAGTACAACGCCACGCCACCGCCCCCCGGCCAGCCGGTGCTCGCCCAGGCCGCCCGCATTCGCGATCCGTACAGCGCCCCGACGGGTGACCGCGTAACAAAGCCGGTGTCTGAGGCGGTCAACAAACCATGAGTTAGATTCTGGGTCGATGATCGACGTCTCCGGCCTCACGCGGTTGTATGGCGACTTGGTGGCCGTGGACGACCTGTCGTTCCGGGTGGCGCCGGGCGAGATCATGGGGCTCGTCGGCCCCAACGGGGCCGGCAAGACCACCACCCTCCGCTCCCTGGCGGGGATCATCACCCCGACCCGCGGCACGATCCGGATCGGCGGCGCCGATCTCCTGGCCGACCCCCTCCGCGCCAAACGCGCCCTGGCGTTCATCCCCGACGAGCCCCAACTGTTCGAGTACCTCACCGTCGAGGAGCACCTCCGGTTTGTCGCCCGCGTCTACGGCGTGAGCGCCGCGCCGATCCGGACCGGGCCCCTCCTCGATGAGTTGGAGCTGGCCGACAAGCGCCACGCGCTCCCCAACGAGCTCTCGCGCGGCATGCGGCAAAAACTCGCCATCGCCTGCGGCTTGATCCACGACCCGTCGGCGCTCATCCTCGACGAGCCGCTCACGGGCCTCGACCCGGCGGGGATTCGCAAGATGAAGACAACGATCCTCGCCCGGGCGCGCGCCGGCGCCGCGGTCGTGCTCAGCTCGCACCTGCTCCACCTGGTCGAGGAGCTCTGCACGCACATCCTCGTGCTCCGACGCGGCCAGGCCGTGGCGTACGGCACGATTCCCTCGATCATTGCCGACCGCCCCCAGTTGGCCGGCCTGGGACTCGAGGACGTGTTTCTCACGCTCACCGCCTGAGCCCCGAGCCCCCGCGCGTGCTCGAGGCGTTCGCATATCTCTTCACGACGTCGCTGCGCAACCGCATGCGACGGCGCCTGGCCCGACTCCGCTCCCCGCGCTACGCCTTGGCGCTCTGCGTCGGACTCGCCTACATCGTCCTCCTGCTCCTCCGGCCGTCGACGCTCCGCTCGACCGCGCAGCCCTACGCGATGGACGGCATCTTCGCCCTGCTCAGCACGGTGGCCCTGGCGGTCATTGCCGCCAAGTGGTGGCTGTTTGGCGCCCCGGCCGGAACGCTGGCGTTCTCGCCGGCCGAAATGCAGTTCCTCTTCCCCGCCCCCATCCGGCGGCGCGACCTCGTGCTGTACCGAGTGCTCTCCACGCAGTTCGCCCTCCTGCTGAGCGCGCTCTTCGTCGGCCTCATTCTGCGCAGCAGCGTGGCCGGGCTGCCGTCGCCACTCCGCGTCCTCGGCTTGTGGGTGCTCTTCTCGACGCTCTTTCTCCACCAGATGGCCGTCACCCTCGTCCGGACTGGCGCGGCCGAGCGGGGCAGCGGACTCCGGCGCAACGCGCCGGCCCTCGTCATCGTCACGACCGCGGTCGTCCTCCTCGCGGTCAGTGTCGGGCGCGCCATCCCGCCCGTGCACGGGTTTGCCGAGTTGCCGGCCGCGCTTACGGCCGTCGAGGTGGCGCTCCGCGGACCGATCCCCTCGGCTGTGCTCGCGCCGTTTCGCTGGCTCCTGGCCCCGGCCTACGCACCCAGCGCGGCGCTCTGGCTCAAGGCCATCGGCCCGGCCTGCGCCATCCTTGTCCTGCACTATCTCTGGGTCCTCCGCGCCGACGCGACGTTCCAGACCGCCGCCGTCGAAGCCTCGGCCCGCCGCGCCGCACGCCTCGCCGCGCGCGCCGGCGGCGACACCGGCGCCGCGGCGCGGGCGACCCCGTTCACCGCGTCCCGCCCGTGGTTCCCGCTCGCCGCGACCGGCCCGGCCTGGATGGCGCTGGTCTGGAAGAACACCGTGGCGCTGACGCGCGGATTGGCGATCGGCCTCGTCGTGCGCATGGTGCTGGCGATCGCCGTCCTCGCCTTCAGCCTCCGCGCCGCCGGGGTCTTTGGCCCCATGACCCCCCACTCCGCCGCCACGCCGGCAACGATCACGGCCGCGATTGCCCTGATCGGCGCGGGATATCTCTCCCTGCTCGGGCCACTCGCCGTGCGCAACGACCTCCGCCAGGATCTTGCCTACCTGCCTGTGCTCCGCACGTTCCCGCTGCCCGGCCGCGCGGTCCTGTTGGCCGAGATCCTGTCGCCGACCCTGGCACTGTCCGCCGTACAGTTCGCCCTCCTGTTCGGGTCGTACCTGCTGACCCTCCGCACGGTCGTCGTCGACCTCTCGCTCACAACGCGCACACTGGCCCTCGCCGCCGCCTGCCTCGTCGTGCCACTGCTCAACGCCACGAGCTTCACGATCCAGAACGCCCTCGCCCTGTTTTTCCCCGCCTGGTCGCGGCTCGGCGTGTCGATCCCGACCGGGTTCGAGATGATGGGACAACGCCTGCTGGCGGCGTTCGCCGCGATGCTCGCACTCCTCTTGGCGCTCGTGCCGCCGACCGTGGCCGGGGTGACCGCGGCCTGGCTCGTGGCGCCCTCGAGTCCAACGCTACCCACGCTGGGGTGGGTCGCGGCGGTCGTTGCCGCGTTGCTGACGAGCGCCGCCGAGCTGGCCCTTGCCTGTCGGTGGCTCGGGCGGGTCTACGATAACACCGATGTGACGGTGTTGTCGCCTTAGCGTCTATTCCTCGATGCGGCAGATCTCCTCCGACCAGACCTTTGGGGCCAAGTTCATCGCGCCCGTGCTGGTCGTATTGGTCTTCGACATGGCGGCGCTGTCGCTCTGGTGGGACCCCAACGAGTGGCCGATGAGCCTGGTCCACGCGTCCGTGGACCCGATCCGCTGGGTGTTTGCCGCCGTCGCCGTTCTGCTGACCGTTGGCTCGCTCTGGTTTGGCACGCGACTCAAAGCCGTCAACGTCGACGACGACGCGCTCTACGTCTCGAATTTTCGCCGCGAGATACGGATCCTGTTCGCTGAGATCGCCTCGGTCGCGGTCGAGGGCTGGTCCACGAGCCAGGTGGTGGCGGTCACGTTCAAGTCGGACACGCCCTTTGGCCGTAAGATCGTGTTCATGCCCAAGTTACGGTTCCTGACCTTTGGCCCGCCGCCCGTGGTCGAGGAATTGCAACAATTGGTGGCATGTCACCAGCCGACCCAACACCCAGTAGCAAGCTGAAGGACGCCCGGACCAAGGACGGGCACGTACCGGAACCGCCTCCCGGCCACAAGCATCATCCGCACGACATCGTGCAACGCGGCCAGGTCGCTCACCTCGAAGAGCACGAAGAGCTGCCCGAGGCGATGCCGGTCGAGACCAAAGAGACGCTGCGCAGCACCGCCGACAAGACGGAATAGACGGCGCCCGTCGGCACGACACCGTAGTATCGGCTGTCGAAGCTGAGCGGGTGACGCGTGGCAAGGAGAAAGATCGTCCCCGCCGGGACGACCCATGGCCCGGGCGCGACGTGCGCCAACGGCCGCCCAGCCCGGTCATGCGCGACAGGCGCACTGGACGCGATGGGGCACCCGTTGATCGTCACACCGGTCGCCTCGACATCGACCGTATCGCCCGCCACCGCCGCCACAATTTTGCCCAGCCGTCCGGCGCCGCCCGGACAAGGACCTGGCCCCACGTAGCCCCGCTCGCGCGCCATGCGCCCGACCGCTAGCGGGAGGCACAGGAGCACCACGGAACCCCGGACTGGTGGTCGGGGGTCCACACGATAGATGCCGAGCGGCAAGCTCGGACTGACGTTGATCCACACGCCACTCCGCGACGCGGCGAGAAAGATGGCAGTGGCAAGGGCAACCGCCCCGCTAGCCGCCGACAGGGCCTGCGTGCAGCGGATTACTGTCATACAGGCCGCGAAAGAGACGATCGCGCCGGTAGTCGGCTCGCCGCGCGGCGATCGGCGGCACACCGCGCACGATGAGCAGCGCCCGATCGGGCGGCATTAACCGGATCTCATCCGGCGTGATGAGCCGCCGTCCCCGCTCGCTCTCCGTGAGCCCCGTCACGCCGCGCGTCGACGACGTCGTCGTGGCCACCGGCACCGTCGCGTCGCCGGCCAGCCGTGACAGATGCTCCGCGGTCTCCCAGTCGGTGACGCCAAACGCCTGCAACACGTCGGCATTGGCCAGAAACGTCCCCGCCGACTCGCCGTAGATGGCGCGCAGCTGCGCCATCGACTGCACGAGGAGCCAGAACGTCGCGCCATACGCGCCGGCCAGCGTCACACCTTGCTCGACCGGCCGCATGCGGCCCAGGTGCGCGAACTCGTCGAGCAGGAAGAGCGTCCGCCCACCGACGCCCTGCCGGCGGCGCGTCAGTCGCTGGATAGCCGAGCCGATCATGAGGCGGAGCCAGCGCCGGTAGCCGTCGAGATGCTCAGGGGGCAGAATGAGATACGTCGACGCCGGCGCCCCCGGCGCCATGGCCCGATCAAACGGCACGCGCGTCTCGTCGAGGACCGCCGCCATGCGCGGGCTCTCCAGAAAGTGCGTGTGGCTCTGCGCGGTCGAGAGGACGGCCGAGCGCTCGCGCGGGCTTTTCTGGGCGAGTTGGGCCGCCGAGCGGGCGACGGCGCCGCCCGCCGCGGTGCTGCCGGCCATGGCGCGGAGGAGCGCCGTGAACGCGCGGGGCCCGCGCGTGAGATGCTGGTGCACCGCGGTCAGCGTGCGCGCCGCCGGGTCGCTGTCCGCGGCCGCGTGCAAGATCAGCCCGACGAGCAGCGCGCGGGCCTCCTCGTCCCAGAACGCTTCCGCGGCGGCGCCTTTGGCCTCGGGGACAACGAGCATGTCGGCCAGCGCGCGGGCGTCGTCGATCGCATCGGCGCGACTTGGGTCGATGCGGTCGAGCGGGTTGAACGCCGCGCTCTCGCGCGTCGCCACGCCAAACGGATCGAGGGCCAGCACGCGCTGCCCCATCCCGCGCCGGGCGCGCGCGGTCACGGCGTGGTTCTCGCCTTTGAGATCGGTCACGAGCAGACTGCCCTGAAACGTGAGCAAGGTCGGAATCACCGCGCTCACGCCCTTGCCCGAGCGCGTGGGCGCCACGGTCAGGAGATGGCCCTCGCCCGCGTAGCGCAGCGAGTCGTCGCCGAGTTGGATCGTCGGCGTGCGGCCGATGATGAGCCCCCGCGACTGCCGGAGCGACTCGCCCGTGCTCCACGCCGCGCTACCGTACGCCGTGGAGAGCGTCGAGCCGCGGGGCGGCAGGACGCCGACGGTGGCCGCCAACGCGATGACGACCGTGAGCGCGCCCGCGCCGGCCGCCGCAGGCATGGCGTGGGCCACGATCGACGCGTGTCGCGCGGCGTAGAGCGCCAGGAGCACGTCGTGCGGCGACGCCAGCGGGTGGAGGCTGGCGTGCCAGGCGCCGATCGCGCCGGCCCACAGCGCGGGCGCCGCCCGACGCCATCCCCGCCACGGGATGACAACCAGGCCGGCGGCGATGAGCAGCCACGCGGCCCCCCGAATAAGCGACGCATGCGTTCCGACCTGTTGCCCCTCGACTGCCAGGCGCGCCGCTAGCGACTGCACCGTCACGATCGCGCCGACGCCAAGATCGAGGAGCACCAGCGCGGTGACGGCGCGATCACGTGGTTCAGCGCCGGCTGTCGGCATACGGGCCGGGGAGGGCGAGGTCGTGCGCCAGGAGGAGATCGAATGGGAATCCGGCCCGGACGGTGATGGTGGGTGGGATGTCAGCCGCACGGCGGAGGACATCAGTTGCGGTCCCGGACATCTGTTGCCCGAGCGCGCCGGCGGCGACCTGTCCCGCCGACGGCGTGACCAACGCACTGCCGCCCGAGGGTTGGCTCAACTGCGCGCCGGCGCCGACCGCCGAGAGGGCGAGCGCCGTGCCAAAGACACGCGGGAGATGATTGTCCACGGCATCGGCGAGACCCGCCGCGCCATGCTCGTCGACTGCCGCGAGATCGGGAAGCGCGAGCTCGCGGGCATCGGGAAAGATAAGCCGGGTCCACGTCACCAACATCCGACGCTGGCCAGCCGACACGCGGCTGTCGTAGCGTCCGATGAGTCGCGTCCCTTTGGGGATGAGCACAAAGCGACCTGTACGAGAGTCGTAAGCATCGCGAGTGAGTTGCGCAACGACAGTGCCAGGAAGATCAGATGTGATCTGCGTCACCAACGTCGCGGCGAGCACCGTGCCGGCGGTGAGTGTGAACGATGACATAGACGAATCCAGAGCGACGATCAACGCGCTGTGCAGCGCGCGGCCATATGCCGTCGTCGCCATTGGCGCTGCTGCCACTTGCGCCGTGGCCCGTGGCACGATGCGGATCGTGTCGGCCGCGATGCGCATCGTATCAGATGCAACCGTTGCCACCGTGCGCGATGCCGGGGAGCGCGCCATCGAGTCGCCAACCGCCTCAGGAAACGATGGATGCTGCGGTACCGTGACGGCGACGACGCTATCGGCCGCCGCGGTGGCCACCGGCGCGCCGGACCCCGCGATGTAGTGGACCCCAACAGCCGCGGTGATCGTCACCAACACGCCGATCACGCCCAGCGCAACGCGATTCAAGCGCGTCGCCACCGGTGGCCGCGGACGCAGCGTCATGGCGTGTTGGTCACGAGCGTGTCGTTCACGATCTCGACGCGATGCACGCGCCGCCCATCGCTCGCCTCGAGCACCGCGCGCGCGAACACACGATCGGTCACATAGCTATCATCGTGCGTCGTGTAGTTGAGCAACACCCGATCGCCGTCAGCGGTCTCCTGCCAGAGGACCGGCGCCACGCCGTGCCGTGACGCCGCGGGGAACCGGATGTACACGTGGGCCCCGTCGTCATAGACCGCCACCGGCGTCCACGGCAGATGCGCATCGTGCGTCCAGTGGTACGTGAACGCGAGCGTGGGCGCGGGGGCCGCCGGCGTCGCATCGGGATACCAGAACCGCACGTACGGCGTGAGCCTCGGCGCGCGTCCCGCGCACGGTGCCGCGGTCAGTGCCAGCACGTAGACCCGCTGATCGGTGGCGATGGCGAGATTGGTGGCGATCCCGCACGCGGTTGGCTTGACGGCAACACGCGACCCACCCATCTGCGCCGCGAGCCACCGCTCGCTGTCGCCCAGCGTGGTCGCGACGATGCGCTCCTCGGGCGCCAGCGCGACGACACACGCCGTCAGCACCGCGCAGGCCACGGTGGCCTCCCCATGACCGTACGGGAACACCGTCGCACCTCCGACATCGACCACGCGCGGCGAGAGCCCAGCCCGCACCTCACGCGCCGCGACCGCCAGCGCGTCGCCCGGTACGGTGTCCTGTGCCGCCGCAACCGCTGGCCACGCCAACACCCACATCCATCTCATGTGCCTCCCCCTCCCCCGACCCGCGTCCAGGTCAACGACGTCACGTGCACGCCGAGCGGGTTGTCCTCGATCGCATCGACGGTCTCGGGCGGCGTGATGCGCACGGCGAGATACGCCTCCCACGCCGCCACGCGCGGCGGACTCCCGTCGAGCGGCCACTCAGTCTCGGTCCACTGCGCGCGCCACGCCGCCGACGCCGGAACGGGGAGCACGCTCGTGATCTCGACCGTCCGCGCCAGTGTGCGCGAGAGGAGCCGCGGATTGTTGCGCGCATCGGTGAAGTAGCTATTGAGAAAACCCGCCGCACCCGCATCGGCGTACGCATACGCGCGCCGCAGCACGTCGGCCTGCGCAGCCTCGGACGGCAGCACCGTCCGCACCTCGCGCAGAAAGAGCGCGAGCTGCGACACCACGAGCCGCGTGTCCGTGCGCCGCAGCGCCTCGGCCGGCCCAAACGCCCGCGCCCGCCCCAGCCGGTCGACCTCCACGATGTAGGGCGTGACGCGCGCCGCGAGCGAGAGTCGCACCACCGCCACCGTGGCGACGGCCAGGAGCGCGAGCAGCGCAAACGCCGCCATCTGCCACGCGTGCTTGCCCCGCGCGAGATCCGCGTACACATCCTCGAACTCGTGCCGAGCGGCCGTCCAGGGACTCGGCACGACTACAAGCTCCCCAACGCCCGTGCCAGTCCGATCGACTGGTGGCTGGCGATCCGATTGGCCAACTCCTCGGGGATGCGAATCGCCAGCAGCGCAAAGATGATCGCGCCCGCCAGCACCTGCCCGATCGGACTCGCCGGCCCAAAGAGCTGGTCCGCGCTGATCGCCGCCACCCATCCGCGTGACAGCTCGCTCCCGAGCGAGACCACGAGATAGAGCAGGAAGATGCGCACCCCGAGTCGCACGACGTGCGTCAGGAACCCCTCGGCGATCCCCGCCGTCGCGCGACAGGCGGCAAACCCCAGAAAGACCACGCCCGCCGTGAGCACGACATAGCTCTCGATGAGCGCCAACACCAGCTGCGCCGCGACAAGCACGTAGGCCACGACAACAATGAGCGCGCTCACCGCGGCAAACACGGCCGTCGCCGGATGCGCCAATACCCCGACCGCATCGAGCGCCGTCAAGAGTCGGCCGGCGATGGCCACGCCGATGTCGACGACATCGGATGGGTTGACGGTGCCGCTCGCCCCGATCGCGCGCTCCCCCGCTACGGCAAACCCATCGATGATCGGCTGCAGCCACATCGTGCTGTTGGTCACCACGCCGAGCATCCCGGCCAGTAGCGCGAACTTGAGCACAAACCGCGCGGCCACGTCATCCAGCGCCG
The DNA here is from genome assembly GCA_035569435.1 of Gemmatimonadaceae bacterium. Classification (GTDB taxonomy): domain Bacteria; phylum Gemmatimonadota; class Gemmatimonadetes; order Gemmatimonadales; family Gemmatimonadaceae; genus DASRDS01. Next base: position 31,094 of record DATMNB010000209.1, read on the forward strand.
CACGCCGCAACCCATAGATGCAGCCCGAGATCGCGACCTCGATGCCAGCCAGCACCGTAAACGTGCTTCTTGCAACGGGGATAAGTCGCGCGAGCCACGCGTGGGACGCCGTGCGATAGGCATCTGTCAGACCGTCCAGCAGCGGGCCTGACTGCTGCGCGAGACTACCGATGGTCGGCATCACGGTGAATCTCGAACGGAGAGATACTGCCCCTTACGCGCTTGCATCTGCCTGACTTAGAGTGCCAATCGTACCGACGTATGTGTTCTCGCCAACAACTGAGGGGTCCTTGTATCGATGCAGAAGGTCCCCATCCACCAGCTCGTTGGCCTGAGGGTTATCACAGTCCCATCTGATGTTCCGCCGGACGTGGAGTTTGTGTATCTGCTCCCCGAACGCAACGGATATCGTGTGGTACTGGCCACCCCAGATGGAGAACAGATGCTGCGTGACGAATTCAAGGCGCTGGTGAACGACCCTGACGCGCGAGCGGCCATGCGCGATGTCCGAACGGGCGACACGTAGCGTCACACGGAGGAAGACATGGCGGGTCCGTTGTGGCACACGAGCCTGTGCCTGTACTTCTTGCAGCACGGTTTTTACGACGTGCCGGATACGCACGCCCTGTATCATGGGCCAACCGGCCGTGTATCCTCGCTCACCGCGGGCGAGTTGCAAATCGACATGATGAACAGCGTCCTGGCCGAACGTAACCTGCGACATGCCAAAGATTTTCTCGATCGGGTCATCATTGAGCCGTACGACGACCGAGCGGCCGAGGAGTACGCCGAGACAATGATGGCGGTACGGCGGCTGACGCGACGCGTCGAAAAAGCCGATGTCATGCTCGTGGCCCAGGCCAATGCACTGAAGACGTCCATCGCGACTCGCTTTCCGCGGGCGCTCGTGCGCATTCCGTCGGCGAACGTCCTGCGATGCACCTTCAAGGCCGGAAGCTCACCGCGGCTCGTCGCGGTACCGGCGATCCCATTCCCGAGAAAAGCGCCCGGACATTCTCATCGGCCTGCGCCCGGGTGGTGAGCTCATTCCCGTAGTACACACTCTGCGCATGCGTCTGCGCCACGATCGCCTGCCGCAGTAACACCAGCTCCTCGGCCGTGAACACGTGCACAGTGCTCGACAGCTCGAGCGCGCCCTGTGTGCCCTGCACGCCAGGCAGCTGCGCCTTGATCGCATCAAGCTGCGCCGTCCCCGCCGTGAGCGACGGCCGCTGCACCTCGGCCGCCGACACGGCCCCCGCCAACGTCGCTAGCGTCCTCGCCACACCGTCTCGCTCGACGGCCGGATAGCCCCGCGTGGCGACCGGCGCCGCACCGACCGCGCCCGCCGGGAGCACCGCGTTGCCCGCCGCAACGATCCCGGCGACGGACCGCCACCGCGGCCCATCAAGCTTGCTCAACATCTTGAGATCCGCCGCCAACTGCAGCACGCTCTGATGGAAGTTTGCCGCATCAAACACCGCCCACTGCGCCCGCACCGGCGATGCAACCAGCAGCACCGCCGCCAACGCCCACCCCAGTCTCAGCTCCACACCACCCCCCGCTCCGACATCCACGCGCCGAGCCACCCCCGCCCATGCTCGGCCATCACCCGCTCGACAGCCCGTTTCACGTCACCAGTCGTCATCCCCACCGGCGTCCCCAACACCGCCAACGCCACCGGCCCAAGCGCCAGATCAAACAACCGCCGCCCCCGGGGCGTCACCATGTAGTAGTCCCGCTTGGGCACCGCCCGCGCGAGCCGCGCACACTCCCGCGCCCCAAGCCCGAGCGCGCCATACGCCGCCAGATGCCCGACCGACGTCGCATCGGCATTGGGCAAAAACACCCGCGTCGGACACGCATCCGCCAACACCACACCGCCCGGCATCTCGACCACCTGCTCGGCTCCATGCGCCACGAGCAACACCGCCGCGTTGTCCTTGCGCAAACTGAGCAACCACCGCCGCACCCGCGCCGCAAACACCGACCGCATGAGCGGCGCCCACATCTCCTCGATGACAATCAAGGTCGGCCGTCCATCGAGCCGCTGCTCGATCCGATGAAAGAGGTACAACAACAACGGCACCAGCACCGCATCCCCCCGCTCCATCACGTGCTTGAGCTCAAACGTGTGAAACGCTCGGTCGCCCCCACTCAACCCGTCGGCGTCCCCATCGAGAATCGCCCCCGCCCCCCGCGACCGGAGATACGGCCGGA